>JBKKAQ010000114.1:0-8671 GCA_046714555.1 Sphingomicrobium sp. | reverse complement strand
AGATCGGCCAGCGTCTCGGCCATCTCGCCGAGGATCGATTCGGCGTGACGAAACAGGATCTTTCCGACCGGAGTCAAAGTCACTCCGCGCCCGTTGCGATCGAGCAGCTGGACTCCGAGCTCCTCCTCCAGCTTGTGGATGTGGCGGCTGATCACCGGCTGCGGCGCCATGACGAAGGCTTCGGCCTTGCTGAAGCTCCCGTTCTTGGCGACATGATAGAAATAGACCAGCCGGCGTGAGTCGATGACTTGCAGCGTGCTGGCTTCGATCATGTCTTTGCCTGGTTTCCTCAGAAAACAGCTCGAGCTTCGCGAGCCATATAATGTTTTTGATTGTCATAGAAATAAAATATCAGATATGCCGCTGCCCTGATCAAAGATGATGGTGGGAAATGAGCGACACCGCGGTGATCATCGGGACCAGCGCGATTCCGGTCGGCCGATATCAGACGGCGTCGACCGCCGCGCTGCAAACCCTCGAACATGAAATGCTCGCTCGCCTCGTCATCGATGCGGTCGAGGATTCGGGCGCGGAAAAACGCGATATCCGTTCGATCGTCGTCGCTCAGCCGCGACCCTACACGCGCCAGCAATATTTCAGCACCTTCATCACCGCTTACCTCAAGCTGCAATGCTCCGGAATCGTCATGGAGGTGCTTGGTAACGGGCTGACCGCGGCGCTTGCGTTCGACAAGGCGGTCGACGAGGTGCTTCTCGGCAGAACTCCGGTCGCGCTCGCGCTCGGCATCAACATGGAGACCGGAGTCAGCGCGCGCGACCATATGGTCGAAAGCATGCGCAAGACCGGCGACGTCGATTTCCATAGCCCGGCCGGTTTCACTCCGATCAGCTGGTACGCGATGGACATGATGCGCTACATGTACGAGCATCGCGTGTCCCGAGCGGATATCGCCGCGGTGGCGGTCAAGAACCGCGCGCATGCGGTGCTTAATCCGCTTGCCCAATATCGGACGCCGATCACCCTCGATGAGGTGATCGCGCAAAGGCCGATCGTCGAGCCGCTGGGCCTGTACGAAGTTCCGCCTCGAGGTGATGGAGCGGCATGCGTGGTGGTCGCCTCGGAAGCTTACGCCAAGACGCTCGGTCGCCCCTCTGTGCGAATCCGCAGCCGCGCTTTCTACCATGAGGGTGTCCACCAGATCGACGATCGGCCCAACGACATGATCGCCTTCGGCGCCGCCGCGACCGCCTGCCGCGCAGCCTATGAGGCAGCGGGGGTCGGACCGCAGGACATCGACCTCGCCGAACTTTATGCCCCGTGCACGATCGTCGAAGTGCTCGCGAGCGAAGCCGCCGGGCTGATCCCACGCGGCCGCGGGGCGCAGGCGGCGGTCGACGGAGAGACCAGCCTCAATGGCCGGATTCCGATCGCGACTTCGGGCGGGCTGACTTCGCGTGGGCATCCGTCCTACGCCACCCCGCTGTATAACGTCGTCGAGCTTGCCGACCAGCTGCGCGGCCGCGCCGGCGAGCGCCAGGTCGGCGACTGCGAGCTTGGATTGCTGATGAACGAACTGGGCAATTACAACGCCGCAATGGTCCATATCCTCGAGGCGCAGCGATGAGCCTCGATGTCATCGCGGTCGCCTCCCCGCGCACCTATCCGCCGCGGGTCACCGCGTTCACCGAACGCTTCTGGAACGGGCTCGCGCAAGGCGAATTCCAGACGACGCGCTGCCGCGACTGCCACAGCCTGTCTTTTCCGCCCAAGCCGATCTGCCCTCATTGCTGGAGCGACTCGATCGAATGGGTCGCGGTCGAGCCGAATGGGACCTTATATGCCTGGACCAGGATCCATGCCGGTCCGGCGATGTTCGAGGCCGAGCTTCCCTATGCGGTCGGGATCGTCGACCTCGCCCAAGGCATCCGGCTGGCCTGCCGCCTCTACGGCGAGGAGTCCTGGGCCTGCGGGATGGCGATGCGGCTGATCGTGCTTCGATATGCCGATGGGCCGTTATTCGCCGCGGCCAGCGCCCTTGCCGATCAGACGCATAACTGATATTCATTTACATGACGAGCGCCGGGGGCGCACCTTGAGGAGAAGATTAATGGCAACTATCGTGCAATCGGCGCCTTCTACGGTTCAACGGGCTAGTCAAGGCGGCGATTTCGCCGTCGCCGGCCGCGACGAGTCAAAGATTTTCCCCGACGGTTCATCGCTCGTTCGCGTCGCCCATGTTCCGTGGACGCCATGGGCGATGGAAGGGAGCGAGTTCAAGCTTCTCTACGTCAACCGGGCGCACGGCATGTTCACCGCCATGATCCGGATGCGGGGTGGCCTCGAAACCCCCGATCATCACCATTTCGGCGAAGCTCACGCCTTGGTCATCGAAGGCGATTTTTCCTACGAATATGGGACGATGTACAAGGGCGATTACATCGTCGAGGCCGGCGGCATCAATCACAAGCCGACCATCGGCGCCCATGGGGCGACCTTTTTCGTGATCTTTTACGCGGGCCTGAGCGGCGTCGGAACAAACGGCATTCCGGCAGGCGAGTTCGTTGATTGCGAATGGATGTACCGGGCCGCCGCAGCCAATGGCGCGGCCGATCATCTTCCCCCGCCGCCGGTTCAGGAACTCCATTCGGGGCATTAGCCGCCAAGGCCATGTGAAACGAATGAGGCCCCGCCTTCGTCAAGGTGGGGCCTCATTGCGTCCGGGGCGAAAATTCGGCGACGCGCCCCTTGCGCTACGAAGACTTCACGCCGCAGCGGCTTGGCTGCGGGCATGGTCCTCCAGAATGAGCTCGGATCCGCGCCAGCCGGCGGCCATTGCCGGCCCATTGGTATTGCCCGAAACCTGGGTCGGGAAGATCGAGATGTCGACGACGCGGAGACCCTCGATCCCCCGGACCCGGAGCCGTTCGTCGACCACGCTCTGGTCGTCGACCCCCATCCGGCAAGTGCCCAGCGCATGATAAGCGGGGCCGCCCATCAAATTATAGGCGGCGAGAATCTCGTCGTCGCTTTGAACCGCCGGGCCCGGCAGCATTTCGGCCTTGATATATTGGGCGATCGCGGGCTGTTCGAACAAGCGCCGCATATAGCGCGTTGTGGCGATTGCCAGGTCGCGGTCATGCTGCGTGCTCAGATAATTATGGGTGATCGCCGGTGGCGCCGACGGGTCGGGCGATTCGATCATCACCGTGCCCTGACTTTCCGGACGCAATCCGTAGCCGAGGATCTGCGCACCGGGCTCCTTTTCAAGCTTGATGCCCTTGGCGAAGCCTTCCCAGGCCGCCATGTCCATCGACAAAGGACCGGTCACCAGCTGCGCATCGGGCCGGTCGAGTCCCGGACGGGTCTTGACGAAGGCGGTAACGTCATAGGGCGAATGCGCCAACAGCCCGCTGTGGGTCGTCAGGTAGCGGGCGCCATGGGCGAGAATGCGCCACCCCGAATATTGCTTGTTCTGGCTGTAATCGCCGGTGAGCCGATATTGGATCGTGAAGACCAGATGTTCGCGCATATTGGCACCGACATTGGGACTGTCGACGACGACCGGAATTCCGAGCGATGCCAGATGCTGCGCCGGACCGACGCCGGAGATTTGCAGAAGTTTGGGTGAATGAAGCGCGCCCGCCGCGAGGATCACCTCGGCATCGGCGCGATAGACGATCGTCCGCCCTTCGTGGATGCATTCGACCCCGACCGCGCGCTTGTTTTCGATGATGACCCGCTGGACCTCGGTTTCGGTGACGATCTTGAGGTTGGGGCGCCCCCGTGCGGGATTGAGGAAGGCTTTTGCCGCGCTCCATCGCCGTCCTTTTTTGGCGGTCCCGCTGATATAGCCGATGCCCTCCTGCTCGGGCATGTTGGCATCGTCGAAATGGCGCAGCCCCAGCTCTTCTCCGGCCTTGATCAGCTGATCCATCAGGAACGAGCGATTCTTGGTCACCGTGATCGGCAAGGGGCCGCCTGCGCCGCGATATTCATTGGCGCCAAGCTCGTGATCTTCCATCGATTTAAAAATCCGGCCGAGGTCGTTCCAGCCCCATCCGGCAAGGCCGAGGTCGCGTTCCCAATGATCATAATCTTCCTGGTGGCCGCGTTGATACTGAAGGCCGTTGATCGAACTTGACCCGCCGAGCATTCGCCCGCGGATCCAGGTTTCGGTCGAGTTCTTGCCGCCGGCGGTCGGCCGGGCCTCGTAATAATAGGCATGTTTGGGCGAAGCGGCGATCTTGCTGAAGCCCTTGGGCATATGGATCATCGGATGCGTATCGGGCGGGCCGGCCTCGATCAGAAGCACCCGCAGGCGCGGGTCGGCGGAAAGTTTGTTGGCCACGACGCAGCCGGCCGAACCTCCGCCGACAATCACGAAATCAAAGCTGTCGCTCACCCTTGCATCCTCTCGCAGATGGGCTTTCGTTTAGCCGAAGCCATGATTGTTGAGTGAAGGCCCATATCCGGTTTGTCCATATGCTGATCGTATCGCCGCGCACGATCTCATCCTGACCCAAGCCAATTCCCGCCGGAGGCTATGTACGCGCAAGGTCAATCGGGATCGGCGTTGTTGATGACGTCTTCCTGAAAATCATAGGCTTCCTCCGAAGGAGAAAGGTTGAGCGCCTTGCCGTCGGGGTGTCGTTGTCGCCATAGCTCGGACAAAGCGGATCCGAACCGGTCGCGTGCGCCGTCGCTACTCCAGGTCGCCCACAACTGGCCTTCATAATCATGCAGTGAACCCAGTTCGGCGATTGCCTCGGAATCGCTTTGTGCAAGCGCGCGGGCAAGCTCAAGCAGCTCGACATCCTCGGTCCCCGGCACGCCGTGACGAGTGCAGATTATTGTCATCGGCATCTCCGCTTGTGCGATTGAAGATATCCGATATACATTTTTGCAACAAATCACAAACCTCGGAGGATTGGATGAAATCGACCACAAGGCTGTTCCTCGCCGCCTTCCTCGCCGCCTTTGCGATCGCGCCTGCCGCGGCCAATGCGCGCGGCCCGGGGATCCTGCTGCAGAACCCCGCCAACGCCAGCTTCCTGTCGTCTCCCGGGGTGCCTGCCTGCACGAGCTTCGCGGTGCTGCGCGGCGACATGGCGAAGACCGGCTCGACCTTGATGGTGCGGATGAAATCGGGGTGCATCGTTCCCTATCATTTCCACACCCCGTCCGAAGAAATTGTCGTTCTACAGGGGATACCGCTGGCCCAGATGCGCGGACAGCGGCCGGTGTACCTCAAGGTCGGATCCTATTCGCAATTGCCGAGCAAGCACGTTCACCGCTTCCGCTGCACGACCAAGGTCGACTGCATATTGTTCATGGTCGCGGACGGCCCGTTCGACATCCATTACGTCGATGATTCGGGCAAGGAAATTTCGGCCGACAAGGCCTTGGCCGCTTCCGCCAAGGCTCGTAACAGAAAATGGTGAAACTGGCCGGTACCTGACTGCAGGAACCGGAGCTTGCGCAACGACGCCCTTCGATGAGATCGTTCCTCTGTTTTTTTGCGGCGTTGATCCTCGCCGGGTGCAGTCCCGAGCCGGCTCCTGCCATTGCGATCGAGCAAGGCTGGGCTCGCGCTACCCCCGCCGGGGCGGCTTCGGGCGCGGCCTATCTGACGATCGTCAATCGCGGCGGCGGCGACGACCGGCTGATCGAAATCGCGGTCGAAGGCGCCGCCAGCGCGACACTCCACAATAGCTCGCACGAGGGCGGAGTGATGCGGATGCGAGCCATGCCCGAGGGTCTCGCGATCCCCGCCCGGTCGAGCGTCGCGCTCGCCCCCAATGGCGCTCACCTCATGCTGACCGGACTTGCCGCTCCGCTCCGCCCGGGCGACAAGCGAAACGCGACGCTGCGCTTCGAAAGGTCGGGCCCGATGCAGACGATGATCATGGTCGAGGACGCCGCGCGATGAGGCTGCGCCGGATCCGGCTCGCCTTGTGGATTACCGCCGCTTTTGCAGCGATCGTCCTCGCGGTCCTGCTGCTTCGCCCTGCGCCCGAGGCGGCCCCACAACAAATCGCGATCGGCGGCCCGTTCACTCTGGTTGCAAGCGACGGCAAGCCCTTCTCGAGCGCTCAACTGGCGGGCAAGCCGCATGCGATCTTCTTCGGCTTCACCCATTGCCCCGACGTCTGCCCGACCACCCTCGCCCGGCTGGTCAAGCTTCGCCGAGCGCTCGGCCGCGGCGACGATGCCTTCGCGATCCTGTTCGTCAGCGTCGATCCCGAGCGCGACGGCCCGCGCGAAGTCGGCCGCTATTCGGCATTGTTCGGTTCGCCGGTGATCGGTCTGGCCGGCTCGCCCGCGCAGATCGAAGCGGTCAAGAAGCAATATGGAATCTATTCGGCCAGGGTCGAACAGCCCGGGGGCGGCTATAGTGTCGACCATAGCGCCGCGGTCCTGCTGTTCGGCCGCGACGGGCGCTTCGAAGCGACCATCGACCCCGACGAAGGCGACACTCCGGCGCTTGCCAAGCTCAGGCGGATTTCGGCCTAGAGACTGAGAGCGCCCGGGCGAGCAGCCGTTCGATCGCCGCAAGCGACTCGGGTTCGTCGAGCGTCGGCGGATGGCCCACGCGGGGCACGGTGACCAGCTCGGCATCGGGGAGCGCCTCGGCCATTTTCCGGGCAACGTCGGGGGTGAGCAGGTCGCTCAGCTCGCCGCGAAGGATCAGCAACGGAATCCCCTTGAGCTTTTCGTACAGCGGCCAGGCCGACGCTGCCGGCTGATCGGGAGTCTGAACCGGGGTCTGCTGGAAATTGTCGGCGATCCGCATGTCGTAATCGAGCTCGGGGCGCCCGTCGCGCTCGATCGACAGGCGGCGAGCGAATCGCAGCCATTGGTCCTTGTCAAAATCGGGATAGACGTCGGCGTTGGTCGCCGCGAGCGCCCCCGACAACTCGTCCCAGCTGGCGGAGTCGCTCGGCTGCCCGACATAGGATTTGATCCGCTCGATTCCGCCAGGATCGACTTCGGGACCGACATCGTTGAGCATCGCGGCCGCGATCCGGTCGTGGATGTGGGCGGCGAGCATCATCGTCACGATCCCGCCGCGCGAGGTGCCGAGCAGGACCACGCGCTCGATCCCGATCTGGTCGAGAAGCTCGATCACGTCGGCGGCGTAGACAAACGGCAGATAGCGTTCGGGCTTGGGGTCGAATTCGCTCAAGCCGCGGCCTCGAAAATCGACCGACAAAACTCGCCACTCGCCCGCGAAACGGTCCGCCACCGGCTCGAAATCACGCGCGTTGCGGGTCAGCCCGGGAAGGCAGATGATCGGCGGACGATCGGCCGGTCCGTCATGGTCGCGGTAATGGAGCCGAAGCCCGTCGCTGCTCGTCCAGTATCGGTCGGTCCATTCGGTCATGCGCGGTTTCCCCTTTGGCTGGGGTCCCCTATTGCGGCGCAATGATCAGCCCGCAAGCCTATCGCCCCGACCCGCGCATTCTCGATCTCGGTGATGAATTTCATGATCCCGTCGCCCCGGCGGCTTTTCCAAAGGCGATCCTGCGCTTCGCCAACCGCCGCTGGGCCGCCCATGTCGGGCTCGATCTTCCACGGGATGAGGACTGGATCAGGCATTTCTGCAGCTTCGAACCTTTTGCCCACAACCTCCCCCGGCCGCTCGCCTTGCGCTATCACGGGCACCAGTTTCGCCATTATAATCCCGATCTCGGCGATGGCCGCGGCTTCCTCTTCGCCCAGCTTCGCGACTCGCGCGGCCGGCTGCTCGACCTCGGCACCAAGGGCAGCGGAACCACCCCGTGGAGCCGCCGCGGCGATGGCCGGCTGACCCTCAAGGGCGGGGTGCGCGAAGTCCTCGCGACCGAAATGCTTGAAGCGCTCGGCGTCAACACCTCGAAAAGTTTCGCTCTGGTCGAAACCGGCGAGGCGCTCCATCGCGGCGACGAGCCTTCGCCGACCCGCTCGGCGGTGCTCACCCGGCTCAGCCACAGCCACGTTCGTATCGGCAGCTTCCAGCGGCTCGCCTTTTTCGAGGACAAGCCGAACATCGCCCGGCTGACTCATTATTGTCTGGCGCATCTGTTCGGCGAAGCCCCGGCGGGCGAGGATTCGGCCAATGCCGAGCGCTTGCTCGACCTCGTCGCAAGCGCCACCGCCGGGCTCGCCGCGTCGTACCTGGCCGCGGGGTTCGTTCACGGAGTCCTCAACAGCGACAATATCAACGTAACCGGGGAAAGCTTCGATTACGGCCCGTGGCGTTTCACTCCCGATTGGGAACCGGGCTTCACCGCCGCCTATTTTGACGAAAGCGGGCTTTATGCGTTCGGACGCCAGCCCGAAGCGATCCATTGGGATGTCGCTCAATTGGCCGGCTGTCTGATCCATATCGGAGAGTCGACCGCCTTGTCCGAAATCCTCGCCGACTGGGGACCGCGCTTCGAAACCGCACTGGTCGAAGCGATGCTCGCCCGGCTCGGGGTTGCGCCGCTTGGGGCAGCCGAGGACCGCCCGCTCGCCGCCGCCGTGATCGCCGCGCTACAGACCCGCGCGGCCGGGATCGACCGCTTGTTCTTCGACTGGCGCGGCGGACGCGATCCGGGCGGTGAGCTCTATTCAAGCGAGCCGTTTCGGGAGCTCGCGCGGCAGCTCGAAGGCCGCGCCCGCGCTCCGCTCCACCCCTATTGGTCCGATCCGGCGCCCTGCTCGATTCACATCGCCGAAGTCGAGG
>JBKKAQ010000113.1:0-15300 GCA_046714555.1 Sphingomicrobium sp. | reverse complement strand
TCGCGGCTTCGCCACAATTTCGGGATGGCCAAGCCCGAAGGCTATCGCAAGGCGATCGGGCTGATGCACTTGGCCGACCGTTTCGGCCTGCCGGTGGTCACCCTAGTCGACACTCCGGGCGCGTTTCCCGGAGTCGAAGCCGAAGAACGCGGCCAAGCCGAAGCAATAGCGCGCTCGACCGAGACCTGCCTTGGGCTAGGCGTTCCGCTGATCGCGGTGATCGTCGGTGAGGGCGGGTCGGGCGGGGCGGTGGCGATCGCCGCAGCGAACCGAGTACTGATGTTCGAGCATGCGATCTATTCGGTAATTTCGCCGGAAGGGTGCGCGTCGATACTGTGGCGCACCGCCGACAAGGCGCCCGACGCGGCCGAAGCGATGCGGATTACCGCCTCGGACCTCAAGGCGCTTGGAGTCGCCGACCGGATCGTCGCCGAACCGGTCGGCGGAGCCCATCGCGACCACAACGGCACAATTTCCAATCTAAAAGTTGCCATTATCGAAGAATTAGCGGGCTGCGGCGCGCTCGGCCGCGGGGAGCTGGTAAAGCAGCGCCGAGCAAAGTTTCTGGCGATCGGCTGACGCTGCAGGGGCGGAACAATTGGGGCTTCATCTCCGTTCAAACATGCGAAATCGTCCGCATTTGAGTCACGGAGTATCGAGATGCGACATTATACCGCCTTGCTCAGCGCGACCGCGCTGATGTTGGCTCCAGCGATCGCCAACTCGCAGGCCCGCAACCTTCGCCAATCCGAGGTCGCCGCGGCGCAAAAGCAGCACCCGCAGGTGGTGGCGGAGTTCGGCGGGGCGGAAACCGGTGCCCGGGCAAGCTATGTCGAGGCGGTCGGGCGCCGAGTCGCGGTGCATTCGGGAATTGCCAATTCTCAGGCTTCCTATCGCTTCACGACGTTGAATTCGGCGGTCGAAAACGCCTTCGCGGTCCCTGGAGGCTATGTCTACATCACTCGCCAGTTGATGGGGCTGATGAACGACGAATCCGAACTTGGCTTCGTTCTCGCTCATGAGGTTGGTCATATCGCCGCCAATCACGCCCAGACGCGCAAATCGACGGCAACCCGCAATTCGATTCTCGGAGTTCTCGGGGCCGTTCTGGGAAGCGTCGTCGGCAATAATGCGTTCGGCAACCTCATCTCGCAGGGCGCTCAGCAAGCCGCGCAACTCAGCACGTTGCGCTTCTCGCGGGATCAGGAATATCAGGCCGATACGCTCGGCATTCGTTACGTCACAGCAGCCGGCTATGATCCGTCAGGAGGCGCGAGCGTGCTTGCCGCTTTGACTCGTGCGACCGCGCTCGAAACTCGCGTCCAGGGGAAGGCCAACCGTTCGACACCCGAATGGGCGAGCACTCATCCTTTAAGCGAGAACCGGTCGCAGCGAGCGCTTAGTGAAGCGCAGCGGACCGGCCGGGTCGGCAAAGGACTTCGCAACCGCGATGCGTTCCTCGCCGCTCTCAAAGGAATTTACGTCGACGATGATCCTGCTCAAGGCGTGATCGATGGGCGAACCTTCACTCATCCCGACCTCCGGCTTCAGTTCGCGGTTCCGACCGGTTATCAGATGCAGAATGGCGCTCGTGCGGTAACGATCCAGGGTTCGGCGGGCCAGGCGCAGTTCAGCGGGGGCCGTTATTCGGGAAGCCTCGAGAGCTATATCGGCCAGGTCCTGCGCGAGCTTGCCGGAAACCAGCAGATTAGTGCGTCACAGCCTCAGCGAACCATGATCAACGGAATCCCGGCCGCATATACCACTGCACGCGCGAACACCCAATCGGGTGCGGTCGACGTCAGCGTCTTCGCGTACCAATGGGATGCAGACACCGCCTACCATTTCGTCATGCTAACGCGGGGCGGAGCCGGGGTCGCGCCGTTCGCGTCGATGGTCGATTCGCTTCGACGGGTTCCGCCGGCGCAAGCGGCCGCGATTCGTCCGCGAATCATTGATATCGTCACGGTCGGAGCGAATGACACCGCGCAATCGCTGGCGAGCCGAATGGCGTACAACGACTATAAACTCGAGCGTTTCCTTTCGCTCAATGGGTTGTCCGCCAATACACGGCTGGCGCGCGGGCAGAAGCTCAAGCTCGTCGTGTACGGCGTCCGTCGCAGCTGATCGGGCGCGGGTCTGGATCCCGCGCCAAGGTCAGGTGTTCTGGACGGCGTCGTTCAAGCCTGTCCACATGCCAAGCGCGCCCCCCCCGAGCTGAGAGATCGCGCTGACCATGGCAAGCACGATCAGAGCTGCAATCAGCCCATATTCGATCGCAGTCGCAGCGCCCTGGTCGGCGAGCAAGTTGCGAAAAGTCGTTCGGATAGCGTCCAAGCCACCCTCCTCTGGTCCCACGTCCACCCAGCCGATTTAAACATTCCGGGTTAACAAGAGGTGCGCAGAAAAAGATGAGCGGGGCGTTAGGACTGTTTTGAGCTAGGCACCCAAGCAGCGATGTGCAGAATTTCGAATTGTTCGCGAGTAGCGTGCCCGTCGCCGAGCCTCGCAAACTCGAGGCGAGCGGCGGCCAGCGCGATTCTTGAAAGCGGCCGGCGGGCACGGGCGGCGAGGATGTTGGTCGCGCCCATCCCCCGCAAGTCGCGCACCAGCCGGTCGAGATCGCGATAGGCCACTTCGACTCGGTCGACATCGATCACCGGCATCGCAAAGCCCGCATGGTCGAGCAAGGGAGCAATCGCGGACGCTTCGATCCGCGGATGGACATGCGCGGATGCAGCCCCGCTGGTGCGATCAGCTGCGCGCATCGCTGCTCGCAAGCAGGGCAGGCTATTGCCACCCGCCATCGCCGCAAGGAACAGGCCGCCTGGCTCGACTGCGCGCCGGATCAGCGAGAGCGCGTGAGGGAGGCTGGGGACCGTATCGAGGGTTCCGACCGCGATGCACAGTTCGAACGAAGCCGGTGCGAATGCGACCTCATCCTCGTCGCCCGCCGATCCCGCCGCTGCGCGCGCAAACAGGGGGCCGGGGTCCAGGATCGTAACCTCGATCCCACGGGCCTCGAGGCGGGTCCGCCATTCGGGGTCGGGACAACCGATAAGCAAGGCTGATGAGAAATTACGCTGGATGTCGGCCAGCCGATCGAGGCAGTCGTCGAATGTTCGCCGGGCGAGGTACATGACTGGGCCCTGGCGTGCGGCGCGGTCCCGGCGGAGCGCCCTCAGTCGGCGATCGAACAGGGGCTGCGTCACACCGCACTTGTGCGCTGCGGCGCGGCAGGCGACAAGCGCGCGATGGAACTTCCCGCTCCAACCTTGCGACTGCTGGGACGGATGCTCGATTTCGCGCTTCCCCCGCGCTGCGCGGCATGCGGTGTGATCGTCGATCAGATGGGGACCTTTTGCGCCGAGTGCTGGACCAGGATCGACTTCCTTGGGACAAACGGGTGCCAACGATGCGGAATCCCGCTCGAAGCGACCGATTTCGAAATTTGTGCGGCCTGCCTCGCGCAGCCATCGCCGCTCGATCGGACGCGGGCTGCGGTCGCCTATGGCGAAATTGCTCGCGCGCTTGCGCTCCGGCTGAAATATGGGCGCAAGACCGCGCTGGTGGTGACAATGGCGCGATTCATGGCAACGCATCTTGGCGAGGTGCCGCAAGGTAGCGTGATTGTCCCGGTCCCGCTTCACCGCCGTCGCTTGTGGACTCGCGGGTTCAATCAGGCGGCATTGCTCGCGCGCGAGCTTGGGCGAACCCAAGGCATGGCGGTCGATTGCCGCATGCTCGTGCGAACGCGATCGACCCCGCCATTGAAGGCAATGAGCCTTTCCCAGCGTCGGCGGACGGTCGCGGGGGTCTTTGCGCTTGCGGAAAATCAGGTCGTTGCTGGCCGGACGATCATCCTCGTCGACGACGTATTGACGACCGGGAGCACCGCCAGCGCCTGTGCCCGGACCCTCAAGCGCGCCGGCGCAGAGCGAGTTGAACTGATTAGCTGGGCGAGGGTGGTGCGTCCTGCGCAACTTATGCGTTAAGCGGGAAAACTTAAGGAGCGATCAGTGGCGAGAGTGGAAATTTACGCGAAAACGACATGCCCCTATTGCATCAGGGCTCGTCAATTACTCGATACGAAGAAAGCCGATGCCGAGGTGACGATCGTCGACCAGGGCGGAGCTAAGAGGGAGGAGATGATCCAGCGTTCGGGCGGGCGGATGACGGTTCCGCAGATCTTCATCAACGGCAAGCATGTCGGCGGCTGCGACGATCTCTTCCGGCTCGACCAGTCGGGCAAGCTCGACGAGATGCTCGCCGCCTGACCATGACCCGGATTGCGGTCCATCAGGCACGGACCGGGATCGACCCGGAGCGCAACTGCGATGCGCTGGTCGCGGCGATCGGCGAAGCGAAGGCCGGGGACGCGGCGATGCTGTTCACTCCCGAAATGTCGGGACTGCTCGACCGCGATCGCGAGCGTTCCGCGTCGCAGATGCGAAGCGAGGAGCAGGATCAGCTGTTGCGCATTGTGCGCGAGACGGCGCGATCGGCCGGGATCTGGGTCAGCCTCGGGTCGCTCGCTCTGGCCAGCGAGGGCGGCAAGCTCGCCAATCGCGGGTTCGCGATCGACGACCGGGGCGAAATCCGCGGCCGCTACGACAAGATCCATCTGTTCGATGTCGATCTTCCGACCGGCGAAAGCTGGCGCGAGTCGGCGGCTTACCGCGCGGGCGAGCAAGCGGTGCTGGTCGAGGGCACTCCGGTTGGGAAACTGGGGCTGACGATCTGCTATGACCTGCGCTTCCCGGCATTGTTCGCGGCACTGGCCGAAGCGGGGGCCGAGGTAATCGCGGTTCCAGCCGCCTTCACCGTTCCGACCGGCAAGGCGCATTGGGAAGTGTTGCTGAGGGCGCGGGCGATCGAGGCGGGGTGCTTCATCGTCGCCGCGGCGCAATGCGGAACTCATGAGGATGGCCGCGAGACCTATGGCCATTCGCTGGTGGTCGGCCCGTGGGGCGAGGTGCTGCTCGACATGGGCGAGCAGATCGGGGTCGGGTTCGCCGAAATCGAGCTCGAGCGGATCGCGGCGGTGAGGAGCCGGATCCCGGCGATCGACCACCGCCGGGCGATCGGCAGGGTCGAGCGCAATTGATAAAGCGGGCCGCTCTGACTATCGAGCAGGCGCAGTGGCTCCGTAGCTCAGCAGGATAGAGCGACGGTTTCCTAAACCGCAGGTCGGGGGTTCGAGTCCCTCCGGGGCCACCATCTTTTCTTGCTTGTTTGTCAATGGCTTGGCGTGACCGGTCAGGCATTGCCGAGGCGGTCGAGTTCGGCGCGGAATTGAAGCAGCAATTGCTCGCCTTCGCCGCCCTTGAGCCATTCGGCCATGTAGGGGAACATCGCGCGGTGCGACTGGAGCATTCGCGGGGTCCACGGGACGGTATCGGCGGCGCGGGCTTCGGCGAGCAGCCGGAGCATTTCGGCGCGAATCGTGTCGGGGGTGTGCGGCCGATGCGCCGAGAGTGCGGACGCCGCGGGCGGAGGCGAGAACATCTCGCCCTGTTGCGGGACACTGGGGCGGGAAGCGGGGCCGAACAGATCATCCATGAGGGACAGGTTAACCCGCGAGCCAACGGCGTTCAACGCCCGGCTTCGGGGCCAAGCAGCTTTTCCACAAGTTTTTCGATGTCCTTGGCGACGCCCTCCTCGATCAGGGCACGGCGGACTCGCTGGCGGGCGGCAACGAAACGCTCGCCCTCGGGAATTTCAACAAGCGCGGCAAGCGCTTCAGCACGCGCGCCCGCTCGGGCAAGGTCGCGGTGAACCGGTTGCCGTGGGTCAAATAAGGGGATGGGCAAATTGAACATCACCTTGTCGAAATCCCGCGCGCCGAACTGCCCACGAGATTGGAATCGCTCGGCTCGCGAACGCGCCGTTTCGCTGTTGAAAATAGCGCAAAGATACGACGCTTCGCCGACGCTCGCAGCCCGACCCCAGTATAGTTTGTGATCGAGAATCGCATTGCTGTCGTGCAAAACGCAAGCGGCGGGCTGTGAACCCGCTTTGGAAAATACGATACGGAGTGGGGCAACCGGAAACTGGCTGGACAACTGCGCGATATAATCAAGTTGCTCGATAAACGATCGCTTGCCCTTGCCGTTTGAATCCCATGCCGCTTGGGCTGTTTCCATCCACTGTGACAATTGCTCGAAACCATGTTCTTGAGCCCGAGCCGCATCTAACAAAAGGCCTTCCGGCGTCACCGGAATTACTCCTTCAAAAGTTTTGAAGAGGCGATAGGGAACAACGGACTCGCCCAAAAGGACCGGAAAGAGGAATTCCTTCTCGACATTGCCTTCAAGGCTGTCGAGATCGCGCCACGGACGCTTTTCCTGAGTAGAACGGCGGCTAACGACCAACGGCGCAGCGGGGTTGCTGCCGAGTCGACCCGACGCCTTGCGTTCGACCAGCACAAAAGCTCTCGGGATGAGAATTGCCCCCTGGCGAAATGCGGCGCGATATGCCGATCCACCCTTGCGTTGAGCGGTGTCGGGAGCGGGAGCGGCTTCACGAACGGTAAGGTGCGTGTCGGCAACGCCTTCTGGTGCGTCGCGGTAGGGCAGGGTTCCGGAATAAGCGCGCACAGTTTCAGGCGTGCTTTTACCGATCGCGCGCTTGCGACCGAATACGACGCAGGACGGAACGGGAAAAAGCGGAACAACACTGTCGTCCATCGTCCACGCTTCCTCCCACGCGACGTTGTAACCGAAACGGCCGGTGCGGAACTTTTCAAATTGGGCACGAGTCAAAGCGGCCAGCGGCAGCACGAATGCGAGCTTTCCATTGGGACGTAGGTAAAGGTGCGAGCCTCGGCTTACGAACAGTGCACATAAGTCGTTGTGAGAAGGGATCGAGCCGACATAGACTTTTTCCCCCTTGGCCAGTTCCTTGAATCGTTTTTGTAGGTCGGGGCTCATGTGGCGGTAGGCGACCCAGGGGGGATTTCCGACGAGGACGTTCGCCCAGCCGCCGCCGCTGGAAAAAGCGAGCGGGCGCGAGAGGTTGCGGGCGACATAGGCCCAGATGGTGTCACGCCCCTCGCGGCGGAGGCGGTCGAAGGTGACGTAGGTCTTGCCCAGATCGGTGATTGCGAGCGCCTGTTCAGCCGTGATGTCGGCCTTGTAATGCTGTTCGGTGATTCGGGTCAGAGCGGCCTCGACCTGATCGCGCGATTGATCGGCAAGCGAGGCGCCGCGCATCCGTTCGATCGCCTTGTCGAACAAGGCCGGATCACGGCAGAAGGTGTCGGGAAAGTCGAGCTGTTCACGGCCCTTGCCGGCGTCTTCGCCGCTGGCGCCTTCGCCGGCGGGCGGGGGAGGAACGCGAATGACCAATTCCTTGCCAGCCATCACCTGGCTGATCGACAATTGCATCGCGTCGCCAAGGAACACCGGCACCGACAATTGGCCCGAGCGGGCGTTGAGCGCCGGGGCGAGCGCGAGCAGGTAGGTAACCCGGGCGATGATCACCGCGATGGGGTGAATGTCGGTTCCGGCGACAAGATCGCAGGCTTCTGCGGCGCGCTGGGTCGCGGCCATGCCTGCTTCCTCGGCTTCCGCGAGCATCCGGCGCACGGCGTGGAACAGGAATGTGCCCGAGCCGCAGGCGGGGTCGAGGACCTTTTGTTCGAGCGGTCGGTCGACGGCATGGCGGACGATCTTCGCGGCGAGCCAGTCGGGGGTATAATATTCGCCGAGGCCGTGGCGTTCCTAACGGTCGATCAGCGATTCGTAGAGGACCTTAAGGACGTCGGAGTCGACCTCGCGAAGCCGGAAACGGCGGACGTGGGCCATGATCCGGCGGACCAGCGCCTCGCCTTCGGGATCGGCGACGACCCAGTCGAAGAAATCGCTTTCGACTGCGCCGAGGATTCCGGCGGCGGAAAAGGCGTCGCCCGAGAGCATCCGCCGGGGGTCATCCTCGGCCAGGTCCATGACCGCGAGCGCGACGCATTTGGCGACGATGACGAGGTAGGTGTGCTGAAACCAAAGAGCATCGCCCTCGACCTCTCGGCCATAGACCAGCTTGAGCAATTCGGCCCAGAGCTGGCGCTTGAGGGCTTCGGCGGGGTGGAGGCCGAGGCGGGCCCAGAGCGCGCGCAGGTCGCGGTCGACACGGCGGTAGGCGACCGAGTCCTGGCCGAGTTCGGCGCGCACGGTCAGCGCATCGGGAGCGAGCGAGACCTTGAGCGCGATGACCCCATCAAGCCAGGCGAGAAAGGCTTCGCCCTTGGCCGGATCGAGGATGGTTTCCTTGACCTTGATCAGCGCTCCGCCGACGAGTTCATAGACCTGCCATTTGCGCCCGTCGGAGGCGATGCCGACAAACGGCTGGCCTTCCTCACGCTCGCGGTCGGCGAGATAATCGGGCATCCGGCGAAGGACGTCGTCGATTTCCTTGTCGAGGTTGCGCTTGGCTTCGAACACGGTGCGCCCGATCAGCGCGTCGAGCCGTCCGCTGATTTCGGGAACGCGTTTTTCGAAGTTGAGCGATGCACGGTCGGCATCGAATTCGCGCACCAGCAATTCGCGAAAGCTGGCCTTGACCTCGTCGTGGCCGGGTTGGCGGGCGAGGTCTTCGAGAATGGCAAGGGTGTCGGGGGCGAGTGCGGGCATCGCGCGACTGTATGGCAAAGACGGTCGAAGGAAAGAAGGGGGGAGTCCTTCCGTGTGATGTAGAAAGGGTGCGGCAGAAGGAGAAGCGGGATCCCATGACGACCTGCGACACTGTCGGGGGGACAGTGTCGTTTCGTCATTTGGCGGGGATGACGGGGGGGAGTGACGGGGGAGGAGGGAGAAGATGGACCCCGGGTCAAGCCCAGGATGACGGAAAAGGAGAGACGTTGGGGCGCTCGCCGAAGCCGCTTTCGCGGCGGGGCGGATCGGGGCATAGGCGGGGGATGGTTCATGACTATGACAAAGGGGGGCCTTCCCCCGGGGACGGCGATCTGGTCGGCGGCGCGCCGAGGGTCGCGGTTCCCGAAGAGGTCGCCGCGGCGGTGCGCACCTTGATCGCGTGGGCGGGGGACGATCCTTCGCGCGAAGGATTGCTCGATACTCCGGCGCGGGTGGCGCGGGCGTGGCGCGAATATGCGCGGGGATACGGCGAGGACCCGGCGGCGCATCTGTCGCGGACGTTCGACGAGGTCGGCGGATATGACGAGATCGTGTTGCTGAAGGACGTCCCGTTCCAGTCGCATTGCGAGCATCACATGGCGCCGATCATCGGCAAGGCGGCGATCGCTTATCTGCCGGGCAACCGGGTGGTCGGGATTTCGAAGCTGGCGCGGGTGCTCCACGGCTTCGCCCGGCGGTTGCAGGTCCAGGAGCGGCTGACCGCGCAGGTCGCCGATTGCATCTGGGACAATCTCAACCCGCAAGGGGTGGCGGTGGTGATCGAGGCGAGCCACGCCTGCATGAGCGCTCGCGGGGTCAATACGCCGGGAGTGATGATGACCACCAGCCGGATGATGGGGACCTTCCGCGAGGACGAGCGGAGCCGCCGCGAGGTGCTCGCGCTGATGGGTTATTAGACCGGACGGGAGGCCGCGCGGCTTGAGCGATGACAGGAGAACAGGCATCCAGGAGCGATTCGCCGTGCTAACCATATTGGCGCGAATTGCCGTGGGAATCGCGTTGGTTCTCGGTACGGTCGCGCCCGGGGCGGCGCGGGCGCGGCCGCCGCTGGTGCTGGCCGCGGCGAGCTTGCAGGAATCGCTTGGCGCGGCGGCCGACGCGTGGGCCGCGAAGGGGCATGAGCGGCCGGTGATCGCGTTCGCGGCGTCTTCGGCGCTGGCCCGGCAGATCCTTGCCGGAGCGCCCGCCGACCTGTTCATTTCGGCCGACGAGGAATGGATGGACCATGTCCAGAAGCGCGGGCTGATCCGCGCGTCGAGCCGGGCCCGGTTCCTGTCGAACCGGCTGGTGCTGATCGCTCCCGCGAACAGCAGGATGCGGCTGAAGATCGGGCGCGGGTTTCCGCTCGCCCGGGCGATCGGCACGGGGAGACTGGCGATCGCCGACCCCGCATCGGTTCCGGCGGGACGCTATGCCAAGGCGGCGTTGACCAGCCTCAAGGTGTGGAATGAGGTCGCCGCGAAGCTGGCGCGGGCGGAGAATGTCCGGGCGGCGCTGGCGCTGGTCGAGCGCGGCGAGGCTCCGGCGGGGATCGTCTATGCGACCGACGCGAAAGCTTCGGCCAAGGTGCGGGTGGTCGGGGTGTTTCCGGCTTCAACCCATCCGCCGATCCATTATCCGGTGGCGTTGCTGAGCAATGCGTCGAGCAGGGATGCCGAGCCGTTCCGGCGCTTCCTGATTTCACGCGCGGGGAGGTCGATCTTCGCGCGCCATGGCTTTGTGACGAGACGATGAGGCGATGACGGTCACCGCCGAGGAGTGGGAGATCGTCCGTCTGTCGCTCAAGGTCAGCCTGGCCGCGGTCGCCGGGACGCTCCCGGTCGCCTTCGTGCTGGCCTGGGCGCTGGCGCGCGGGCGGTTCGCGGGCAAGGTGCTGCTCGACGCGCTGGTCCATCTGCCGCTGGTGCTTCCGCCGGTGGTGACCGGATGGTTGTTGCTGCTCGCGTTCGGGCGGAGCGGGCCGATCGGAGCCTGGCTCGAGCAATGGTTCGGAGTGACGGTGATGTTCCGCTGGACCGGGGCGGCGATCGCGGCGGCGATCATGGCGTTGCCGCTGATGGTCAGGGCGATCCGGCTGTCGATCGAGGCGGTCGACCGGAGACTGGAGGATGCCGCGCGGACATTGGGGGCGTCGCGGCGCCATGTCTTTGCGACGATCGTGCTTCCGCTGACCGTCCCCGGAATTTTCGCGGCGATGGTGCTGGGCTTTGCGCGGTCGATCGGCGAGTTCGGAGCGACAATCACCTTCGTGTCGAACATTCCGGGCGAGACCCGCACGCTTCCGATCGCGATCTACAGCGCGCTTCAGATACCCGGGGCCGAAGGGGTGGTGACCCGGCTGGCGATCATCTCGGTGATCCTGTCCTTGGCCGCGCTGGTGATTTCCGAGGCATTGGTGCGGCGATCGGGGTCGGCGCGGGGCGGCCATGTCCTTTGACATCCATGTCGAGCGGCGGCTCGGCGAGGCGCGGATCGCGGTCGAGCTGTCGAGTGGACCGGGGCTGATCGCCTTGTTCGGCCCGTCGGGGGCGGGCAAGACCAGCATCCTCAACATGGTCGCGGGGCTGCTGAAGCCCGACCGCGGCCGGATCGCGGTGAGCGGCGAGACCTTGTTCGGCGAGGGGGTCGACCTTCCCCCCGAAGCCCGCCGAGCGGGTTATGTGTTCCAGGACGGGCGATTGTTCCCGCACCGCCGGGTGCGCGCCAATTTGCTTTACGGGCACGCGCTGGCGGGGCCTGAGGATCGCTGGATCGGGCTCGACGAGGTCGCCGAGTTTCTCGGGATCGGCCATCTGCTCGATCGCTGGCCGCGCAATCTGTCGGGGGGCGAGGCGAAAAGGGTGGCGATCGGGCGGGCGCTGTTGGCGGGGCCGCGGTTCCTGCTGATGGACGAACCGCTCGCTTCGCTCGATGGGAAGCGGCGCGAGGAGATCATGGCGGTGATCGAGCGGGTTCGCGACGAGCTTGAGCTGCCGATCCTCTATGTCAGCCACGATCGCGGCGAGATCGAGCGGCTCGCCAGCGAGATCGTCCCGATTGGGGGTTAGCAAAACAAAGGCGGCGAAAGGAATCGCGCCGCATCCGGGGAAGCAGGTCCCGCGCGTTTTGTTGGGCGGTCGTCGTTTTCACTCATCCAGATCCTCAAAAAGGTCGCGCACCGCTCCGGGACGTGGCTCTTTCGCCTCCGGGAACGCCATGTAGAAATGACGTTCGAACTGCTCCTTGGTTCGCGCTGTTCGACCAATGCCCACAGTTTGCCAGATGTGCGCCCTGAGGGCGGGCATTCCGATCTCATCACTCAAAAATTGAAATAGCTTATGTCGGCGCCCGCCATTTGAATAAACGACCGGGTTCTTCTCATCGAGCGATTCCAAGATCGCGCCGTGCGAATTCGCTAGGGGCTGATAAATATACTTTCGCAGCAGCTTGCCAAAGAATTTAGGATGCTTGGTTGTATTGGGGTTTATACGCTTAAGTCCGTAGACATTGTAGAACATATCGAAAAGGTCATTCGGAAATTCGGAATCCCATTTCCGGTATTCCGCCCGGATATAGCCCTGCCAGAGTTCGCGGTATTCTTCCTTCCGCTTATCTTCAATGAAGCCTGTTGCCTCATCGATTAACGCGATGATGCCGATCTTCGCGGCAGAGCGAATGATGATTTCAGCTTGGCGAGCCAAGAATTTCTGCGCGGGCGTCAGGCGCTCTCTCGCGTCGATAAGAGCGTCGCAAACCTCGATTAGCAGGATCGCCTCGAACCCGTGGGCCGGATCCCCAGACAAGGGTTTGAAAATAACCGGTTTGTTGATCTTTTCCCACAAAGTTGCGGGGATCGCGGATCCGATCGTTTTACCGGAAAGGGTTTTAAGAAACGCGTTTCCGCCATCAGACTTTAGCCCCAGCGCGCGAGCCATCGCGCGCTTGGCGATTAGACGACGACCATCCTTCAAAACGTAACAGTCGATCTCGACGTCGCCGATGGGGAGAACGCCCTGCGACCGTGCCTCCGGAAGTTGGCCCCGCTCTTCGGGCAGTGACCATCTAGCCGCCGCCCCGCGCCGTGCGATCTCGGACCGCTCTTCTTTTGTAAGTGCCTTGGCCCGAGCGATGCCGCCTCGTTCCTGAATCGACTTTACCATCCGAATCACTCCATGCTTGCTACCGCATCACAGTGGCCATGCTTGCTGGCCTTTGCAAGCATAAATCCTGGCCTTCCCTGCAATGCTTGCTCGTCACCGCGCGTTCGGTTCGATCGCGCCGTGCAAGGGGAACCGGAAGTATAACGCTAATATGGAACCAAACCGGTAAAACAACTTGACATCGTCACGCTGATATGGCACAAGTCATGAACAGTCAGAAATAGCGATTCGCCGGGCGGGGGCTTGGCGGGGAGCGTGACTAAGAGGGTCGGACGGCGCGGGGGTGCCGGACGGCCTTTTTGCTGGGCGCTTCGGTTTTTTCGCGAAAAAATTGCGGGGGACCGGGGCGCCGGGCGGGATCAGGCGGGCTTTGGCGGGGAGCGGGATTTGGCGGGCAGGAAACAGACGGGAAAGAAGCAAAGCGGGCTTGCGCTCGACGGCGGAAGCCGGCCGCGCAAGCGCGAAGTGTCGAGGCAGGGCTGGACCGCAACCCAGGAGCGAGCGTTCCTGAGCGGGCTGGCGGGCACGTGCAACGTCAAGCTGGCGGCGGCGCAAGCCGAGGTTTCGACCAGCGCGGCCTATGTCCGGCGCAACAATGACGCAGGGTTCAGGAAGGCGTGGGGAGCGGCGATCCGCGAGGGCTATGCCAAATTGGAGCTGATGCTGCTCGAGCGGGCGCTCAAGGGCACCGAAAAGATCGTCCGCCACAGGGACGGCAGCGAGCAGGTGATGCGCGAATATTCGGACCGGCTGGCGCTCGGGCTGATGCGGATGCACCGCGACACGGTCGAGGACAGCGAGGCGCAGGTGTCCGACGAGGAAGCCGATGAGGCGCGGGTCAACATCGTCCGCAAGCTCGCGCGGCTCAAGGCGCAGGTCGAGGCGACCAAGGCCAAAGGCGAGCCCGGCGATGCGGGTGAAGGCGATGATGCAGGCAAGGGCGCGGCGGTCTGATGAAGATCGCGATCTCCCGCGAGCTGATCCTTCGGCTCGCGGCGCAGCCGGCCGAAAAGCAGGCGAAGTTCATCAAGGGCATGTCGGTCGAGGAATTGCTTGGGCTCGACGGGGCGTTCGAGGCGTGGGGGCAGGACGGGCAGCACCCGCCGTCGGAGGAGGGCTGGCGGGTGTGGCTGATGCTCGCCGGGCGCGGGTTCGGCAAGACCAGGGCGGGGGCCGAGTGGGTCCATGCGCTCGCCGGGGCGAGGCGGACGATCCGCATCGCGCTGGTCGGAGCGACGATCGCCGAGGCGCGCAGCGTGATGGTCGAAGGCCCGAGCGGGCTGATCGCGATCGCGCGGCGCTACAAGGCGCGGTTGAAGTGGGAGCCGAGCATCAACAGATTGAGCTGGCCGGGAGGAGCGCAGGCGCAGATATTTTCCGGCGACAATGCCAACGGGCTGCGCGGTCCCGAGCATCATTTCGCCTGGTGCGCTCCAGGCACTCGACCTGATGGTCGCGGCCTGCGTCGAGGAGCCTCCGCTCTCGAGCCCTCCGACCACACCGGCGCTCGGGAGCTGCTACATCGTCGGCGCGGCGCCGACCGGCGCCTGGGCCGGGCAGAGCGATCGACTCGCCGGATATACCTCGGCCGGCTGGCGCTTCATCGCGCCGTTCGAAGGGCTTGGCGCGCTGGTCCGTTCGAACGGACAGACCGCGATTTATCGCGCGACCGCATGGGAAATCGGAACCCTGCGCGGAGCAAAGGTCGAGATCGCCGGCCAGCAAATTATCGGAGCGCGCGGGACAGCGATTGCCGCCCCCGTTTCGGGAAGCGTCATCGACAGCGAAGCACGAACCGCGATCTCGTCAATTCTTTTAATGCTCCGGGCTCATGGACTAATCTCTACTTGATTAGTTAGGCGTATGTTTTCAGACGGTTACAGCAATTCGGAAGGCCGAATTGATGTTTTTCAGCAACAAAGCTGGTGAATCCCCTTCTTGCGCACAAACTTGCTCTCTCATAGAATATACGGACAGTTCTATCTTTCAGAGCTCATGTGAAAGGGGATAATTATGCGTAAGCTAGCCATTGCGATGGCGCTCGCATCGACGGCGCTGGCCACACCGGCCATCGCGCGCGACAATAGTTGGTATGTCGGCATCGAAGGCGGTGCAATGATTGTCGAGGACACCGACCTCGATGTCACCACCAACGGCATCGACTTTGCCGACGGGATCACGCTCGACCACAAGACCGGACTCGATGTTGATATCATCGCCGGATATGACGCCGGAATGTTCCGCGCCGAAGCCGAGCTTGGCTACAAGCGCGCTTCGATCGACGACATCGCGGTGGTCAACACGCTGATTGCCAACGATGGCGACATCGGTGGCGACGGCCGTGGCAGGGTGCTGTCGGCAATGGGCAATCTGCTGCTCGATTTCGGCGACGATGACGGCTTCAGCGGTTATGTCGGTGGCGGCGCGGGTGCCGCCCGGATCAGGTATCGCGCCAACAATGACGAGCTTGGCATCGGCTTCAAGGACACCGATACGACTTTCGCCTGGCA
>JBKKAQ010000112.1:0-5209 GCA_046714555.1 Sphingomicrobium sp. | reverse complement strand
GACTGGGGGAGAGGGGGAAAATACCGCGCCTCGCGATGACGGGAGGCGATAAAAAAAGGCCGCCCGCATCGCTGCGGACGGCCCCTTTTCGCGTCAAGCCCCGAAGGAGCCAAAAGCCTAATTGGTTCCGTTCTCGATCGCATTGCCGAGGTTCTCGGCAGAATTTTCGAGGTTTTCCGCAGCGTTTTCTACGGCGTTGCCGGCGTTGTCGAGCGCATTGTCGGCCGCATTGGCGGCATCGGCCGAATTATCGACCGCGGCGTTGAGGTCAGCGTCGACGGCATTCTCTACCGCAGTGTTCTCGACGGGTTCTTCGGTCTTCGACCCGCACGCGGCGAGGCCGAGCGCGAGGACCGCAACGGTCAGTGCAACTTTCTTCATGATCGTTCCATTCCTTGAAATGTGCCGCCGGTTGAAGACGAGCACCAGGCTCGGCCTGCCGCAATTATCGGTCAGGCCAGCGCGCGCCTCTACAGAGGACGGAACCCACACGCAATCAACATTATTTTGACGCGGATCGCCGATCAACGCGAATTTAGCGGGCGCGCTTCCGATTGACTGATATAAAGAATTCTTTATATCATGTTCCTGCAATGACTAGAAAGCTTCCGATCGCGGACTTGTTCCAGGCGCTTGCCGATCCGACCCGGCTGCGGATTCTTGCCTTGCTTCGGACGATGGAATTGTCGGTCGGCGAGCTTGCCCAGGTGCTCGACCAGAGCCAGCCGCGGGTATCGCGCCATGTCAAGATTCTTGGCGATGCCGGGCTGGTCGGGCGCCGCAAGGAGGGAAGCTGGGTGTTCTTGACCCTTTCCGATCCGGGGCGCACGCAATCGCTGCTCGAAATGATCGACGATTGGCTCGATCCGGCGAGCGCGGCGACGTTCGAGGGGGATTCGGAGCGATTGGAAGCGGTTCGCGCCGACCGCAGCGAATCGGCGGCGCGCTATTTTGCGAGTCATGCGGAGATGTGGGATTCGATCCGCTCGCTCCATGTCGCCGAAAGCGAGGTCGAGCGAGCGATCGAGCGGGCGCTGGGCGACCGGCCGCTCGGGCGGCTGGTCGACATCGGCACCGGCACCGGGCGGATGATCGAATTATTCGCTCGGCGAGCGAGCGGGGCGATCGGCATCGACCGCTCGTCCGAAATGCTCCGGCTGGCGCGCGCCAAATTGGAAGCGGTCGGGATCGGCTCGGCCAGCCTGAGGCAAGGCGACATGTATGCGCTGGCGCTTGACGATCAGAGCGCCGACAGCGTGATCATCCACCAGGTGCTGCATTATGCGCAGGCGCCCGGAGCGGCGATCGCCGAGGCGGCGCGGATCCTGGTTCCGGGCGGGCGGCTGCTGGTGGTCGATTTCGCGGCGCATGAGCGCGAGGAGTTGCGCGAGCGCGATTCGCATCTGCGGCTGGGCTTCGTCGACGAGGCGATGCTCGGCTGGTTCGAAGCGGCGGGGCTTGGCGCCGATTTTGTCGAACATCTTGCCGGGGGCGAACTGACGGTGACCCTGTGGCGCGGGGTCAAGCGGGCCGGGTCGTCGCGCGATCGGAAGGCGGCATGACCGTGGCGACGCTTGGCCGGCGCGAGGTCACGCCCTTGTTCGCCGAGGCCCACGGCGACATCGCGGTGAGCTTCGAATTCTTTCCGCCGCGGACCGAGGCGATGGCGGCGACCTTGTGGGAGTCGATCGAGACGCTCGCTCCGCTCAACCCGCGGTTCGTCTCGGTGACCTATGGCGCCGGGGGATCGACCCGGACGAGGACCCATTCGACGGTCGAGCGGATCATGTCCGAGACTCGGCTCGCGGCGGCGGCGCATCTGACCTGCGTCAACGCGACCCGCGACGAGGTCGACGCGATCGCCCGCTCCTATTGGGACGCGGGGGTGAGGCATATCGTCGCCCTGCGCGGCGATCCTTCCGAAGAGGGCGCGCGCTACACTGCGCACCCGGGGGGCTATGCCAATGCCGCCGAGCTGGTCGCCGGGTTGAAGCGGATCGCTCCGTTCGAGATTTCGGTCGCGGCCTATCCCGAGGGGCATCCCGATTCGCCGAACCCCGAGGCCGACCTCGACAATTTCCGGCGCAAGGTCGACGCCGGGGCCGAGCGCGCGATCACGCAATTCTTCTTTTCGAGCGACTGCTTCTTCCGCTTTCGCGATCGGGTCGCGGCGGCGGGGATCGATATCGAGCTCGTGCCTGGAATTCTGCCGGTGTCGAACGTCGCGCAGACGAGGCGCTTCGCCGGCCAGTGCGGAGCGGCGATCCCGGCGTGGATGGACCAATTGTTCGAAGGTCTTGATTCGCTTTCCGGCGCGCGCAGCCTGATCGCGGCGACCGTCGCGGCCGAATTGTGCGGGCAGCTTTACGCCGGGGGGGTGCGCAATTTCCACTTCTATACATTGAACCGCGCCGAGCTGGCCTATGCGATTTGCCATCTGCTCGGGGTGAGGGCCGAACGATGAGCGCCGAGAACGCCTTCCGCGCCGCCGCGGCGAAACGCATATTGATCAAGGACGGGGCGTTCGGGACCGCGATCCAGGGCGCGCGGCTGGCCGAGGCCGATTTTCGCGCGAGCCTGACCCTCGACCGCGACCAGAAGGGCAATAACGACTTGCTGTGCCTGACCCGGCCCGAGCTGGTCGCGGAGATTTGCGACGGCTATGCCGCGGCGGGGGCCGATGTGCTCGGCACCAACAGCTTCAACGCCAACCGCATCAGCCAGGCCGATTATGGCGCCGAGGAGCTGGTCCGCGAAATGAACCTCGCCGCGGCGCGGATCGTGCGCGAGGTCGCCGATCGCCACAGCGCCGCCGACGGACGGCCGCGCTGGGTCGCCGGAGCGATCGGCCCGACCAACAAGACATTGTCGCTGTCGCCGCGGGTCGACGACCCGGGGTATCGCGAGGTCGATTTCGACACGATGAAGGCGGTCTATCGCGAGCAGGCCGAGGCACTGGTCGAGGGCGGGGCCGACTTCATCCTGATCGAGACGATCTTCGACACGCTCAACGCCAAGGCCGGGATAGTCGCGGTGCTCGAGGCCGAGGCGGCGCTTGGCCGGCGGTTGCCGATCATGCTGTCGATGACCCTGACCGACCTTAGCGGGCGCAATCTGTCGGGGCATACGGTCGAGGCGTTCTGGGCGTCGGTGAGGCACGCGCGGCCGCTGACGATCGGGCTCAACTGCTCGTTCGGAGCCGCGCAATTGCGGCCCCACCTCGCCAGCCTCGCCGCTTTGGCCGACACGCTGGTCATGGCCTATCCCAACGCCGGGCTGCCCAACGAGCTTGGCGAATATGACGAGGCCGCCGCCGAAACCGCGGCGCAGGTGCGCGAGTGGATCGACGACGGGCTGGTCAATGTCGTCGGCGGATGCTGCGGGACCAGCCCGGCGCATATCGCGGCGATCGCGGGGGCCAGCGCCGGCCATGCCCCGCGTGCGCCCGCGGCGGCGCCTAAGCGGACGATCCTCGCCGGGCTCGAGCCGATGATCCTCGCCGCCTGACATGATCGAAGAAGAGCAGCAGGAGGCGGGCGCGGACCGGCAGGAGGCGGGCGCGCGCTTCGTCAACATCGGCGAGCGGACCAACATCACCGGTTCGGCGAGGTTCAAGAAACTGATCCTGGCGGGAGATTATGACGCCGCGGTCGAGGTCGCGCGGAGCCAGGTCGAGAATGGCGCGCAGATCATCGACGTCAACATGGACGAGGGCTTGCTCGACAGCGAGGAGGCGATGACGATCTTCTTGAAGCGGATCGCCGCCGAGCCCGATATCGCGCGGGTCCCGGTGATGGTCGACAGCTCCAAATGGAGCGTGATCGAGGCCGGGCTCAAATGCGTTTCGGGCAAGCCGATCGTCAATTCGATCAGTTTGAAGGAAGGCGAAGCGGCGTTTCTCGAGCAGGCGCGCAAGGTCCGCGGCTATGGCGCGGCGGTGGTCGTCATGGCGTTCGACGAGGCGGGCCAGGCCGACAGCGCGGCGCGCAAGGTAGCAATTTGCGAGCGCGCCTACACTTTGCTGACCGCGACGGGTTTCCCGCCCGAGGACATCATCTTCGACCCCAACATCTTCGCGGTCGCGACCGGAATCGACGAGCATCGCCGCTATGCGATCGACTTCATCGAGGCGACGCGGGCGATCCGCGCGGCCTGCCCCGGGGTTCATATTTCGGGCGGGCTGTCGAATTTGAGCTTTTCGTTTCGCGGCAATGAGCCGGTACGCCGGGCGATGCACAGCGTGTTTTTGAGACATGCCATCCCGGCGGGGATGGACATGGGAATAGTCAACGCCGGGCAGCTCGACGTTTATGACGAGATCGATCCCGAGCTTCGCGAGGCGTGCGAGGATGTCGTGCTCGACCGCCGCGACGATGCGACCGAGCGGCTGGTGACCCTGGCCGAGCGGTTCCGCCACGAGGACCCCAAGGAGCAGGCGCGCGAGGCTGAATGGCGCGCCTGGCCGGTCAAGGAGCGGCTGGCGCACGCCCTGGTCAAGGGGATCGACGCGTATGTCGTCGAGGATAGCGAGGAAGCCCGGCGATCGGCGCGCCGACCGATCGAGGTGATCGAAGGCCCGTTGATGGACGGGATGAACATCGTCGGCGACCTGTTCGGGTCGGGGCGGATGTTCCTGCCGCAAGTGGTCAAGTCGGCGCGGGTGATGAAGCGCGCGGTGGCCCATCTCCTGCCGTTCATCGAGGCCGACAAGGTCGAGGGGGAATCGGCGGGCAAGGGCAAGATCGTCATGGCGACGGTCAAGGGCGACGTCCACGACATCGGCAAGAACATCGTCGGGGTGGTCCTGCAGTGCAACGGCTATCAGGTGGTCGACCTTGGAGTGATGGCGCCGTGGACCAGCATCCTCGCCGCCGCCGAGGAGCATCAGGCCGACCTGATCGGGCTGTCGGGGCTGATCACGCCGTCGCTCGACGAGATGGTCACGGTGGCGAGCGAGATGGAGCGCGCGGGGATGACCCGCCCGCTGCTGATCGGCGGAGCGACCACCAGCCGGGCGCATACCGCCTTGCGCATCGCCCCGGCCTATTCGGGGCCGGTGATCCATGTGCTCGACGCCAGCCGGGCGGTCGGGGTGGCGTCGGCGCTGATCAGCGACGGCGAGCAGCGCGGCGAACTGATCGACCGCACCGCCAATGATTATCGGGCGCTTCGCGAGCAGCGCGCGGGACGCGGGAGCAACGAGCTTGCA
>JBKKAQ010000111.1:0-17369 GCA_046714555.1 Sphingomicrobium sp. | reverse complement strand
GGCCTATGACGGGCGCTTCAAGGACATCTTCCAGGAAATCTTCGAGGCCGACTTCAAGGCCGATTTCGACAAGGCAGGAATCGAATACCAGCATCGCCTGATCGACGACATGGTGGCGAGCGCCTTGAAGTGGAGCGGCAAGTTCGTCTGGGCGTGCAAGAATTACGATGGCGATGTCCAGTCGGATCAGGTCGCACAGGGGTTCGGCTCGCTCGGGCTGATGACTTCGGTGCTGATGACCCCCGACGCCGATACGATCGAGGCCGAGGCGGCGCATGGCACGGTCACCCGCCATTTCCGGATGCACCAGCAGGGCAAGGCGACCTCGACCAACCCGATTGCCTCGATCTTCGCCTGGACCGGCGGGCTGAAGTTCCGCGGCAAGTTCGACGACACTCCCGAAGTGGTCAAATTCGCCGAGACGCTCGAGCGGGTGTGCATCGAGACCGTCGAGGCGGGGCATATGACCAAGGACCTCGCGATCCTCGTCGGTCCCGACCAGCCGTGGATGACCACCGAGCAATTCTTCGAGGCGATCCGCGCCAACCTCGAAGCGGCGATGGTGCTGGAAACCGCCTAGGCCATCGGCGAGCGGACTCGTTCGCGGCGGATGCCGAGGCCGACGATCCGGCCGGGGATCCGGCGCAGCAGCGGGTAGCGGTCGAACAGTCGGACCGCGAGCGGGGCTTTGGTCAGCGGCGGTCCGGGACCTAGCAGGCGGCCGATGATGCGGTCCTGCGCGGCCTTCTGGCCCGCCTGGATCAGCCAGGTGGGAAACAGGCGCCGGTCCTCGACCTTGTGGAGCAGCCGGTCGACGTCCTCGCCCTGGGCAAGCGGAGCGGCGAGGAAGTTGGCGGCGGCGACCGCGTCCTGGATCGCGAGGTTGATCCCGACCCCGCCGATCGGCGACATGGCATGAGCGGCGTCGCCGATCGCGAGCAGCCCGGGGCGGTGCCAGCAACGCAGCCGGTCGAGCTTGACCGTCAGCAGATGGAGGTCCTCGATCGCGCCCAAGTCGGCAAGGTCGATCCCGGGCACCGCGGCCGCCACCTCGGCACGGATCGCGCCGATCCCCCTGGCCCGATATTCCTCGGCCCTGCCCTTCGGGATGAGGAAGGCGCATTGCCAATAATCGCCACGGTTGATCATCACCAGCAGCCGCCCGCGTTCGACATTGCCGCGCAGGCCGCCGCGGTCGGCGGGATCCTTGGCGATCCGGAACCAGAAGACATCCATCGGCGCGCCGAGGTCCTGGACGGCAAGCAGCCGGCGAACGATCGACGAGCGGCCGTCGGCGGCGATGGTCAACCGAGCGCCGAGCTCGCGGCCGTCCATCATCCGCACCCCGGTCACCCGCCCGCCGTCCTCGACGAAGTCCTCGACCTCGGCCTCCATCTCCAGCTCGAAGCCAGGGAAGGCGGCGGCCTCGTCGCGGAGGAAATCGAGGAAGTGCCATTGCGGCATCATCGCGATGAACGGCGCCGGGGTATCGAGATGAGCGAGGTCGCCGAACGTCCAGGTCCGTCCGGCGATGCGAAGCTCGCCCTTGTCGAGGCGGTTGTGGGGCCGCGCGAGGAAGCGGTCGAGCATGCCGAGCTGGTCGAGGATTTCCATCGTCGAGGGGTGGACGGTGTCACCGCGGAAATCGCGCAGGAAGTCGGCATGCTTTTCGAGCACCCGCACCTGGCAGCCGGCGCGCGCGAACAGCAGCCCGGCCATCACCCCGGCGGGGCCGCCGCCGACGATAGCCAGGTCACAGGTCACCGCTTAAGGTCGCAAAGGTCACGGAGAAACAGGGCTTTTTCGGGCCTGGCGTGAAGTGGGCGGTTATGGGCAGGGTCGATCGCTGCGGATACGCGCGCCGTCATGACGTCACGCTGGCAGTTGAAAGGCGAATAGGAAAGTTTTTTCTTTTTTGGGGGAAGAAGGAGAGATTCCCCTCCACCGCTCTTTGTCGCCCCGCGCCGCCATGCACCCGGCATGGCGTACTCGGACGATCCCCCTCCCCAGCTGATGCTGGGGATCTGCGACGCTGAGCATGACAAAAGCTCGTGGCCGACGCTAAAGCGGACGCATGGCGGGCGCGAGCGAGATCAGTGGGGGGTTGTCCGATGCCTTGACGATCCTCGGCGCGGCGGGGATCGTCATTCCGGCGTTCGCCCGAATCCGGATCAGCCCGGTGATCGGCTTCATCCTGGTAGGGATGATCGTCGGTCCGCATGCGCTTGGAGCGATGGCCGAGACGAGGCCGTGGCTCGCAGCGATCACGATCAGCGATTCGGCCACGATCGCGCCCTTCGCCGAATTCGGGATCGTTCTTCTGCTGTTCGCGATCGGGCTCGAGCTGAGCGTCAAGCGATTGGTCGCGATGCGCGTGCAGGTGTTCGGGATCGGCGCCGCCGAACTGATCGGATCGGCGCTGCTGATCGGGAGCGGTTTGTGGTTCGCGGGGAGCAGTCCGGGGAGCGCGGTGGCGCTCGGGATCGAGCTTGCCATGTCGTCGACCGCGCTGGTGCTGCCGATCGCCGGGACCAGCAGCCCGGTCGGGCGAGCGGCCTTTGCGATGCTGTTGTTCGAGGATCTGGCGCTGGTCCCCTTGCTGTTCGTGCTTGGCGCCGGGGCCCTGGCCGGGCTCGCCGGGGTCGCGGTCAAGGGGATCGCGGTGGTGATCGCGATGTGGGTGATCGGACGGATCGCGCTTCCTCCGCTGTTCGCCCAGGCGGCGCGGACCAAGAGCCCCGAACTGTTTCTGTCGGTCAGCCTGCTGGTGGTGATCCTTGCCAGCCTTGCGACCGCATCGGTCGGACTGTCGCCGATCATCGGCGCGTTGATCGCCGGAGTGCTGATCGCCGAGACCGATTATGTCAGTGAGGTCGAGATGGTCACCGCTCCGCTGCGCGGGCTCGCCCTGGGGGTGTTCCTGATCAGCGTCGGAATGGCGATCGACCTTCAAGATGTTCTTGAATATTGGCCGCAACTGTTTGGAGCGCTTGTACTTGTCCTGACCGCCAAGGCGATCGTCACCGGATTATTGCTGCGCCTCGCCGGCTCGCGCGCGGCGGTCGCTGCCGAGACCGGGCTGCTGATGGCCTCGCCGTCCGAGACCACCTTGATCCTGCTTGGAGCGGCGGCGGCGGCGGGGACGATCGACCAGGGCAGCGCGGCCTTCTGGCAGATCGTCACCGCGTTGGGGCTGACCCTGACCCCCTTGCTCGCTGCGGCGGGGCGGTCGGCGGCGCGGCGGGTCGATCGCGGAGCGGCCGAGGTGCCGGACGAGGTCGATGCCGCCGAGCGCACGATCATCTTCGGATTTGGACGGGTCGGGCAGATGATCGCCGACATGCTGCGGGTCCACGACCGCCCCTATCTGGCGGTCGAAAGCGACATCGATGTCGTGCTGAACTCGCGCGAGGCGGGATATGAGGTGTTGTTCGGCGATATTTCGCGCGGCGAATTGATCGACCGGCTCAAGCTTGGCGAGGCGGCCGCGCTGGTTCTGACGATGGACGATCCGGTGCTGACCGTCCGGCTGACCCGGCGGGTGCGCAAGGCATCGCCGACGCTGATCATCGTCGCCCGGGCGCGCGATACCGGTCACGCCGCCGAATTGTATCGCGCGGGAGTGACCGACGCGGTTCCCGACACGCTCGAAAGCTCGCTGCAATTGTCCGAGGCGGTGCTGGTCGATCTGGGGCTGGCGATGGGTCCGGTGATCGCGAGCATCCACGAGAAAAGAAGCGAGCTTCGCGCAGAGATCATGGAGAGCGGCGATCTGGCGAGCGAGCCGCGACTGGGGCGGCGGCGGCTGAGGGATATGCGGACCTAGGTCGTCGCGGTCGCGAACGATGGGGAGGTGCGGCCTTGGCGGAGCGGCGTGCCACCCGCCACCACCCTCTCCCGTTCCGGGGAGGATTAAGCGGTGGCCTTGGTCAGGACGTTGCGGACTGCTTCGAGGGCTTCGCTCGCCTTGGCACCGTCGGGGCCGCCGCCTTGCGCCATGTCGGGGCGGCCGCCGCCGCCCTGCCCGCCGAGCGCGGCGACCGCCGCCTTGACCAGCTCGACCGCGCTGAGATGGGCGACGAGGTCGTCGGTGACCCCGACCGCGACGCTCGCGCGGCCGTCGTTGATCGCCACCAGAGCGACAACACCGCTGCCAAGGCGCTTCTTATGCTGATCAATGAGCCCGCGAAGGGATTTTGGATCAAGATCTTCGATGATTTGCTCGTGAAATGGACGGCCTCCAACGGCGGTTTGCCCTTGCGCTACAGCACTGGAACCCCCCGCAGCTATTCCAACTGCTTCGCTACGCCCCCCCATAGCAATTACCTGGCGCGCTTGTGCGAGCTGGCGTTCGAGCGCGCGGCGTTCATCGACCAGAGCGGCAACTCGTGCCGGGACTTCTTCGGGCGAGGCCTTGAGCGCCGCGGCGACTTCGCGCAGTCGCTCGTCGCGGGCGTTGAGCCACAGCCGGGCGGCTTCGCCGGTCAGCGCCTCGATCCGGCGGACGCCCGACGAGACCGCGCTTTCGGAGATGATCTTGAAGATCGCGATGTCGCCGAGCGCGGTGACATGGGTGCCGCCGCACAGTTCGACGCTATAGTGGGCCCCCTCTCCCCGCTCGGCTTTCGCCGAGTCGCCCTCTCCCTCGAGGGGAGAGGGGGGCTTGCCCATGCTGAGCACCCGGACTTCGTCGCCATATTTTTCGCCGAACAGCGCCATCGCACCCGCCGCAATGGCGTCGTCGGGGGTCATCAGCCGGGTGGTGACCGGGGCGTTGTTGCGGATGTGGGCGTTCACTTCCTTTTCGATCGCGGCGATGTCGGCCGGGGTCAGCGCGGCGGGATGCGAATAATCGAAGCGCAGCCGGTCGGGAGCGACGAGGCTGCCCTTCTGGGTGACATGGTGCCCAAGCCGGTGGCGAAGCGCGGCGTGGAGCAGATGGGTCGCGCTATGGTTGGCGCGAACCGCATCGCGGCGCTCCGAATCGACGATCTGGTGGAGGATGTCGCCGGGCTTGAGATGGCCCTTGCGGATCGTTGCGGAGAGCACATGGAGCCGTCCGACAAGCTTTGATGTGTCATCAACCTCGGCTTCGAAACCGTTGATCGCGGTGAGTCTTCCACAATCGCCAACCTGTCCGCCGCTTTCGCCGTAGAAGGGGGTCTGGTTGAGCAGCAGCTGGACCCTGTCGCCTTCGCCGGCGCGGTCGGCGAGCGCGCCGTCGCGGACGATCGCGAGCAGCACCCCTTCGCCCGCATTGCCCGAATAGCCGGTGAATTCACTCGCTCCATGTTCTTCGGCGAGGTCGAACCACAGATCGTCCGAAGCGCGCTCGCCCGAGCCCTTCCACGCGGCGCGCGCGGCGGCCTTCTGCTCGGCCATGGCGGCGTCGAACCCGGCGCGGTCGACCGCCAGCCCGCGCGAGCGGAGCGCGTCTTCGGTGAGGTCGTAGGGAAAGCCGTAGGTGTCGTAGAGCCTGAACGCGGTTTCACCCGCGAGGGTTGCCCCGGGGGCGAGATCGGCGGTGGCTTCGTCGAGCAGTTTGAGGCCGGTGGCGAGGGTGTGGCGGAAGCGGACTTCCTCCTGGGCGAGGGTCGCTTCGAGCAAGGGCTGGGCGCGGACCAGCTCGGGATAAGCCGCGCCCATTTCGGCGACCAATGCGGGAACCAGCCGGTGCATCAGCGGGTCCTTCGATCCGAGGATATGCGCGTGGCGCATCGCGCGGCGCATGATCCGGCGAAGGACATAGCCGCGCCCCTCGTTGGCGGGGAGGACTCCGTCGGCGACGAGGAAGCCCGAGGCGCGCAGATGGTCGGCGATCACCCGGTGGCTGGCGCGGCTCTCTTCGGCCGCGTCGGTGCGGGTGAACTCGCAGCTCGCTTCGATCAGCGCCTTGAATGTGTCGGTGTCGTAATTGTCGTGGACCCCTTGCATCACCGCCGAGATTCGCTCGAGCCCCATTCCGGTGTCGATCGACTTTTTGGGAAGGTCGCCAACGACTTCGCCAGCGAGCTGCTCATATTGCATGAACACCAGATTCCAGATTTCGACGAAGCGGTCGCCGTCCTCCTGCGGAGAGCCGGGGGGGCCGCCGGGGATATGGTCGCCATGGTCGAAGAAGATCTCCGAGCAGGGCCCGCACGGCCCGTCGTCGCCCATCGCCCAGAAATTATCCTTGGTCGCGATGCGGATGATCCGGCGTTCGGGGAGGTTCGCGATCTTGCGCCACAGATCGAACGCCTCGTCGTCGCTATGATAGACGGTGACGGTCAGCCGGCCGGGGTCGATCGCCCATTCGCGGGTCAGCAGGGTCCAGGCATGAACGATTGCCTGTTCCTTGAAATAATCGCCGAACGAGAAATTGCCGAGCATTTCGAAGAAGGTGTGGTGGCGCGAGGTGTAGCCGACATTGTCGAGGTCGTTGTGCTTGCCGCCTGCGCGGACGCATTTCTGGCTGCTGGTGGCGGTGACGTAAGGTCGCGATTCGAGGCCGGTGAAGACGTTCTTGAACGGGACCATTCCGGCGTTGACGAACATCAGGGTCGGGTCGTTGTGCGGGACGAGCGGCGCCGAAGCGACCCGCGCGTGGCCGGCGCTTTGGAAAAAGTCGAGAAAGCCGCGGCGGATGTCGTTGGTCGAGGTCATGGGCGCGATGTATAAGCCTTGCTGCATCGCGGCAAGGCGGGGGGTGTTTGCCTGAGCGAGTGGGCCTCGCTAGGGCGCGCGCATGGCCAGACGCTCCGCGACCATTCCGCCGTTCCGCCGCCGAAGCGCGACCAGGCCGCGTGGCGCGCGGATTGCGCTCGGGCTGGTGCGGGTGGCGCTCGGGCTGATCCTTTTTTCGCTGGTCTGGGTGCTCGCCTATCGCTTCATCAATCCGCCGATCACCGGGACGATGGCTTCGGACCTGCTTTCGGGGCGCGGTGCGACTCGCGACTGGATGACGATCGAGCGGATCGACCGCGACATGGTGCGCGCCGCGATCGGGGCCGAGGATTCGAAGTTCTGCAGCCACGACGGCTTCGACCTCGAGGCGATCGAGGACGCGATGAAGCGCAACGCCAGCGGCGGGCGGATTCGCGGCGGGTCGACGATCAGCCAGCAGACCGCCAAGAACGCCTTTCTGTGGCAAGGCGGAGGCTATGTCCGCAAGGGCGCCGAGGCGTGGTTCACGCTGCTGATCGAAAAGATCTGGGGCAAGCGGCGGATCATGGAGGTCTATCTCAACCTCGCCGAGACCGGGATCGGGACCTATGGGGTGAGCGCCGGGGCGGTGCGCTATTTCGGGCATGACGCAAGCGCGATGAGCCGGACCGAGGCGGCGCGTATCGCGGCGGTGCTTCCGCTGCCCAAGCGGCGCGGAGCGGTTGCGCCCAAGGGGTTCACCAAGCGCTATGGCGCGACAATCGCGACGCGGATCGGCCAGGCCGGGCGCGACGGGCTCGACGCCTGCGTCTATCGCGGGATCACTCCGCCGAAGGACGTCGCGCCGCCGGTTTCGACCGAAAAGCGGCCGATCCCGGGCGATGAATATGAGAACCCCCCTTCCCCGGCCGCCGAAGCTCCGGTGGTCGACGACGCCGCGGTCGAGCAGCCGGTGGCGAGCGAGCCGGCCGAGCAAATCGAGCCTGAAATCGACGCGCCGCCACCCCCCGAAGTCGGCGATTCGCCGCCGCCCGAGGAGCCGCTTCAGCCTGAGTGAATCGCCGAACCGTGCGACGAATGGCGGAACGCGGCCCCCCGCCCGCGGGTTGAGAAAGCGCACTCAGAACAGGAGGAAAGATCATGGCCACTCGCACTTCCAACCGGACGAATCGGACCGCCAAGAGCACGGCGGCGAAGGGCTCGGGGGGCGGCAATGACAGCGCCTTTTCATGGGGCGCGGGCGGCGCGCTGATCGGAGCCGCGGTCGGCGGAGCGGCGCTGGCGATCGCCGCCAATCTCGGCCGCAAGCTGATCGTTCAGGGGATGGCGGCGAAGGCCGGCGACTGGGACCAGGCGCTCGCCGCCGAGCATGACATGACCCTGGCGATCTTCGACAAGATGCTCGCCACCGATTCGAGCCAGACGATCAAGCGGACTTTGTTGTTCAAGAAGCTGGGCCACGCGCTCGACAAGCACGCGCATGAGGAGGAGCATGTCGTCTATCCGGCGCTTCGCCAGGCGAACGAGGCGCATGACGCCGAATTGCTCGAGCATGAGCATGGCGAGGTCAAGAGCTTCCTCTACCGGCTCGACCAGATGGGCAGCGATTCGCCCGAGTGGCTCGAGACCGTCCGGCAGCTCCGCGATTCGGTCGCAACCCATGCGCGGATGGAGGAGGAGCAGGTGTTTCCGCGGCTCAAGCAGGGCCTGACCGAGGCGCAGAACGCGAGGATTACGAGCATGGTCAACAAGGACGGGTTCGCGATGGCGTGAGGGCCGGCGAGGCCTTCGCGCGTAGATTGCTTCGCTTCGCTCGCAATGACCGAGATTTCGTTGATTGCTTGCCCCGGTTCAGGGCCGGGGTCGCGATGACGGGATGATCAGCCGACCAAGGCGAGCCTTGGGGCTTCCTGGACCGCAAGTTCGACGCTTCCTTCGCCGGTGATCCGTTCGAGGCGAGCGGCGAGCTCCGAGTCCAAGGCGAAGTCGCGGCCGACGAGGATTGTCGCTTCGCGGTCGCCGGAGACCGGGACAAGCAGTCGGAGCGTCCCGTTTCCGCCGCGCGATGTTGCGAGAATGCTCGCGAGTTGAGCGATGGTGACGGGGTCGGCGATCCGAACGCTCATTTGCAGCCGGGTGCGCCCGGCAAGAGCGTCAAGCGGCTGGAAGCGCTTGATCGTCACTCGCGGCGAATCCTCGCCGGGTCGGCGGTCGAGCTCGACCGTCAGGAGGCCGCATGCTGCGGTCTTCGCGGCGGCTTCGAGCGCCGCGCTGGGCTCGTCGTCGAAGGCGGTGGCGACGAACTGCCCGGTCGAATCGGACAAGGTGGTGAGCATGTAGCGGCGGCCCCTGGCCGAGGTTTTCCACGTCGCGCCTTCGACCATCCCGGCCATCATCGTCATCGTCCGCGCGCCGTCGGCGGGCGCGGGAAGCGAGGCCAGCTGGGCGAAACTTCGGACCTTGTGCGCCGCTAGCAGATGGCGTTGCTGGTCGACCGGATGGGCCGAGAAATAAAAGCCGAACGCCTCGCGCTCGGCCGCCATGCGCTCGGCGAGCGTCCAATTGGCCTCGCGCGGAAGACGGATCGGAGCGACCCCTGTATCCCCCTCGCCGCCGAACAGACCGCCCTGCCCGCTCGAGCGTTGGTCGGCGGCGCTTGCGGCATGAGCGAGGATGGTTTCGGCCGCGGCGAAGACCGAAGCGCGCTCGGGAGCGAGGCGATCGAACGCGCCGGCCGCGGCGAGGCTTTCGATCTGGCGGCGGTTGAGCAGGCGCGGGTCGATCCGCCGGGCAAAATCGTCGAGGCTTGCGAACGGTCCGTTGGCGGAGCGTTCGGCGACCAGAGCCTCCATCGCTTTTTCGCCGACCCCCTTGAGCGCGCCGAGCGCGTAGCGGACGCTCAAGCCCGAAGTCCCCTGTTCGACCGAAAAATCGGCGCGGCTCGAATTGACGCAAGGCGGCAGGCATTCGACCCCCGAGCGCCGCATGTCCTCGACGAACAAGCAGAGCTTGTCGGTCTGCGCCATGTCGAAGCTCATCGAGGCGGCGAAGAATTCGGCGGCGTGATGCGCTTTCAGCCAAGCGGTGTGGTACGCGACCAGCGCATAGGCCGCCGCATGGCTCTTGTTGAAGCCATAGCCGGCGAATTTGTCGATCAGGTCGAACAGTTCGGACGCCTTGGCGGGGGCGATGGCATTGGCCGCGGCGCCGGTGACGAAGCGTTCGCGCTGGGCGGTCATTTCGGACTGGATCTTCTTGCCCATCGCCCGGCGAAGCAGATCGGCTTCTCCCAGCGAATAGCCCGCGAGCACTTGCGCGGCCTTCATCACCTGTTCCTGATAGACGAAGATCCCGTAGGTTTCTTTCAGTACCGCTTCGAGCATCGGGTGCGGATAGCCCAGAGCGACCCGGCCGTTCTTGCGGTCGCCGAACATCGGGATATTGTCCATCGGCCCCGGTCGGTAGAGCGAAACCAGCGCGATGATGTCGCCGAACGCGGTCGGCTTGACCGCGGCGAGGGTCCGCCGCATTCCTTCGGATTCCAATTGGAACACCCCAACGGTGTCGCCGCGCTGGAGCAGGCGATAAACGTCGGGATCGTCCCAGCCGAGCGCCGCGAAATCGACGTGGATGCCGCGCTCGGCGAGCAGGCGCTCGCTTTGCTTGAGCACCGAGAGGGTCTTCAGGCCGAGGAAGTCGAACTTCACCAGCCCGGCGGCCTCGACATATTTCATGTCGAACTGGGTCACCGGCATGTCCGAACGCGGATCGCGGTAGAGCGGGACCAGCTCGTCGAGCCGGCGGTCGCCGATCACCACTCCGGCGGCATGGGTCGAGGCGTGGCGCGGCAGGCCTTCGAGCTTCATCGCCAGATCGAACAATTTCCTGACCTCGGGGTCGGCCTTATATTCGGCGGCAAGTTCACTCACCCCGTTGAGGGCGCGCGGAAGGTCCCACGGCTCGGTCGGGTGGTTGGGGATCAATTTGGCGAGGCGGTCGACCTGGCCATAGCTCATCTGCAGCACCCGCCCGGTGTCCTTGAGCACCGCGCGCGCCTTCAGCCGGCCGAAGGTGATGATCTGGGCGACTCGGTCGCGGCCATATTTGGACTGGACGTAGGCGATCACCTTGTCGCGGTGGGTTTCGCAGAAATCGATGTCGAAATCGGGCATCGACACGCGTTCGGGGTTGAGGAAGCGTTCGAACAACAGGTCGAGCGCGATCGGATCGAGATCGGTGATGGTCAAAGCCCAGGCGACGACCGAGCCCGCCCCCGAACCGCGTCCGGGGCCGACCGGGATGTCGTTGGCCTTGGCCCATTTGATGAAATCGGCGACGATCAGGAAATAGCCCGCGAAGCCCATGTTGATGATCACGTCGAGTTCGAAATCGAGCCGCTCGCGATACGGGTGAAGTTCGGCCTCGGAGCGTCGCGCGAAGCGCTGGGCGAGCCCGGCATGGGCGTCGCGGCGGAGGGTTTGGTCCTCGTCGTCGCTGAGCCGGGGAAGGATCGGGCGGCGCTTGGGCGCGGCGATCGCGCAGCGCTCGGCGACCACCAGCGTATTGGCGATCGCTTCGGGCAGATCGGCGAACAGTTCGGCCATCGCCGCGCCGTCCTTGAGCCAGGCCTCGGGCGAAGAGACCGGGCGGTCCGAGCATTCGATATGGGTCGAATTGGCGATGCACAGCAAGGCGTCGTGGGCGGCGTGGAAGCCGGGTTCGGCATAACAGGCGGGGTTGGTCGCGACGAGCGGAAGCTCTTCGGCATAAGCAAGCTCGATCAGCGCGGTCTCGGCGGCCTGTTCGACCGGATCGCCGCGGCGGGCGAGCTCGATGTACAGACGGTCGGGGAACAAGGCGCGGAGCCGCTGCGCATAGGCTTGCGCGGCGTCGGCCTGGCCATCGGCGAACAATCGGGCGAGCGCTCCCTCCCCGCCCGCGGTGAGCGCGATCAGGCCCTCGCTCGCCCCTTCCAAGTCGGCGAGCGCGATGTGCGGCGGTTGATGCCCCGGCCGGTCGAGGTGAGCGCTCGACACCAGCTTGCAGAGGTTGGCATAGCCCGCTTCGTCCTTGGCGAGCAGAAGCAGCCAGTCGATCGTGTCCGCGGCGCCGCCGATATCGGGTGGACGCTTGACCCCGAGCATCGCGCCGATGATCGGCTGGACTCCCTGGTTACTGCACGCCTCGCTGAACGGCATTGCGGCGTAGAGGCCGTTGCGGTCGGTGAGTGCGATCGCCGGGAAGCCGAGCGCCTTGGCCTGGCTGGCGATCGCCCTGGGCTCGATCGCGCCTTCGAGCATGGTGAAGCAGGAGAAGACATGAAGCGGAACGAACGGCATGGCGGCGAGTATGAAGCTTCGGCGAGCTTAGCGAAAGCGGCCCAACGAGACTTATCCCCAGCTATCGCGCCGGGTCGGTCATCGCTTCGATCTCGCGCATCCGGACACGGTAGACCTGCGCGATGCAGCGGTCGGTCGCGCAGGATTCGCGGTTGACGAGAAAGATCGAGCGAGTGCGGCGGAGGTCGAGCGCGGTCGCGGGGTCGGCGGCGTAGAGCGCGCGAAGATAGCGATCGGCCATCGACCGGTCGAGCCGGGCGAGCTCGGGATTGGCGCAAACCGCATGTTCGGTGCGGGTCCGCGCCTGGGCGCAGTTGTAGCTCGGCTCGACCGAGGCCGCGCGCGGCCTCGGCTGGGGAGCGGGACGCGGCGGTGGCGGCGGCGGAGCGATCGGCGGCTGAGCGATTGGAGGGGGAATTTCGCCTGGTCCGTCATAGGTCGGATCGGTCGGATCAAGCGGGCCGTATGGAGCGATCGGCTCGGGATCGGGCGCAGGGGCGAGGGTTGCAAGCGGGGTGACGATCGAATCGGCGCCGGTCAAAGTGACGCCAGGGCCACTTTTACCGGCACCGGGCTGAAGCGTGTAATTGAGAAAACCGGTGAGCGAGCGGCGCTCCTCCCCGATCTCGATTCCCGGCGGGAGTTCGATCGTCACCGCTCCGGCACAGGTGACCACCCCGAGGTCGCCGTCGTCGGCCTTGAGCAAGGGACGGTCGATCCGGGCCAGCGAAAAGCCCGCGATCTCGCGATATTGCGCCTGGTCGCGGCCGCGGATTCGAGCAGCCTGGTCGAACAGCTCGAGCTTGACCAGGTCGACGGTTGCCAGCGACGAGCAGAGCCGTCCGGAATCCTCGGCGGGCGGAGCGGCGGGGGCGCTAGCGGCGGCGGCCATATTGTCGTCGAGCGCGTCGGGAGGGCGCTGCTTGCCGCACGCCCCCGCGGCGAGGAGCAGCGCGAGCGCCGGAACAGCGAGGGCAAGCCGCGGCAGAGTCATCCGAGGCGCCCGTCGTGGAGCCTGACGACTCGGTCCATCTTCGCGGCGAGGCGCTCGTTGTGGGTGGCGACGAGCGCCGAGCTGCCCTCGCCGCGGACGAGGCCGAGAAATTCGCCAAGCACGATGTCGGCGGTGGCTTCGTCGAGGTTGCCGGTGGGCTCGTCGGCGAGGATCAGCGGTGGGCGGTTGGCGAGCGCGCGCGCGACCGCGACGCGCTGCTGCTCGCCGCCCGACAGCTTCGACGGGCGATGGGTCAGGCGCTCGCCGAGCCCCAATGATCCGAGCAGCGATTCGGCGCGCTCGCGCGCTGCGGCGGGCTCGGCGCCATGGATCAGCTGAGGAAGGATGACATTTTCGGCGGCATCGAAGTCGGGCAGCAGATGGTGGAATTGATAGACGAAGCCGAGGCTGTCGCGGCGGACCCGGGTGCGGCCGTCATTGTCGAGAGTCGCAGCCTCGATCCCGCCGATCAGGATCGATCCGCCGAATCCGCCTTCGAGCAGCCCGACCGCCTGGAGCAGAGTCGACTTGCCCGAGCCCGACGGGCCGAGCAGAGCGACGATCTCGCCGGCGGCGACGTCGAGGTCGATCCCGCGAAGGACGTGGATGGTGACTTCGGCCTGGGTGAAGCTTCGCGTCAGCCCGCGCACCGCGAGCACCGGCTCATTCATAGCGCAGCACCTGGACCGGATCGGTGCTCGCCGCCTTCCACGCCGGATAGAGCGTCGCGAGGAACGACATCAGCAAGGCGAAGACGACGATCGCGGTGACTTCGAACGGGTCGGTCTTGGCCGGAAGCTCGCTGAGGAAGCGCACCGAGGGGTCCCACAAATTCTGCCCGGTGATCAACTGGACGAAATCGACGACCCCCTGGCGGAAGAACAGGAAGACCGCCCCGAGCACCAGCCCGAGAGCGATGCCGAGGGTGCCGATGATCACCCCGACGGTGACGAAAATCTTCATCATCGCCGAGCGGCTCGCCCCCATCGTCCTGAGGATCGCGATATCGCGGGTCTTGGCGCGGACCAGCATGATCAGCGAGGAAAGGATGTTGAACACCGCGACGACAATGATCAGCGAGAGCACGACGAACATCGCCACCCGCTCGATCTCGAGCGCTTCGAACAAGGCCGAATTCATCTGCCGCCAGTCGACCACCAGCCCCTTGCCGCGCACCGCCGGATCGAGCGGGGCGAGGAGTTCCTCGACATTGTCGGGGTCGGTGACCTGAAGCTCGATCATCCCGACATCGTCGCCGAGCATCAGCAGTGTCTGCGCGTCCTCGATCGGCATGACGACGAAGGCATTGTCATAATCATAGACCCCGACCTCGAAGATCGCCGCGACGGTGTAGGAGACGATCCGCGGGACGGTGCCGACAACGGTCGAGCGGCCTTCGGGGCTGATCAGGCTGATCTCGCTCCCCGGAAAGGCGCCGAGGGCTTCGGCGAGACGCGAGCCGAGCGCGACCCGGCCGCTTCCCGGAGTGATGGAATAAAGGTCGCCCGACTGGACGTTGGTCGTGATCGTCGGATTGCCGCGAAGATCGGAAAGCCGCATCCCGCGCACCAGAACGCCCTCGACCCGGCCGTTCGACGAGGCCATCAAGGGCTGTTCGATCAACGGGGTGGCCGAAGTCACGCCGGGGGTTTTGCGCGCGGCTTCGGCGATCCCCTGCCAGCCTTCGAGCCGGCCCGAATAGCCCTGGACCACCGCATGGCCGTTCAAGCCGACGATCTTGTCGAACAGTTCGGCGCGAAAGCCGTTCATCACGCTCATCACGATGATCAGAGCGGCGACCCCGAGCGCGACCGCACCGAGGCTGATCGAGGCGACGAGGAAGATGAACCCCTCGCCCTTGCCGGGAAGGAGGTAACGCTTGGCAATCGTCCGCTCGTAGCGGTTGAGGATCATGCCGTCAGCCTCGCCAGCGCGTCATCGGGGGAAAGCTCGTGCTTTTCGCCGGTGCGGCGGTTCTTGAGCTCGACCGTGCCCGCGGCGATCCCGCGCGGGCCGATGATCAGCTGCCAGGGAAGGCCGAGCACATCCATTCCGGCGAGCTTGGCGCCGCCGCGCTCGTCACGGTCGTCGTAGAGGGTGTCGACCCCCGAAGCGGTGAGCCTGGCATAGAGGTCGTCGGCGGCGGCGATGCTCGCAGAATCGTCGCCGCGCATGGTGACGAGGCCGACGCGCCACGGGGCGACCGCTTCGGGCCAGACGATCCCCTGGTCGTCATGGCTCGCCTCGATGATCGCCCCGACCAGCCGCGACACGCCGATGCCGTAGCTGCCCATCATCGGGACGAGCGGCTGGCCATCGGGGCCCGAGACCTTGAGCCCCATCGCGAGCGAATATTTGTCGCCGAAATAGAAGATGTGGCCGACCTCGATCCCGCGCCCTTCGCGGCGGCGGTCTTCGCCGACATCGGCCCAGCGCGCGGGATCATGGGTCTCGTCGGTCGCGGCGTAGGTCGCGCTGATCCGTTCGAACAATGCCTCGAGCCCCGCCGCATCGGCATAGTCGAGTTCGGATTGCGACCAGTCGAACTCCTCGAACGCGACGTCGTAATACACCTCGCTTTCGCCGGTTGGGGCAAGGACAATGAATTCATGGCTGAGGTCGCCGCCGATCGGGCCCGAGGCCGCCTTCATCGGCACCGCGCGGATTCCGAGCCGCTGGAAGGTGCGCAGATAGGCGAGCAACTGGGTATAATAACTGTTGCGCGCACCGGCCTCGTCGAGGTCGAACGAATAAGCGTCCTTCATCAAGAATTCGCGGCCGCGCATCACCCCGAAACGCGGGCGGACCTCGTCGCGGAACTTCCACTGGATATGGTAGAGCGTTCGAGGCAAATCACGGTAGCTCGAGACATCGTCGCGGAACAAGGCGGTGATCATTTCCTCATTGGTCGGGCCGAACAGCATGTCGCGCTTGTGGCGGTCGGTGATCCGAAGCATTTCGGGGCCATAAGCGTCGTAGCGGCCGCTGGTGCGCCACAGATCGGCCGACTGGATCACCGGCATCAGCATCTCAATCGCTCCGGCCTTGTCCTGTTCCTCGCGGACGATGGCCTCGATCTTGCGCAGCACGCGAAGCCCGGCGGGAAGCCAGGCGTAAATTCCGGCAGCGGTCTGGCGAACCAGCCCGGCGCGGAGCATCAGCTTGTGGCTGACGATCTGCGCCTCGGACGGACTTTCCTTGAGGATCGGGAGAAAGGATCGGGAGAGACGCAAGTGCGGAGCGTTCCTTCAAGCGGGATTGCGGGCGCGCACGCTCCTAGGGTGCGGGTCTGCCCAAGGCAATGCGCTCACGCGCGGCGGCAGGACTGTTGCGGAACCGACACAGGCAGTGATCAAACACCGGTCGATGACGGTTTTGTGAATGACAAGCGCCGCGCGACTCGCCTAGCGTCCATGCCTATCGAGTTCCAGCCGATCGATCGGCCGGGGTTCGGGGAGACGCCGGACGGAAGGGAAACCCCGCCGGCATGTCACAAGGGGGCCGACGAGCAATCGTCACGCGGACGCCCGGATCGGCAACGGTCCGGGCGTTTGCTTTTGGGACAGTTGTGAATTCGTTCTGGAAGCTTGCTCTTAAATGGTTTAATTTGATCTCCATTGTGGAGTGAAGGTCCGAGTGGTAACCTCGCGACCGCTCCAGGGGGCGAGATCTTGAATATTGACCTTGATCACATAGCTTCGCGAGTTTTGTTACCGCTTTCATGGCGGATTCAGACACGGCGGATCTTCTTGCTGACACTTCCGGCATCGCTGCCGCTGTGGCTGGTCGGTCTTGTCCTGATCGGCTTCGCTGTATTGGTGCGCGGTCTCGTGCGCCCGATCATATTCTTCTGGAACGCGCCACCGAGGAGACATTCGGCGAGCTATTATGGCTATCGCACTTACAAGCGGTCGAGCCGCCACACGTCGGTACCCAAGATCGCCGCCGAAACCGATCCGCCGATACGGCTTCGCCCTGTCGAATTTCCGCCCAAGCGGCACATCGAATTTCCCAAGAGCGAGGTCGGCGGGCGGCGCTGACCCCTCTCAGCGGCAGGCATGTCCGGAGTTCGGTTGTCCGAGGAACGGTGGTAGCGGAGGAGCGATTCCCTCAATCCCGCTGAGACCGGCTCGATGCTTCACGCTGATCGGATGACGGCAAAAGGCTTCCGACCCTGCGAGGCTACGCGTCCTTCCCGAGCATGCTGAGGGCGCGAAGGACAGTTTCGCGATTGAAGCCCATGCGATCAATGAACTGGTTCAGTGTCGAGTCTCGCTTCGCCTGATTGCACGGCTGGCAGACCATGACAAAGTTGGACTCCACGGGCAGCCCGCCCTTGGACACAGGATGTATGTGGTCCGCGTGCATGTCCGGACCAAGATCGCCCCCGC
>JBKKAQ010000110.1:0-14315 GCA_046714555.1 Sphingomicrobium sp. | reverse complement strand
TTGCCGCTTCGACCATTCATAGGCGAGCAGGATCACCGCCTGGGCGAGGTTGAGCGACCCGAAATCGGGGTTGATCGGGACAGTGACGATATGACTTGCGACCGCGACATCCTCGGTTTCGAGCCCCGATCGCTCAGGGCCGAACAGGATCGCCGAGCGAGCGTTCGACGAGGCGATCGCGGTGGCCATCGCCTCGGGATCGAGCACCGGAAGAACCAAGTCTCGGCGGCGAACGGTCGAGGCGTAGACGAACGAGCAATCGGCGATCGCCTCAGCCAGCGTGCCGAACAGTTTCGCGCGCTCGAGCACAAGGTCGGCGCCGCTCGCCGCGGGACCGGCATCGGGATTGGGCCAGCCGTCGCGCGGTGCGACCAGCCGCAAATCAGTCAGCCCGAAATTGAGCATCGCCCGCGCCGCCTTGCCGATGTTCTGGCCGAGCTGCGGGCGGACGAGGACGATGATTGGGAGCGGTGAGCAGGTGGTACGCTCGCTTCCCTCGACCGTTCCTCCCGAGCGTGGTCGAGGGACTATTCCGAGCGAAGCCGAGGACCGTGACGAGCGCTCGGCGGGAGGCATCGCAGCAGCCCTGAGCTTCGACCAATCACGTGCAATCCAGGCTTCCTTCTTCGCTCGAGACCAGCCCTTGATCCGAAGCTCAGTGGCAAGTGCTTCTTCACGGGTTGGTACATGATCGGCCCAAACAAGCTCAATCGGTCGGCGCTTATAGGTATATCCGCGGATCGCGCCCGATTCGTGCTGGGAAACACGTTTTTCGAGGTCATCGGTATGACCCGTGTAGTAGCTGTTGTCGGCACAACGCAGAATGTAGATGGCAAAGGACATGATGGCTCAATAGGGTCTCGGCTTCGCTCGACATAGTCCCTCGACTTCGCTCGGGAGGAACGAGTTTAGATGTTAGCCTTCTTGAGGCTCATCCCCGACCGACCCGGCGATTTCGGCAAAATCGCCCGGCTCGCTGAAGTCCTTGTAGACGCTCGCGAATCTTATGTAGGCCACGCTGTCGATGGCTTTGAGCCCGTTCATCACCGCTTCGCCGATCTGGCTTGCCGCGACATCGTCGCCCATCGTTTCCAACTGGCGCTGGATACCCGAGATCAGGCGTTCGATTCGCGCCGGCTCGATATCGCGTTTGCGGCAGGCGATCGCCACCGAGCGTTCGAGCTTGCGGCGCTCGAAGGGTTCGCGCTTGCCATCCTTCTTGACCACGGTGAGGTCGCGAAGCTGGACCCGCTCGAAGGTGGTGAAGCGTGCTCCGCAGCCTTCGCACTGGCGCCGCCGGCGGATCGCATTGCCGTCCTCGCTCGGTCGGCTGTCCTTTACCTGGCTGTCTTCATGACTGCAGAACGGGCAGCGCATCAGCTGCCTTGGTAGATCGGGAAGCGCGCGCATAATGCCCGGACCCGAGCGTTGACCGCTTTTTCGACCGCGCTATTGCCTTCGACCCCATTGGCCCGGAGCCCCTCGAGGACGTCGGCGACCATGTCGGCGATTTCGGTGAACTCGGCCTCGCCGAATCCTCGCGTGGTTCCGGCGGGCGAGCCGACCCGGATTCCGCTGGTCTGGACCGGGGGAAGCGGGTCGAACGGGACCCCGTTCTTGTTACAGGTGATCCCCGAGCGCTCGAGGCTTTCGTCGGCGTCGCATCCGGTGAGCCCGAGCGGGCGCAGGTCGACCAGTGCGAGGTGGGTGTCGGTTCCGCCAGCGACGAGATCGGCGCCGCGCTGCTTCAACCGACCGGCGAGGGTTTGCGCATTGGCGATCACCGCTTTGGCATAGCTTTTGAAGCCGGGCTCGAGCGCTTCGCCGAACGCGACCGCCTTGGCGGCGATGACGTGCATCAGCGGCCCGCCCTGCAATCCGGGAAAGACCGCCGAATTGATCTTGCGGGCAATGGCTTCGTCGTCGGTCAGGATCATCCCACCGCGCGGTCCGCGCAGGGTCTTGTGGGTAGTGGTTGTGACGACATGGGCATGGCCGAACGGGGTCGGATGCTCGCCCGCCGCGACCAGCCCGGCGAAATGCGCCATGTCGACCATCAGAAAGGCTCCGACCTCGTCGGCGATCGCCCGGAAGCGCGCGAAGTCGATATGGCGCGGATAGGCCGAGCCCCCGGCGATGATCAATTTGGGCTTACGCTGTCTGGCCAGCGATTCGACCTGATCGAAGTCGATGCGATGATCGTCGCGGCGAACGCCATATTGGACCGCGTCGAACCATTTGCCCGACATCGCGGGCTTGGCGCCGTGGGTGAGGTGCCCGCCGGCGTCGAGACTCATGCCCAGGATGGTGTCGCCGGGGGTGGTCAGCGCAAGCATCACCGCGCCATTGGCCTGCGCGCCCGAATGCGGCTGGACGTTGGCGAAGCCGCAGTGGAACAGGCGCTTGGCGCGCTCGATCGCGAGCGTCTCGACGGTGTCGGAGGGCGCGCAGCCCTGGTAATAGCGGCGCCCGGGATAGCCCTCGGCATATTTGTTGGTGAGCACCGAGCCCTGGGCCTCGAGCACCGCCTTGCTGACGATGTTTTCGGACGCGATCAGCTCGATCTGGGTCTGCTCGCGGTTGAGCTCGGCGGCGATTCCGGCGGCGACCGCCGAATCACTCGCGGCGAGGCTGCGGGTGAAGAAGCCGTCGGGCTGGACATCGGAAAGCGGGGCGTCGGTTGCGGGCGCGCTGGCCATCAATCATGATCCTCGTCGAGGTTGGAAAGCATCGCGACCCGCGCCGAGTGGCGCCCGCCGGCGAAGGAGGAAGCAAGGAAAGCGGCGACGCAGGCCTTGGCCATTTCTGGCCCGATCATGCGCGATCCGAGCGCGATCACATTGGCATCATTATGCTCGCGCGCCATCCTGGCCGAAAGCGGTTCGGAGACCAAAGCGCAGCGGCAGGCGGGGTTTCGATTGACCGCGATGTCGATCCCGATCCCCGACCCGCAAATCGCGATTCCGAGCTCGGCCTCGCCCGAAGCGACCGCTTGGGCGAGAATCGCACCGTATTTGGGATAATCGACGCTCGATTCATTCGCGGGGCCAAGGTCGAGCACCGCGCGCCCCGATTCGCGGAGCCAGGCGGCAAGCTCGCTCTTGAGCGCGAAACCGGCATGGTCGGAAGCAAGGGCTATGGGCATGGCCGATGCCTAGGCAATTCAGCGAGGATTCGCCAGCCTCAAGCCGCGGCGCGAAGCTCGAGCCGGTCCCAGATCACCAGCAGCGCCTTGACCAGTTCGTCCATCATCGCTTCGTCATGGCAGGGGCCGGGTGTGAAGCGGAGGCGCTCGGTGCCGCGCGGGACGGTCGGGTAGTTGATCGGCTGGACGTAGATCCCGAACTCGGCGAGCAAAATATCGCTGATGCGCTTGGCGCGGATCGGGCAGCCGATATGCAGCGGGACGATGTGGGTGGTCGAAGGCATGACCGGGAGCCCGGCGTCGCCCATCTTGGCCTTGAGCATCGCCGCCCCGGCCTGCTGCGCCTCGCGTTCGGCGGTGCTCGCCTTCAGGTGGCGGACGCTGGCGAGCGCCCCGGCGACCAGCACCGGCGAAAGCGAGGTGGTGAAGATGAACCCGGGGGCATAGCTTCGGATGCAGTCGATGATGTTGCTGTCGGCGGCGATATAGCCCCCCATCACTCCGAACGCCTTGCCCAATGTGCCTTCGATGATCGACACCCGGTCGGCAACCGATTCGCGTTCCGAAATTCCGCCGCCGCGCGCTCCGTACATTCCGACCGCATGAACCTCGTCGAGATAGGTCAAGGCGCTGTAGCGGTCGGCGAGGTCGCAGATGCTGGCGATCGGCGCGACGTCGCCGTCCATCGAATAGACGCTTTCGAACGCGATCAGCTTGGGAGTCTCGGGGTCTTCCTCGCGGAGCAATTGCTCGAGGTGCTCGAGGTCATTGTGGCGGAAGACTCGCTTTTCGCAGCCCGAATTGCGAATCCCCGCGATCATCGAGGCGTGGTTCAATTCGTCCGAGAAGATCACGCAGCCGGGGAGCAGTTTGCCGAGCGTCGAAAGCGCCGCCTCGTTCGAGACATAGCCGCTGGTGAACAGCAGGGCGCCCTGCTTGCCGTGGAGGTCGGCGAGCTCGGCTTCGAGGTCGACATGGTAATGGGTGTTGCCGCCGATGTTGCGGGTTCCGCCCGAGCCGGCGCCGACGTCGTGAAGCGCGTCTTCCATCGCACCGATCACCGCGGGGTGCTGGCCCATTCCGAGATAATCGTTCGAGCACCACACCACCACCGGCTGCGGCCCGTTGTGCCCGGCAAGGCAGCGCGCGTTGGGGAAACTGCCCTTGGTGCGCAGGATGTCGATGAACACGCGGTAGCGGCCTTCGGCGTGAAGCGAATCGATCGCGGCCTTGAAGATGCGGTCGTAGTCCAATGGTCAGCCCGTCCCCGTCGCTCTGGCGGTGCTTTAATCATAACATGCCCCAGGTGCAATTGCCCAGACTAGAGCGTCGCCATTTCGGTCAGCCCGAAGTTTGCAAGCGCCGCGACCAGCGCGGGCGATGGCGGCAGTCCGGTGAACAAGGCGATCCCTTGCGAAGGCGCTTCGGGCCATTGCTGTCCCTTAGTCAACGCGGCGACGCGGCGGGCGATCCCCGGCCCGCCATCGACCAGCGACACTCCCGGGAAGGCCGCCTCGAGCTCACGCTCGAGCAGGCGGAAGTGGGTGCAGGCGAGCACCACCGTGTCGATCCGGGCGCCGCCGGGTCCGGCGAACATCGGCGCGACCGCGGCCGCGACATCGGAGATTTGCACGTCCTGTCCGGACAATTTGGCTTCGGCAAGTTCGACCAGTTCGGACGAACCGTGGCGAATCACCAGGCAGTCGGGGGCGAAGCGAGCGCTCAGATCGTCGACGTAGGGCTGGCGAACGGTCGCCTCGGTGCCGAGCACCCCGATCACCCGGGTCAGCGAGGTTTCGGCGGCGGGCTTGATCGCCGGGACTGTCCCGACCACCGCAATGTCGAGCGCGGCGCGGACATGATCGAGCGCGATGGTCGAGGCGGTGTTGCAGGCGATGACCGCAAGCCGCGGCTTGAATCGTTCGACCAGCCGCCCGAGCAGCGCCGGGATTCGTGCCGCGATCTCGGCCTCGCTTCGGGTACCGTAGGGAAACGCCGCGCTGTCGGCGACATAGACCAGGGACGCAGTGGGAAGGAGCGCGCGGGTCGGCCCGAGCACCGACAGCCCGCCCACCCCTGAATCGAAGAACAGCAAGGGCGCGGCGGGGTTCATCTGCGGCCGTGTGGCTTTTGGCCGTCTGCCAGACAAGTCGTCATTGCGGGCGATGCGTAAACCAATGAGGGTTGTTGCGAGTGCGGTTCCTTCTGCTAACCCACTTTTCATGAACGACCCGCTTATCGCGCTTGCGCTCGGCTATCTGCTTGGGTCGATCCCGTTCGGGCTATTGCTCACCCGCTGGTTCGGCAAGGGCGATCTTCGGACCATCGGGTCGGGCAATATCGGCGCGACCAATGTGCTTCGGACCGGAAGCAAGGGGCTCGCCGGAGCGACGCTTTTTCTCGACGCCGCCAAGGGGGCGGCTGCGGTGCTGATCGCTCGAGCGGCCTATCCCGATGCGGTCGATGTTGCGGCCGCGGGCGCGCTGGTCGGCCACCTCTACCCCGTCTGGCTCAAGTTTCGCGGCGGCAAGGGGGTCGCCACCTTGCTCGGGATTCTCGTCCCGCTGCTTCCGGTCGCGGCGCTGGTCTATGCGTTGCTGTGGGTTGGCCTGCTGATCGCAGTGCGGATCTCGTCGGTCGCCGGGATCGCCGCCGCGGCCAGCGCGCCGGTCGTGGCTTCGATAAGCGCGCGCGAATATCTGCCGATGCTGGTCGGCTTTGCGATCCTCGTGGTGTGGAAGCACCGCCCGAACATCGTGCGTCTCGCCAATGGCACCGAACCGCGCATCGGCGAATCTCCGCCGCAATGAGTAGCGACCTCGTCGCCCGGCTGCGATTGATCCGAAGTCCGAGCATCGGTCCGGTCAGCTTCCGGATGCTGCTCGCCCGGTTCGGAAGCGCCGAGGCCGCGCTGGCCGCGATCCCCGACCTCGCCGCGCGCGGCCGCGGGCGTTCGCCGGCGCTGGTTCCCGCCGCGCTCGCCGAACGCGAGATTGCCCGGGTCGAGGCTCTCGGAGCGCGCCATCTGGTGCTCGGCCAAGGGCTTTACCCGCGGCTTCTCGCCGAGCTCGACAATGCGCCGCCATTGCTGATCGCCAAAGGCGACCTCGGGCTGCTCGAGCGGCCTTCGGTGGCGATCGTCGGTGCGCGCAATGCCTCGGCGGCGGCGTGCCGCTTTGCCCGCGGGCTGGCCCATGATCTCGGGCGTGAGGGGCTCGTGGTCGTGTCGGGGCTGGCGCGCGGAATCGATAGCGCGGCGCATGACGGAGCGCTCGCCGGCGGGACGATAGGTGTGATCGCGGGGGGGTCGACATTTTCTACCCGCCCGAAAATGAACAGCGCCAGAAGGCGATGTTCGCGCAAGGGTTGGTGCTCGCCGAAATGCCACCGAGAACCGAGCCCCATGCGCGCCATTTCCCCTATCGCAACCGGATCATCGCCGGATTGAGTCTTGGCACGATCGTGGTCGAAGCCGCGCCGCGCTCGGGCTCGCTGATTACCGCCCGGCTCGCCGCCGAGGCGGGGCGCGAGGTGATGGCGGTTCCCGGATCGCCGCTCGACTCGCGAGCGCAAGGCTGCAATTCGTTGATCCGCGACGGGGCAACTCTGATCCAGAGCGCCGCCGATGTGATGGACACGCTGACCCCGCTTGCGGGCCGGCTCGAGTCGCCGCGCGCACGGTTCGAGTCCCCACCGATGGTCCCGCCGGCCGATACCGACGACCAAGCCCGTGCCGCGGTCAAGGAGCTGCTCGGCCCGTCCCCCGCACCGGTCGACGAGATCGTCCGGCTGTCGGGGCTCGCCAGCGGTGCGGTGCAGATGGTTCTGCTCGAACTCGACCTTGCGGGGCGCCTCGACCGTCACGCCGGGGGCAAGGTGAGCTTGCGCTGACGCGCGCTTGACGGCCTCCGGGGGCGGCGGTCACCATACGCGTACGTGTGAGGAGTGCCCGTAAGTTGAAGCTTGTCGTCGTCGAATCGCCCGCCAAGGCGAAGACCATCGAAAAATATCTCGGCCCCGGGCACCGCGTGCTTGCAAGCTATGGACATGTTCGCGATCTTCCGCCCAAGGACGGCTCGGTCGATCCCGACGACGGCTTCGCGATGCTGTGGGAAAGCTATCCCGACAAGGCGCGCCAGTTGAAGGCGATCGCAGACGAGGCCAAAAAGGCCGACACACTGATCCTCGCGACCGATCCCGATCGCGAAGGCGAGGCGATCAGCTGGCACGTCCAGGAAGTGCTTCGGAAGAAGAAACTGCTTCCCGCCAAGGTCGAGCGGGTGACCTTCAACGCGATCACCAAGGCGGTCGTGATCGAGGCGATGAAGCATCCGCGCGAGCTCGACGAGGATCTGATCGACGCGTATCGCGCGCGCCGGGCGCTCGATTATCTGGTCGGTTTCACCTTGTCGCCGATCCTGTGGCGCAAGCTTCCCGGGGCCAAGTCGGCGGGGCGGGTCCAGTCGGTCGCGCTCCGGCTGATCGTCGACCGCGAGCGCGAGATCGAACTGTTCCGGCCGCAGGAATATTGGTTGGTCAGTGCTCAGTTCGAAAGCGACGGGCAGGGCTTCACCGCCCGGCTGGTCGGGCTCGACGGCAAGAAGATCGATCGCTTGACGATCGGCAACAAGGGCGATGCCGAGGCGGCCAAAGCGGTGGTCGAGGCGGGGCGCTTCAGCGTCGCGAGCGTCGAGACCAGGCCGCTGACGCGCAACCCCCCGCCGCCCTTCACCACTTCGACCCTCCAGCAGGAGGCGTCGCGCAAACTGGGCTTTTCGGCGAGCCACACGATGCGGCTTGCGCAGTCGCTCTACGAGGACGGCCTCATCACCTACATGCGCACCGACGGGGTGCAAATGGCCGACGAGGCGGTCAGCGCCGCGCGAAGGGCGATCGCCGAGCGCTATGATGCGGGTTATGTCCCCGACAAGCCCCGCTTTTACGCGACCAAGGCGAAGAATGCGCAGGAAGCGCATGAAGCGATCCGCCCGACCCAATTCAACCGCTCGAGCGCTGCGAGCGGCGATCATTCGAAGCTTTACGGACTGATCTTCAATCGCGCGCTTGCAAGCCAGATGGCTTCGGCAAGGCTCGAGCGGACGACGGTCGAACTGACCGACGGCGCGGCGCGCGCGACGCTTCGGGCGACCGGGCAGGTGACCTTGTTTCCAGGCTATCTCGCGCTCTACGAGGAAGGGCGCGACGAACGGGACGACGACGAAGACAGCGCTCGGATGCCCTTGCTCAAGGCAGGCGATTTGCCTGCGAAGCGTTCGGTCGACGCGGTTCAGAGCTTCACTCAGCCCCCGCCGCGCTACTCCGAAGCGAGCCTGGTCAAGCGGCTCGAGGAACTCGGGATCGGGCGACCGTCGACCTACGCCGCGACTCTCCAGACCCTCAAGGACCGCGACTATGTCCGGACCGAAAAGAATCGCTTCGTTCCGGAAGAGAGCGGGCGTTTGGTGACGGCGTTTCTCGAGCGCTTTTTCGAGCGTTATGTCAGCTATGATTATACCGCCGAGCTCGAGGAAGGGCTCGACGATGTTTCGGGCGGACGGACCGGCTGGCAGGATTTGCTGAGCGCGTTCTGGAAGGACTTCAAGCCGCTCGCGGGCGAGGTGATGGAGCAGAAGCCGTCCGAAGTGACCGCGGCTCTCGATGAATTCCTGGCGCCTTGGCTGTTCCCCGAACGCGAGGACGGAAGTGATCCGCGGGTCTGCCCGGCGTGCGGCACCGGGCGGCTCGCGCTGCGCGGTGGCAAGTTCGGTTCGTTCGTTGCCTGCTCCAACTATCCGACATGCAAATATACCCAGAAATTCGGGCAAAACGGTCCCGAAAGCGCAGGCAGCGACGGTCCAGTCGAGCTAGGCGATGGAGTGACTCTGCGCAGCGGGCGCTTCGGTCCCTATGTCCAGCAGGGCGAGGACAAGGAAGCCAAGCGCGCGTCGATCCCCAAGGATGTCGGGACCGATGGACTGACTGTGGAAATGGCGCTCAAACTATTGTCCTTGCCGCGGGTGGTCGGAGCGCATCCCGAAAGCGGCAATCCGATCAGCGCATCGATCGGGCGTTATGGCCCTTATCTGGTCCATGACGGCAAATATGCCCGCCTGTCCTCGACCGTGGAGGTGTTCGAGACCGGAATAACGCCGCGGTGGTCAAGCTTGCCGAAGCAGCCGCGGCCAAGGGCCAGCGCGGGGGCGGGCGCGAGCCGCTCGCATTGCTTGGGGTTCATCCTGAAAGCGCCAGGGAATTGAAGGTGATGGAAGGGCGGTACGGCTCCTATGTCACCGACGGGACGACCCATGCGACCTTGCCCAAGAGCGCCGACCCCGCGGCGCTTACGCTTGGCGAGGCGATCGCCTTGATCGACGCCAAAGCCGCCAGGGGACCGGAGAAGAAAGGCGGGCGCAAGCCCGCGAAGAAGGCTGCGGCGAAAGCACCCGCCAAGCCGCCTGCGGCGAAGAAAGCGGCGGCGAAGAAGGCAGCCAAGCCATGATCCGGATCGCACTGACCCGCTTGCCGAATGGCGAAGGCCTGCCCTTGCCTTCCTATGCGAGCGAGGGAGCTGCCGGGCTTGACGTCGTCGCGGCGGAGGAAGTGACGCTTGCCCCGGGCGAGCGTCATGCGGTCGCAAGCGGTTTCGCGATCGCGATTCCCGCGGGTTATGAGGTTCAGGTTCGTCCGCGCTCGGGGCTTGCGCTCAGCCATGGCATTACCTGCCTCAACACACCCGGGACGATCGACAGCGATTATCGCGGCGAGGTCAAAGTGATCCTCGCCAATTTGGGCGCCGAACCGTTCGAGGTGAAGCGCGGGATGCGAATCGCCCAGCTGGTTCCCGGGCCGGTGCTTCGCGCCGAGTTCGCCGAAGCCGAGACGCTCGACTCGACCAGCCGCGGCTCGGGCGGGTTCGGCAGCACCGGGCGGTGAATTGCGCTCGTTCGCCCGTTCGAGCGGCGCCCTCGCGGTGACCCTCAGCGACCAGGAACTCGCCCGCTACGCTCGCCACATCGTGTTGCCCGAGGTCGGAGGCGCGGGGCAGAAAAGGCTCAAGGCGGCGAGGGTCGCGGTGATCGGCGCGGGCGGGATCGGGAGCGCCGCGATTCCGGCGCTCGCGGCGGCCGGAGTCGGCAGACTGACGATCATCGACGACGACCTCGTCGAACTCAGCAACCTTCAGCGCCAGACGATCTTTCGCGAGGTCGATGTCGGCCGTTCGAAGGCCGCGCTCGCAGCGCAATTCGTCGCCGCGCTCAACCCGAATGTCGAAGTGCGGGGCGTTGAGCAGCGGATTTCGGCGGATAATGCCGCCGAGCTCGTTTCCGGGCATGATCTGGTGCTCGACGGGTGCGACAACTTCGCGACCCGGCTTGCGGTCAGCGATTCCTGCGTAGCGCTCGGAGTGCCGCTGGTTTCGGCGGCGGCGGCGCAGTTTCAGGGTCAGGTCGGGCTGTTCCGCGGCAAGCCATGCTACCGCTGCTTCGTCGGCGATGCCTTCGACAGCGACGATTGCGACTCCTGTTCGGAGCTTGGAGTGCTTGGCGCGTTGACCGGGACGGTGGGCAATTTCGCGGCGCTGATCGCGATCCGGTGCCTGGTCGGGATTGGCGAGGATGTCGCGGGCCAATTATTCCTGTTCGACGGGTCGCGGCTCGAATGGCGCAGGATGCGGCTTCCGCCCGATCCGGGCTGCCGGGTCTGTGCAAGCTAGGCGAGGAAGTCGGCGATCCGCTCGACCAAGTGGCGCGCGACCTCTTCCTTGCTCGCTTCGGGCCAGTCCTCGATACCTTCGGCGGTGACCAGGTGGACCCGGTTGCGGGCGCCGCCCATGACATCGCCCGAGACGTCGTTGGCGAGGATCCAGTCGGCGCGTTTGGCCTCGCGCTTGGCCGCCGCGTTGGCGAGCAGGTCATCGGTTTCAGCGGCGAAGCCGATCAGCAGGCGCGGGCGCTCGGTGCTCATGCCGAGCGTGGCGAGAATGTCGGGAGTGGGAGCGAAGCGAAGCGCGGGCGGGCCGTCGCCTTTCTTGAGCTTGGCGGGCGAAGGTTCGACTCGCCAGTCGGCCACCGCCGCAACCAGGATCGCGGCGTCGGCAGGAAGCGCGGCCTCGACCGCCGCCGCCATTTGCACTGCGGTTTCGACTTCGATTCGACAGACGCCTTGGGGGGTGGCCAGCGAAACCGGCCCGGCGACGAGAGTCACTCGGGCGCCGGCGCTCGCCGCGGCTTCGGCGATCGCGAAGCCCTGCCGACCCGAGGACCGATTGGCGATGATTCGCACCGGGTCGATCGGTTCGTGGGTCGGTCCCGCGGTCACGAGAATATGCTTGCCCGCAAGGCCCTCCCCGCGCGCAGCCGGCCTTCCCGCTCCGGAGAGGATCCGGGACTCGAGGAATTCCAGTATCGCCGCGGGTTCGGGCAGGCGCCCGGGGCCAAATTCTCCGCATGCCATTTCGCCCTCGTCGGGGTCGATGACATGGATCGTGTCGGCGCGGAGCCGCTCGAGGTTGCGGATCGTCGCGGCGTGCTGCCACATCCGGACATTCATCGCCGGGGCGACCACCACCGGCTTGTCGGTCGCGAGTAGCAAGGTGGTCGCCAGATCGTCCGCGATTCCGGCGGCCATCCGCGCGATGAGATCGGCAGTCGCCGGGCAGACGAGAATCATATCGGCTTGGCGCGAGAGCTGGATATGCCCCATCTCGACCTCGTCCTTGAGGTCCCACAGGCTGGTGTAGACTTGCGATTCGGCGAGCGCACCGAGGCTCATCGCGGTTACGAAATGCGCCCCGCCCTCGGTCAGGACCGGGGTCACGTCATGACCCGCCTTTTTGAGCAGGCGGACCAGCTCGCACGCCTTATAGGCCGCGATGCCGCCGCCGATAATGAGGAGAATGCGCGCCATCTGGCTCAGCCTAGCAGAAACATCGCCAAAGCGCCTGCCGCGGCCGCACCGAGCGCGACCAGCACATAGCCATGCGGGCGATCGCGCTCGAGAATCACGAAATCGTCGTCGAGCGGGGGCGGGGGCGGTGCGGCCCCGGGAGGCGGGTAGGCCGCGTCGATCCGCCGGATGAGGTCGGGGATGAGCCCGAAGGAGCGCACCGTCTCGACAATCCGGTCGGCGTAATAGGCTTCGGGGCCGAGCTCGCTTCTGATCCATTCCTGGAGGAACGGCTCGGCGGTTTCCCACATGTTGATGTCGGGATCGAGCGCGGTGGCGACCCCTTCCTCCATCACCATCGTCTTTTGCAGCAGTAGCAGGTGCGGCTGGGTCGGCATGTCGAAATCGCGAGTGATCGCGAACAGGCTCTCGAGCATCCGCCCGACCGAAATCTGCTTGACCGGCAAGCCGCGGATCGGCTCGCCGACCGCTCGAAGCGCGGTCGCGAACTCGGCGACATCATGGTGCAACGGGACATATTGCGCCTCAAAGTGGATTTCGGCGACCCGCGCATAATTGCCGGTGATCAGCCCGTAGAGGATTTCGGCGAGCCACATCCGCGCCCGGCGGTCGATCCGCCCCATGATCCCGAAATCGACCGCCGCGACTCGCCCGTCGGCCAGCGCGAATAAATTGCCCTGATGGAGGTCGGCGTGGAAGAATCCGTCGACCACCTCCTGGCGGAGAAAGGCGCGAACGAGGATCGCGGCGAGCTGCCGGGGGTCATGCCCGGCGGCGACCAACGCAGGGCGGTCGCTCAACTTGATCCCGTCGAGCCATTCGAGGGTAAGCACGCGCCGCGCGGTTCGGGTCCAGTCGATCTCGGGAACGTGAAAACCCGGCTCGGCGATCATATTGTCGCGCAATTCGGAAGCCGAAGCGCCCTCGCGCTGAAGGTCGAGCTCGCGCCTTGTCCATTGCTTGAAATGCGCCACCACCAGCCGCGGGCGGAGCCGCTCGAACTCGCCCCCGGCGCGCTCGACGTGGCGCGCGGCCCATTGATAGGTTTCGAGCGCTCGTGCGAACTCCTCCTCTATCCCTGGTCGAAGCACCTTGACCGCGACCTCGCGCCCTTCGGTGGTGGTCGCGCGGTGAACCTGGGCGATTGACGCGGCGCCGACCGGGACCGGGTCAAACTTGCTGTAGATCGTCTCGAGCGGGCGCTCGAGCGCGGTCTCGATCGCTGCCTTGATCGCTGCGAACGGCTCGGGCGGAAGCGAATCCTGCAACTGAAGCAGATTGAGCGCGGCGGCGTCGCCGACGAGGTCGGGGCGGGTGGCGAGCGCCTGGCCGAACTTGATCGCCGCCGGGCCGATTGCCTGGAGCGCTGCGGCGTAATCGGGCACGGCGGGCATTCGCAGACCAAGCCGGGCGACCCGGACGAGGCGGCGGACCGCGGGCGGAGTCAGCGGGTCGCGCTCGATCCCGGACAGCGCTCCATGGCGGGCGAGCGTCCGCCCCCATTTGAGCAAGCGCCTCAAATGGGTCGCCGAAGTGATCAAATTTTCCAACCGCCGTGGATCGCAACCAGCCCGCCAAGGATCGGCTCGACGCTGGTACTGGCAAACCCAGCATCGGCGATCATCGACCGGAATTCATCGATCCGCGGAAAGCGGCGAATCGATTCGACCAGATAGCGATAGCTCGCCTCGTCCCGCGCGACATGGCGTCCGATGCGCGGAATAAACTTGTCCGAATAAAGCTCGTAAAACTCGCCGAACCCGGGCCATTCGCTGGTCGAGAATTCGAGGCAGTAAAAGCGCCCGCCGCGTTTCAGTACCCGGTGCGCCTGACGCAGGGCCGCGGCGATATCGGTGACGTTGCGAATCCCGAAGGCGATGGTGAACGCATCGAAGCGGCTGTCGGCGAAGCTCAAGCTTTCGGCATTCTCTACCTGCCATACCAGCCCGCCGAGCCCGCGCTTTTTGGCGCGCTCGATTCCGACCGCAAGCATGTCGGGATTGATGTCGGCAACGGTCACTTCGGCGCCGCGCCGCGCGAGGCGAAAGGCGATGTCGCCGGTGCCCCCCGCCATGTCGAGGATCGCCTCGCGGGGACGCGGCTTGACCCGCGCGACCAAGCGGTCCTTCCACAGGCTGTGCGCCCCGCCCGACATCAGGTCGTTCATCACATCATAGCGCGAGGCCACGTTGGAAAAGACACCGCCGACTCGGCGCGTCTTTTCCTGTGGCGCGACTTCCTCGAAACCGAATGAGACCTTGTC
>JBKKAQ010000109.1:0-7611 GCA_046714555.1 Sphingomicrobium sp. | reverse complement strand
GCATAATCGAGAAGTGTTCGCCAGCTGGCTTGGGATGGGCGACGACGACGCCGAGCTTCTGCAGCGCCAATTAACCGAGGACCAGCAATGAGCTACGCCGAAATCATCTATGAGGAAGACGGCCCGGTCGGGACCCTGACGCTCAACCGCCCGGACGACGGAAACATGTTCACCGAAGTGATGTGCCACGAGATTCGCGACTGCATCAATGCGATCCGGCGCGAGACTCGCACTCGAGTGCTGGTCATCACCGGGGCGGGCGACCGTTTCTTCTGCATTGGCGGTCGCAAGGACGGGATGGAGGATACCCATCTTTACGCCGGGGTACTTCCGACGCTCGAGATGTACGAGAGCATCGACCGATTGCAAAAGCCGGTGATCGCGAGCGTCAACGGTTTTGCGGTCGGTGGCGGAAACGTCCTCCAGGTGGTCTGCGACGTGACGATCGCCAAGCAGAGCGCGATCTTTCGCCAGGTCGGTCCGATGATGGGCAGCTTCGATGCCGGTTACGGCACCTGGTATCTCGAGGATCTGGTCGGCAAGAAGCGCGCCAAGGACATCTGGTTCCGCAACCCCAAGATGACCGCCGCCGAAGCGCTCGAGATCGGGCTGATCAACCAAGTCGTCCCCGACGACGAGCTCAAGGCCGCGACCCGCGCCTATGCGCTCGAGATTGCCGAACGTGGATCGTTCGCGCTGGCGGGGATCAAGGCCGCGTTCAACGCCCGCCACGGCGGGGTCGGCGGATTGTCGCGGATTTCGCATGACCTGCTGCTCCCCGCCTATATCAGGGGCAAGGAAGCCAAGGAATTGTCGGCGTCGTTCGCCGAGCGGCGCCCGGCCGATCCCGACAGCTTCGGCCACTAAAGGCCCCGACGACGATGGCGCGGCTTCTCACCCTGCACGATCCGGCCGAAACGCGAGCCTATTACCGCGCTGGGTTGTGGCGCGAAGAGACGCTCTACGGGCTGGTCGAGCGCTGGGCCGCCGAGCGCGGCGATCGCCCGGCGCTGCGCGATCCCGAACGGCGGCTGACCTGGGCCGAGCTCAAGGCCGAGGTCGACGCGCTCGCGGCCAGGCTCGATTCGGCCGGGCTGAGGTCCGGCGAGCGGGTGTCGGTGTGGATGTCGAACCGGGTCGAAGCGGTGATCCTTTTCCTCGCCTGCTCGCGCGGGGGCTATGTGTTCAACACCTCGCTGCATTCAACCTACACCGTCGACGAAGTCGCCGGGCTGCTCGAGCGCGTTCGCTGCAGCCTGCTGTTCGCCGAAAGCGGCTATGGCGCGGACGGTAAAACCAGCGACATTTTCGAGCGAGCCAGCGCGGTCGCGTCGGTCAAGGCGGTGATCGGAATCCCAGGCAGCAATTGCCCGGTTCCCGCGGGTCGCGAATCCTATCGCGCGCGCAGCGATGGGGCGCTTCCCGAAGCTTCGAATGACCCCGACAAGATCGTCTATCTCGCCTTCACTTCGGGTACCACCGGAGCGCCCAAGGGCGTGATGCACAGCGACAACAGCTTGCTCGCCAATGCCCGGGCGATGGTCGAGGACTGGAACCATGGACCCGAGACAATCCTTCTGACCCTGAGCCAGATGAGCCACCACATCGGCACTGTCGCTTTGTGCCAGGCGCTCGCCGGTGGGTTCGAACTGGTGCTGAGCAATCCGGCCGCGGGGATCGCAACGCTCGACTGGATCGAACGATCGGGCGCAACCTACATTATGGGAGTGCCGACCCATGCGATCGACCTTCTCGCGGGCCTCAAGCCGGGCGATTCCGGGCGACTCGCCGCGGTACGGACATTCTACATGGCGGGCGCGCCGATCCCCACTGCTACCGCGCGAAGCTTGCTCGAAATGGGGATCGTGCCGCAGAACGTCTACGGAATGACCGAGAACGGATCGCACCAGTATACCCGACCCGGGGACGACGCCGAGACGATCACCGCGAGCTGCGGCAAATCCTGTTCGGCGTATGAAATTCGCCTGTTCGATCCGGTCGATCGCGACGTCGAAGCCGCCCACGGCGAGGTCGGCGAAATCGGCGGGCGCGGAGCGATGCGGATGCTCGGCTATTTCGACAATCAGTCGGCGACCGAGGATGGCCTCAACTCCGCCGGCTGGTTCATGAGCGGCGATCTCGGCCGCTTCGACTCCGCCGGCAACCTCGAGATCGTCGGCCGCGCCAAGGACATCATCATCCGCGGCGGCCACAACATCCATCCGGCAAAGATCGAGGATCTGGCGATGCAGCATTGCAAGGTGATCAAGGCGGCGGCTGTCGCGGTCCCCGACGAACGGCTTGGCGAAAAGGTCTGCCTGTTGATCACCGCCTCTGGAGACGCCCCGGCGGGAAGCGAATTGCTCGACCATCTGGCGGCGCGCGGGCTATCGAAATATGACATGCCCGAATATCTCAAGATCCTCGACAGCTTCCCGCTCGGCCCGACCGGCAAGGTGCTGAAGCGCGAGCTTGCAAACCTGATCCGCGAAGGCAAGATCATCCCCGATCCGGTCCGCTGGGCCGCCTCGCCCGAGGGCGCCGAACGATGAGCGCGCGCTTTACCCTCGATCAGGACATCGGGCTGATCACCCTCGACCGGCCCGATGCGCTCAACGCGCTGAGCTTCGCGCTGATCGACGAGATTGGCGAGCGGATCGACGAGGCGGCGCAATCCTCCGCGCGGGCACTGGTCATCACCGGCGCGGGCGAAAGGGCATTTTGCGCGGGCGCCGACATCAAGGAACTGGTCGGCCGCGGCCTTGCCGAGCAGAAAAAGGGAGCCGAGACCGGGCAGGCGGTTTTCGCGAAGCTCGACCGCTTGCCGATTCCGTCGATCGCTCTGGTCAACGGCTTTGCGCTTGGCGGCGGGCTCGAGCTTGCCTTGGCCTGCACCTTTAGGCTGGCGACCGCCAATGCGCGCTTCGGACTTCCCGAAATCAAGCTCGGGCTGATCCCCGGCTATGGCGGGACCCAGCGGCTTCCGCGGCTGATCGGCGAGGCCCGAGCACTCGAGATGATTCTCACCGGCCGCACTCTGAAAGCCGATGAGGCGCTCGGCATCGGGCTGGTCAACCGGATCGTCGAAGCCCCGGCGATCGATGCGGCATTCGCCTTCGCTCGCGAATTTTCGGGCTATGGCAAATTGGCCTCGCAGTTCGCGCGCCAATCGGTCGCGCGTTCGATGACCGCGAGCCTCGCCGAGGGGCTCGCAGCCGAAGCCGATCTGTCGACCCTCGCTTATCAGACCCGCGACGCGGTCGAGGGGATGAGCGCGTTCATGGAAAAACGCGCTGCCAAATTCGAGGATCGCTGATGGACCAGCGGGTCGTCGTCGTCACCGGAGCGAGCCGAGGGATTGGCGCGGCCATCGCCGCCGGGCTCGCCGAGGCCGGATATATCGTCGGCTGCCTGTCGCGCAGCGGCGCGCAGCCCGAAGGCCCATCGCTCGGGGACGAAGCCGCTCGTCGCCTGATCCCGATCATCGCCGACGTCACCGATCCCGCGGCAATGACACGAGCTTTCGACGCGCTTGCCGAGCGGGGCACGATCGCGGGACTGGTCAATAATGCCGGAACTCACACCGAGGGGCGTTCGGCCGACCTGCCGCTTGACAGCTGGAACGCGCAGATCGAGGCCAATGCGACCTCGGTGCTGATCGGCTGCCAGGCCGCCTTCCCCTTTCTCAAGCGCGCGGGCGGCGGGCTGATCGTCAATATCGGGTCGTTCTTCGACAAGATCGGGGTCAAGCGCAATGTCGCTTATTGCGCTTCGAAAGCCGCGGTCGGGGCGATCACCCGGGTACTCGCGGTCGAATGGGCGGGGCAGTCGATCGCGGTGGTGAATGTCGCCCCGGGCTATATCCTGACCAACCTCAACCGCGACGCATTGTCCGCCGGGCCGCTCAGTGAATATCTCGAAAAGCGCATTCCGACCGGCGGTCCGGGAGCCGCAGCCGATATCGCCCGGCTGATCGTCAGCCTGTTCAAGCTCGACGGACGATTTCTCACCGGAGAGACGATCTACGTCGACGGCGCGCAATCGGTCGCGCATTGACCGTTTTCGACCGCCTCGACCAGCGCCTCGGCCTGACCGACGAGGAACGGCAGATGCTCGACAGCGTCAGCGCGCTTGCCAGTAGCCAGATCGCTCCGCACGCCAGCAAGTCCGATCACTCCAAGCTCTTTCCGCAAGCCAGTGTCGACGCGATCAACGCGCTCGGGCTGAACATGATGTTCATTCCCGAAGCCTATGGCGGCTATCCTTTGTCCTATACCTGCTACCTCGCCTGCGTCCGCGAAATCGCCAAGGCGTGCGCCTCGACCGGGATCATCTGGGCGACCAATTTCCACGCGATCAAGCCTCTGATCGAGTTCGGCAACGAGGAACAGAAGCTGCGGCTGCTCCCGCGGATCGCCGAAGGCGGGCTCGCCGCGCTTGCGATCACCGAACCCGGCGCAGGCTCCGACGCGACCGGGATGACCACCCGCTTCACCGAGGATGGCGACAACATCCTTGTCACCGGCGGCAAGTGCTTCATCACCAATGGCGACGTCGCCGACTTGTATCTGTTGTTCGGAAAATGGAGCGCGATCGACGATCCCAAGCGAGCGATCAGCGTACTCGTGCTCGAAAAGGGAACTCCCGGGCTCGAGATCGTTGGCGTCGAGGACAAGATGGGGATCCGCGCGTCGGGAACCGCGACTCTCCGCTTCGATGACTGTCGGGTGCCTCGCGCCAATCTGATCGGCGATCCGGGGGACGGGCTGAAGATCCTGCTCGCATCGCTCAATCGCTCGCGGCCGAGCATTGCGGCACATGCGCTGGGGATCGCCCGCGCCGCCTTCGAGGATTCGGTCGCCTACATCAACGAGCGGCGCCAATCGGGCCGCAAGATCATCGAGTTTCAAGGGATCCAGTTCATGATCGCCGACCTCGCGGCCGAAATGGCGCTGGTCGAAAACTGGCTGTGGTCGATCGGACGGCTGGTCGACCAGGGCGCGAGCGACTTCGGGATCGAGGCGTCGATCCTCAAGATGAAGGCCAGCGACCTTGCGATGCGGATGACGACCGACGCGGTCCAATTGTTCGGCGGCTATGGCTATTGCAGCGATTTCAGGGTCGAACGACTGATGCGCGATGCCAAGATCACCCAGATCTGGGAAGGGACCAACCAGGTCCACCGCCAATTGATCGGCCGAAGCTTCATCGACAGATAAGGGGGAATTATATGGCGATCAGCACGGTTGGAGTCGTCGGGTGCGGAACGATGGGAGCGGGAATCGCGATCGTCGCCGCACGCGCGGGCTTCGCGACCAAAATCTTCGATTTGAATGAAGCCGCTTTGGTCGGCGCGCGCGCTCAGACCGAGGCGTTTATGGCCAAGTCAGTCGAACGCGGCAAGCTGACCGAGGCACAGCAGCAGCGCAGCCTCGAAGCGTGGCAGACGACCAGCCGGATCGACGAGCTCGCCGATTGCGATATCGTGATCGAGGCGGTGTTCGAAAGCCTCGCGGTCAAGCATGAATTATTCTCAGCGCTCGACCGGATTTGCGGTCCCGAGACCTTGTTCGCGTCGAACACCTCGACTCTTTCGATCACCGAGATCGCCGGGGGGAGCGGACGCGACGACCGCTTCGTGGGGATGCATTTCTGCCTGCCTGCGCAACTGATGAAGCTGGTCGAAATGTCGCCCGGAATGAACACCAGTCCCGAAAGCTGGGCAAGCGCGTGGGAATTTTGCCTGGCGCTCGGCCAGATCCCGGTCGAAACTCAGGACACCCCGGGTTTCATCCTCAATTACTTCCTCGTTCCGTTCAACAACGACGCCATCCGGCTGGTCGAGCAGGGAGTCGCCGAGCCCGCCGAGATCGACAAGGCGATCAAGACGGCGATGGGCTATCCGATGGGGCCGCTGGAATTGCTCGACCTGGTCGGAATGGATACCCAGCGCCTGCTGTGCGAGGCGCTGCACGGGATCACCAACGAACCGCGCAACGCCTGCCCGCCGCTGGTCAGGCGAATGATCGCCGCGGGGCGGCTGGGCAAGAAGTCCGGACGCGGATTTCACCAATATGCCGACAGCAAGATGTTCGGAGCCTGACCATGACCATCACCATCACCAGCGCTGGCGAAAGCCGCTCGTTTCCCTCAGGCGCGAGCCAGTTCGCCGACTGGTCGAGCGAGGCGGACGGATTGATCGTCACCGGAAGCGGTGCGGGCGCGGCCTATCGTCAGTGCGACCTTTCGGGAAAGGCGTTCGTCGCGATCGAACTTGGCAGCGAGTGCCTTGCCGAACACATCGGCCTCCAGTCCGACCCCGACCATGAGCGAACCGTCGGCTTCGCGCGCTTCAGGCTTGGCGAGGGCGATCCCGGTCAGCTGGTCGAGCTGGTCCGCCAGCCGTGGACCGACCCCGAGGCGGTGGCTGCGGCCAAGGCGGCGTTCGAGCAGGCGGGGCTGGTGGTCGCGATCTGCGAGGATTTTCCGGGGCGAATCGTCGACCGCCTGATCCGACCCTATTTCAACGCGGCATTGCGCCGCCTCGACGAGAAGCTCGCCTCGGCCGCGGACCTCGACACGACGCTGAGGCTCGGCCTGGGCTATCCGGAAGGTCCGATCGCACTGCTCGATCGGACCGGGCTTCACCATCATTACGAGGTCAGCCGCCGGCTTTACGAAGCGCTCGGCGATCCCGATTTCGCACCGGCGCGAAGAGCGCAGGTCGCCGCCGCTCGAAACCCGGAATGAACGGCGTCAAGCCGCCGACCGGACGCGCTTGAGCTTCGCCTCGGCAAGGCGCTTCCCGTCGGCCGCGACTTGCGCCGAGGCGTTTTCCCGGAAAACCTGCTCGACATGATCGAGCAGCGCATCGACATGCGCCGGACGCCGTCCTTCCTTGGGGTAGGCGGCGTAAAGCGAGCGGGTGAAGACCGGAATGATCGGCAAGGTCACGAACGACTTTTCGTCGAATTCGAGGCGGCAGGTCGATTGCGGAAGGATCGAGACCCGTTCGCCTTCGGCGACCACCGCGCGGATCAGCGGTACGCTGTCGATCTGAAGATGCGGATCGATCGAGAGGTCCCCCGCCGCCATGTAGCGATCGATCAGCGCCCGCAGTCCATGCGCCGATGATGGGACCACCAGCCCTTGGGCCGCCAAAGACTTGCGCGGGACCGACGCGCTTTGAGCGAGCGGATGCTTGCGCGATGCGATGCACATCATCGGCTCGACCGAAACCTGCCTGCTCTGAAACTTGGCCTTGTTGGGAACTTTCATGACCAGGCCGATGTCGATTTGCCCGGCAACCAACTGGCCGTAGATCTCGCCGGTCAGCGCTTGCAGCACGGTCAATTCGACCTCGGGATATTCGCGGGTGAAACGCTTGACGATGGTCGGCATGTACAAGCTCATCACCGTCGCCGGCGCGGCGATGCGCACCTGCCCGACGGGTCGGCGCCGCGCCGCGTCGAGCTCGGCCAGCGTCTCGGCCATTTCGCCGAGGATCGATTCGGCGCGGCGAAACAGGATCTTGCCGACCGGTGTCAGAGTCACGCCGCGCCCGTTGCGATCGAGCAGCTGGACCCCGAGCTCCTCCTCGAGCTTGTGGAT
>JBKKAQ010000108.1:0-2441 GCA_046714555.1 Sphingomicrobium sp. | reverse complement strand
GTGTAAACCAGCGCCATGCCGGTCCCGCTATCAGATTTCGAACGCGCTGCGCCTTTTGCCGGCGATTTCGAGGCAAGCCTGAAGGGGCTTCAGGATCGGCTCGCCGCGATTCATCTCGCCCAGATCGTCCACCGCAAGCGCGCGATCATCCTGTTCGAAGGGTGGGAAGGAAGCGGCAAGAAGGACGCGCTCAAGCGCCTTTCGGCGGCGCTCGACCCATGCCATTTTTCGACCCATTACGTCGGCGGAAGCGATCGCGATTCGGGCCAGCACTGGCTTGCGCGTTTCTGGATGGATCTTCCCGCCGCGGGTCATTCGACGCTCTATTACCGAAGCTGGTATCGCAAGGTGGTCGACGACCGGGCGCTTGGCCGGGTCAAGCCCAAGGACTGGGCGCGAGCCTGCGACGAGATCAACGAATTCGAATCGCAGCAACGCGATCATGACACTTTGGTGATCAAGCTGTTCTTTCACGTCAGCGCCGAGGTCCAGGACCAGAGGCTTCGCCAACGCGGCGAGGATCCGTGGCGCAAATGGCTGATCGAGCCCGAGGATTTGCGCAGCCACTCGGCGCATGACCGCTATCTCGCGGCGTGGAAGGAAATCTTCAAGGCGACCGACACCCGCTGGGCGCCGTGGAGCGTGATCGACGCCGGCGACGAACGATCGGCGCAGATCGCCGCTCTATCCGCGGTGGTCGACCTGCTCGAAAAGGCCGTCTCGCTCGACCCTCCGACCGACGGCGACAAGGTGGTCATGCTGGCGCATCAGAAATTCGGCCAGGGCTGATCCGAACGGTTTAGGCTTGGATGAGAACCTGATTCACGCCCTCGGCGGAAGCGCGCAGCGCTTCCACCTCAGACGATCAGGCTCTAGTCCGCATCGGGGTAGGTGATCGCGGTGACTGCATAGCATTTGTCCCCGGCGGGCAGGACGACCAGCCGTTCGTCGCCGACCCGGGCGCCGATCAAGGCCCGCGCAAGCGGAGCGTTCCAGCCGATCCGGCCCGATCCGGCATCGCTTTCGTCGTCGCCGACGATCGTCACCACTCGCCTTTGGTCCGCTTCATCGGCGAGTTCGACCGTCGCTCCGAAGCGCACCGCGGTTCGATCCTGCGGGTCCGAAGCGCCGATCACCCGGGCCGCGTCCATCAGCCGCGACAGTCGGTCGAGCCGCCGGTCGATCTCGCGCAGGCGCTTGCGGCCGTAAAGATAATCGCCATTCTCGCCTCGGTCGCCGTTGGCCGCCGCCCAGGCGATGGTTTCGACCAGCCCGGGCCGTTCGGTCGCGAACAATTGGTCATATTCGGCGCGAAGCGCGGCAAGGCCGCCCGGCGAAATCGGTCGCGGCTGAAGCGGTTGGCGAGCCACGGCGATCAGCCCGGGCGCGATTTGCCGAGATAATAGGACAGATGCACCGGCATCGCCGGGGTGCCCGACGGATTGATCCGTTCATAGACCACGCTGTTTTCGAGCACGCGCTGGACATAGCCGCGGGTTTCGGTGAACGGGATGCTCTCGATCCAGCGGACGACGTCGGCTCCGGGAAGGCGCGGGTCGCCATAGGCGTTGACCCATTTGCGGACGTTGCCCGCCCCGGCGTTATAGCTTGCCACCGCGAGCGGATAATTGCCGCCCCATTGATCGAGCAATCGCCGGAAATAAAAGCTTCCGAGCATGACGTTATAGTTCGGGTCGCTGGTCAGCCGGGCGCTGTCGTAGCCGATGCCCATCTTGCCCGCGGTTTCGCGAGCGGTTGGAAGCATCAATTGCATCATCCCGCGCGCTCCGGCACCGCTCACCGCGGCGCGATCGAACGAGCTTTCCTGGCGGGTGATCCCGTGGGTCAGCGCCCACAGCCGTCCGGCCGGGACGCTTCCCGAAAGCGTCGGGAAGGCCGAGCGCATGTAGAAAGTCGAGCCGCTGTTGCGTGCCGACCGCGCGGTCCAGACGGCAAGGTCCTGACGCCCGATCTGGCTGGCGAGCTCGGCGGCGAGGACCCGGTCGCTTTCGCTGTCGACCGCTTCGGCAAGCGCCCGGACGAACAGGGTCTGCTCCACGCGCCGCCCGGTCAGGCCGCCCCCGCGGGTGGCGCGGACGAGGCGCTTTTGAGCGAAGGCCGAACGATAGGCGGGAGTGATCGCCACCGCCGGGGCACTCTGCGGAGCGGGGACCGAGCGGCCGAGCCGCTCGAGCGCGAGCTGGCCATAGAAGAGTTCGGGATAGACCGCCGCTCGCTCGAAATAGGCATTGGCATCGGCACCGGCCGCCGCGCTCGCAGCTCGCCCGGCCCAGTAGAGGCCTTTCGAGACGACCTGGAGCGATCGCCCGCCGAGCGAATAACGGTCGAACAGCAAGGCGGCATCGCGCGGCCGGCCAAGGCGGTGAAGCGCGGTGGTTCCGGCGAGCCAGGTCAGGCTGGTGTAATCGTCGCGTAGCTTG
>JBKKAQ010000107.1:0-7091 GCA_046714555.1 Sphingomicrobium sp. | reverse complement strand
CACTTCGATCATCGATTCGACGCCGTGGACCTTGGCCGCCGAGGCGAACGCCGGATCGGGCGCTCCCCCCGCCATCTTGGCAGCCATCCGGTAATTGAACAGCCACAGCAGTTCGAGCCGGGCATAGGTCTTCGCCATCAGCCGCGCGACCAGCGGATTGTCGAGCACCGCTTTGCCGTGGTGGGTCGTGGTGCGTGCCCATTGATCGACCTTGCGATACAGTTCCTCGCCATAGATGCAGCGCGCGGCGATCCCGATGCGTTCGAAATTGAGCTGCGAGGTGATCAGCTTCCAGCCCTGGTTGAGGCCGCCGACCAGCCGTTCCACGGGGACCTTCACGTCGGTATAATAAGTGACGTTGGTGTGCATTCCGGCGACGGTATCGATCGGGGTAAACGAAACCCCGGGGGCCTGCGCGTCGACGATCAGCAGCGAAATTCCGGCGTGTTTCTTGCCCGTATTATCGGTGCGGACCGCGAGCCAGATATAATCCGCGCCCTCGACCAGGCTGGTGTAGATCTTGCTGCCGTTGACGATGAAATGATCGCCCTCGAGCGTTGCGCGGGTCTGCAGGCTGGCGAGATCGGTACCCGATCCGGGCTCGGAGTAGCCGACCGAAAAATGGATTCGCCCCTCGGCGATGGCGGGAAGGAATTCGGCCTTCTGCTCGGCCGATCCGTAAGCCATCAGGGTCGGACCGACCGTGCTCAAGGTCAGGAAAGGGAGCGGCGCACCGGCGCGAAGGGTCTCGCGGACGAAGATCAATTGTTCGACCGGGCCATAGCCGCGCCCGCCATGTTCGACCGGCCAGCCGAGCGCGAGCATATTGTCCTTGCCCATCTGGCGGACAATCTCGCGATATTGCGGGGTCGCGCTGTGGGTACGCAGGGTTCCGCGGATTTCGGGAGTGATCAGCCTGGCGTAATAGGCGGCGATCTCGTCACGAACCGCTTCCTGCTGGGGGGTGAAGGCGATGTGCATCGTCAATCTCTTCCAAGAATGAGACCGCTGGTCGGAATCCCCGAACCGGCCGAGACGAGCATATGCTCGACGTCGGCGACCTGGTTGACCGCGACCCCGCGAATCTGGCGAACCGCCTCGGCGATCCCGTTCATGCCGTGGATATAGGCCTCGCCGAGCTGGCCGCCGTTGGGATTGATCGGGAGCTGGCCGCCGCGCGCATGCGCGCCCGAGCGGACGAAATCCTTGGCCTCGCCGCGCTTGCAGAAGCCGAATTCCTCGAACTGACACAGCACATAGGGCGTGAAATGGTCATAGAGGATCGCGGTCTGGAAATCTTCCGGGCCAAGCCCGCTCTGGGCGTAGAGCTGGCGAGCGACCAGCGCCACGTCGGGCAGCCCGCTGATGGTTTCGCGATAGAAACTGGTCATCCGGTGCTGGCCAGCGGGGCTTCCCTGGGCGGCGGCGACGATTGTCACCGGATCGCGGCGAAGCCGGCGAGCGCGCTCGGTCGAGGTGACCACCAGCGCGACCGCGCCGTCGCTTTCCTGGCAGCAATCGAGCAGATGAAGCGGCTCGGCGATGAAGCGCGAATTTTGATGATCGTCGAGCGTAATCGGGCGCTCATAGAAAAAAGCGTTGGGATTGGTCGCAGCGAAATCGCGCGCCGCGACCGAGATCCGCCCGTAATCCTCGCTCGTTGAGCCAAATTCATGCATGTAGCGGCGCGCAACGATACCGACAAAGGCGGCATTGGTATTGATCCCCGCGGGGGTGTACCAGCCGTAATGCGTCGGCAGAAAGGTCTGCGACTGCGGCGGGTTGGCCCCCGCGCCGAAGCGATACCACGACCGCTCGTTCATCGCGCGATAGCAGACCACGACATTGGCCGCGCCGGTGGCGATCGCCATTGCCGCCTGCATCAGCGGAGCACAGGCGCCGCCGCCGCCATAATCGATCCGCGAAAAGAAGGTCAGATCGCGCCCGCCGATGAAGCGATGAACATCGGTCTCGGGATTATTGTCCATCGTGAAGGTGGACATTCCGTCGACTTCGGCGGGGTCGATCTGCGCGTCGGCCAGCGCTGCAAGCGTCGCTTCGACCGCGAGCCGCATTTCGGTGCGCCCCGAATCCTTCGAGAATTCGGTCGCGCCGATCCCGACGATCGCGACTTCGCGGCTCGGAAATTTTCCGGTCATGGTCATGCGTCCGTCAGTTCGATGACGACTGATCCGTCGACGTGGGTTCCGAGGCTGTTGGTCCCGACGACCTTGACACCGATCTGACGCTGTCCCTGATTCATTTCGGCGACTTCTCCGCGAAGGACGAGCGTGTCGCCCGCATAGCTTGGGATCCCCAGCCGGAACTTGACGCTTTTGACGAACGCGTCGGGGCCGGCCCATTCGAGCACGAAGCGTTCCAGATAGCCCGCGGTGGTGTGGGTATTGAGGAAAATCCCGGAATTGCCGAACCCCTGCGCAATGTCGCTGTCGTGATGAACCGGCTGATAATCGCGAGTCGCGATCGCTGTCGCGATAACACGCGTCGGGCTAAGCTCGATCGTCAGTTCGGGAAGCTGCTCGCCGACCCGGAGCTTGGAGAAGAGCTGGCTCATCGGCTGAGACATTGTTCGAAGCCCACGACTTGCGGCAAGCCCAGCCGAGACAGCTCGCCCAGCTGCGTCTCGGCGCTTCCGCCGGCGATATCGAGGGCCGAGGCCCAGAGGAAAAAGCGATGCACCGGGTAAGTGAGGTCGGCCCCGACACCGCCATGATAATGTTGCGCGGTATGGCCGACGATATGCCCCGCTTCGCTCGCCTGGTACTTGGCGATCTTGGCGGCGGCGATCGCCGGAAGCCCCTCGTCGAGCCGCCATGCCACTTGCCATTGCGCGGTGCGCAGCAATTCAAGCTGGATATAGGCTTCGGCCATGCGCATCGCGACCGCCTGGAAACTGCCGATCGGACGGCCGAACTGGTGGCGCTCGGAGGCGTAAAGCGCCGCACGTTTGAGCCCTTCGCCGGTGACCCCGAGCTGCAGCGCGGCGATGGCGAGACAGCAGCGCTGGTCGAGCCATTCGAGCGCGTCGGGACAATCGAGCAAAGCGTCGGCGCCGACCTCGACGTCGTTGAAGCGGACGTCGGCGATGCTTTCGTCATTGGTGCTGGTACCGCGGACGAAGTCGAGACCCGGCGCATCAATTGAAATGACGAACAATTGATCACGGCCATCGGGCAAGGTCGCGGCAAGCAGCATGAGCTTGACGCGCTTGTCGAGAACGACGTGGGGCGCGGTTCCCGAAAGCGACCAGCCATCCGAGGATGACCTTGCCTGAAGCGCTGGGCCGGCCCCCGAATCGTTCCAAAGCGTCGCGATCGTGCTGCCCTCGATCAGCCGGGCGAGATGTTTTTCCTTGAGTGCGGCGCTGCCGAAGCTGGCGATTGCAAGCGAGGCGATCTGGTGGCGCCAGAACGGCACCGCGCCGAGTGCCGCGCCCTGAGCTTCGAGGATCAGCCCGAACTCGAGCATTCCAAGCCCGGAGCCCCCGCAGGATTCGGGCAGAGTCGCGGCGAGCAGCCCGGTGTCGGCGAGGCTTTGCCACAGCCGCTCGTCGAACACATCGCCCGATTGATAGATTTCGCGAATCCGGTCGTCGTCGCAATGATCGCGGAAGATCGATTGGGCCAGTTCGCCGATCGCGCTTTGATCCTCACTAAATTCGAAGTCCATCTTCAGGCACTCGCTGACAAATGAAATACCGGAAGCCGATGATCATCGCTCGGCTCGGCGAAGACCGCGTGCATCCGTCGACCGATCGCGAGCTGTTCGCGTTCCTGCGGCGCAAGCGGAGCGATCAGCCGCACGCCTTCGTCGAGCTCGATCAGCCCAACCGGATGCGGATATTCGAATGTCGGAAATTGCGGCTGGTGGACGAGAACGAACGAATAAAGCACCCCGGTCCCCGCCGATTCGAGCGCATCCCAGTCGAGGCTGTGACAGACGGCGCAGGCGGGGCCGGGCGGGTGGCGCAGCAATCCGCATTGCGTGCAGCGCTGGATCAGCAATTTCCCGTGCTTCAGCCCTTCCCAGAAAAAGGCCGTGTCCTGGCTGATCGAAGGCTGGGGCGGGGCGGGGCGCTGGTCGGTTGCCAAGCTGGCCGCGGGCTTGAAGCGGACGATCCTCAGCCGCATCGTCCCGACCAGATTTTGCTCTTCGTCCCAGAAGGATTGCAGGAAGGTTATAAAATAACCGGGGCCGAATTTGGTCTGCTTGCGATCACTGACCGATTCGACCTGATAGGTCGAGGCGATCCTCTCGCCCGGACGCAGTCGGCGCTCATAGTCCTGCTCGCAATTGGTGCCGAGGATTCCGTGATAGCCCTCGCGTTCGAGGATTTTCATGATTGCGCGATGATCGCGCTCGTCCGAGCCCGGGGGGTGGCGGCGGTTGAGCCCGGGCATCAGCCACACCGGCAACATCGTAGCCGGAGCGACGATGCCGCCGTCGCGGCCCGGATCGAGATAAGGCGGGAAACTGAAATCGAGTGCCTCGCACCATTGGCGGACCATCGGCTGGTTGACGCGGTCCCAGGCGTAAACCGGACCGACCTTGTCGCCGCAATATTGCCTGAGCTCGACCAGCAAGTCGTCGTCCATCGCTCACCCTTATATGGTCCGAGCGCTTCATTTTTCGGGCGAGTCCGGGCACGCATTGTCCGGCAACGCACGAAAAATACCAGCGGGAATATTTATCTTCCTGCCCGTACATCTGTCGGCACGCGATTCACAAGCGCTTTCTTCCGGGTCGGATCATGCCGCGTTGCTACTTGCAGGTTCGATATGATACCGATAAGTTCAATCGACGATCGACAAGATGCAACGGTTCGACAAGGAACGGTGATGGCGCGTCCGCTGGAAGGCACGAAGGTTCTGGATCTGGCGACGATGGTGCTCGGTCCGCTGGCCGCGCAATATCTCGGCGACATGGGCGCCGAAGTGATCAAGGTCGAGCCCCCCGAGGGTGATCTGATGCGCAACATCGGGCCGCGCCATTCGGCCGGGATGGGGGCGTTTTTCCTCGGCAATAACCGCAACAAGAAAAGCATCGTGCTCGATCTCAAGAACCCGGCCGGGCTCGAGATCCTCTATTCGCTGGTTCGGCAGAGCGACGTGATCATCCATTCGACGCGCGCGGGCGCGGCGAAGCGGCTCGGCATTTCGTATGACGCGCTGCAACAGCAGAACGAGCGGATCATCTATTGTCATGTCAAAGGCTATTCGGACGACGGATTATATGCCGGCCGGCCGGCGTACGACGATATCGGTCAGGCCGAATCGGGGCTGGCCTCGCTCCAGCAGGTGGTCGGCGGGGAACCGCGTTACGTGCCCTCGATCCTCGCCGACAAGGTCACCGCGTTGCACGCGGCTTATGGCGTCCTCGCCGCCTTGTGCCAGCGGTTCAGCACCGGGGTCGGACAGTCGGTCGATGTCCCAATGTTCGAGACGATGGCGGCATTCAACTGCAACGAGCATCTGTGGGGGGCGTCATTCGTTCCGCCGCTCGGGCCGACCGGGTACGTGCCGATCAGCACCGGATCGCGCCGACCGTTCCTGACCCGCGACAATAAATATATCTGCGTGCTGCCTTATAATGAAGGCCATTGGCGCCGCTTCTGCGAGGTGGTCGGCGACCCCGAACTGACCAGCGACAGCCGATTCAACAATTTCGCAGCGCGCCAGTCCGACCAGGTGGGGTTCTGGGCCGAGGTCGGCAGGCGTGTCCTTCAAAAGGACCATGCCGAGTGGCTGGCCTTGCTCGAAGCCGCCGACGTGCCGTTCGGGCGGGTCAATTCGATCGACGACCTGCTGACCGACCCGCATCTCGAGAGCGTCGATTTCTGGCGCAATGTCGAGCATCCGAGCGAAGGCGCTTTGCGGATGCCCGGGATCCCGATCGCGATGAGCGGAAGCGACCCGCTGCCGGTGTCGCCTCCGCCGCTGCTCGGCGAACATACAAGCGAAATCGTGATGGGCTTGGGGCTGTCCGCGGCCGAGGTCGAGCGGCTCGCCGGCCAAGGCGTGTTCGGCAAGGACCGGATGGCCGAAGCATTCGAGTGACTAGTCGATCAACAACTTCCCATGGAGGAGCTGCCATGACTGCCGGTAAAGATATCGTCCAACTTTGCTTCATTGTCGAAAATTTGCCTGAAGCCGTCGACCATTGGGTCGATTCGACCGGGGCGGGGCCTTTCTTCGTCCAGGACAATCTCGGGGTTCCGGTCAAATATAAGGGAAACCCTTCGACTTTGGACATAAACGTTGGTTTGGGTCAGCTGGGCAAGCTTCAGATCGAGTTGATCGAGATGAATGACGACAGCCCCTCGGTCTATCGGGACATGTATCGCAAGGGTGAAGCCGGATTCCACCATGTCGCGATTTTCTCGGCTGATTTCGATGCAGTGGTCGAAGACTATGCGGCCAAGGGGAGCCCGCTAAACACAATCGGCGAATTCGCGGGCGGCAGATTCTGTTATATCGATACGCGCGCGGCGATCGGCTGCATTACCGAAGTCTATGAAGAAGCTCCGGGGATGCGCGGGCTGTATGCGGCGATCGAGGCCGCGGCGGCGAATTGGGACGGGAAGGTCAGGACCTATCCGCTGGCCGACGCTCTGCGCTGACCCGGTTCATCCGCAGGTTGGCCACATGAGTTGGGATTGAAGAAAGGAAGAGTTTGACATATGGTCGAAAGCGGCGGGGAATTGACTCGCAAGGCGATCATCTGCCCGACGGCGCTTGACAGCCATGCGCGCCAGTTTTAATAAATCCCCAAGGGTAAGAAGAACGTACTCAAGAGAATCTTCCGCCCAAAGCTCATTAGGAGAGTCTGAAAATGGCGACAATCGTACACAAGCATGATCAATCAGTAGTCAGCCGCGGGGGAGGCGATTTCAGCGTTCCCGGGCCGACCGAATCGAAGAATTTCCCGGACGGTTCCTCGCTGGTCCGGGCCGATCATATTCCGTGGACCCCGTGGGCGTTCGAAGGGTCGGAATTCAAGCTCCTGAGCATCAGCCGCTCGACCGGCATGTTCAACACGCTGATCCGCTTCAAGGACGGCCCGATGGAGCT
>JBKKAQ010000106.1:0-6145 GCA_046714555.1 Sphingomicrobium sp. | reverse complement strand
CGTTCCTCATCACCAAGCCGTTCCAGCGCGCGACGGTCAAGGCGGCGATCGCCCAGGCTTTATTCTTTGACGCGGCGACCGTTCCCGCCGGCTAGGCTTGCCCGATACGGAACAGCGGCCAAGCCGGCGCGTTGGCCGCAAAATCGTTAACTGCGGGAAATGATCGAATGAGCGACGACGCACCTGAACATTTGACCGGAACCGAGGCTCGCGCCGGCACCGCTCCCCGGTCGATGCGTTATGTCCTTGGCGTCGGACTGGTTCTTGTCGTGGTGATCTTCGCCGTGATATTGTTCGCCGCTGGCTGAAGACCTACATTCGCTGTGAGATTTACAGCGAAGAGTCTTCGCCAAGGCGCATTGTCGCCGACATGCGCAACGGGTGGGAAACAGTGAGCGACGAACCGGAGGATCATGACGGCGACGAGCCGCGCCCCGAATGGGAGCCGCTGCCCGATGACGAATTCAAGATACATCTCGCCGCGGTGATCCCCCACCTGCGCGCGTTCGGCCGCTCGCTGTCGGGCAGCCGCGACCTCGCCGACGACCTCGTCCAGGAAACTTTGCTCAAGGCGTGGGCGGCGCGCAAGCGCTTCCAGGCCGGGACCAACATGCGCGCGTGGACCTTCATCATCTTGCGCAACCTGTTCCTCAGCCAGATGCGCCGGGCGCGCTTCAAGGGCGAATGGGACGACATCACCGCCGCCAAGATACTCGCCGCCCCGGCCAGCCAGGATCGCCATATCGAGCTTGGCGACATGCAGCGCGCGCTGATGCATTTGCCCCAGCCGCAGCGCGAGGCGCTGATCCTCGTCGGCGCCGGCGGCTTCGCTTATGAAGAAGCCGCCGAGATTTGCGGCTGCGCGGTCGGAACGATCAAGAGCCGGGTCGCGCGCGGCCGGGTCGCGCTCGAATCGCTGCTGACGGGGGGCAAGCTTCCGTCACGGCGCCAGCACAAGACCGATCCCAACCAGTCGGCGCTTCAAAATATCATGGGGCAGGTCGACACCCTCAGCCGAGACCGCTGACGCCTTTAGTTCATCCTTCTCAGAAGCGCGTCGAACGGGGAATCGGCGCGCTTCGGGGTCGCGTCGGCGAAGGCACGGCGAAGCGCCGCGGTGACTCCGGCATGGACCGGCGGAAGCTCGACACGAATGATGTGGCGTTGCATGTCCTTCTCCGCATCCTTGTCCGCCGTGGCCGTTTGATGACAGTATCTTTTCATCACTAGGCACAACGAGTCCCGGGCATTGTGGTTTCATCCGTTTTAAGGGTTGACGCTTGAAAGACGCCCCGGCGACAGAGGTTTTCGCCGCGCCGCGGCACTCCGCGGTCGAGCGCGCACGGTCCCATTCGCCGTTCCTGCGCGAGGCGATGGAGTCCCGTCCCGAGCTCGTTTCCTGCTTCGTCGATCAGGGCGCCGAAGCCGCGATCGCGCTCGCGCTTGCGGTCCGTCATGACGATCTCGCGGTCGAGCTCCGCCGCCGCCGCAAGGGGCTCGCTTTAACCCTCGCGCTCGGCGATCTCGCTGGCGAAACGGCGTTCGAGCGAGTCACGCGCCTGCTGTCCGATTTCGCCGACAGCGCGATCGACCGGGCGCTCGCTCAGGCGATCCGCGAACGCGCTCCCGACGACGAACCGGCGGGGATCGCCGCGATCGCGCTCGGCAAGCTTGGCAGCCGCGAGCTCAATTATTCGTCCGATGTGGACCTGATAATCCTTTACGACCGGGCAATCATGCCCCGGCGCGAGCGCGACGACTCGGGCGAGGCGGCGGTGCGAATCGGCCGCCGGCTGATCGAACTGCTCCAGCAGCGCACCGCCGAGGGCTATGTCGCGCGGGTCGACCTCCGCCTCCGCCCGGCGCCCGAGGTCACCCCGATCCTGCTCCCGGTCAGCGCGGCGATCGCTTATTATGAATCCTCCGCGCTGCCGTGGGAGCGCGCGGCGTTCATCCGTTCGCGCGCCTGTGCCGGCGATGCCGCGCTCGGCGCTTTTTTCCTCGACGCGATCGGCCCCTTCATCTGGCGCCGGGCGCTCGACTTCGGTGCGATCGACGAAATCCGCTCGATCAGCCTGTCGATCCGCGATCATTATGCCCAGGTTCAGGCGTTCGGCCCCGGCTTCGATTTGAAGCGCGGCCGCGGCGGAATCCGCGAGGTCGAGTTCTTCGCCCAGGCGCAGCAGCTGATCCACGGCGGGCGCGAGCCCGCGCTTCGCGCGCCGGCGACGCTCGACGCGCTCGCCGCTCTGGCGCGCTCGGGTCACCTCGATCCCGTCCTCGCCGAAGCCCTCGCCGCCGCCTACCGCCTGCTTCGGACGATCGAGCATCGGGTGCAGATGATCGACGACCAGCAGACCCACCGCCTTCCGGCCGATGCGGCCGCGCTCGACGTGGTCGCCCGGCTCCACGGGCTGGCCGACGGCCCGGCCTTGCTCGCCCTGCTTGAACCCCATGTCGCCGCGGTCGGCGCCGCCTTCGACATGCTCGCCGCGGGCCCGGTCTCGACTCTGTCGAGCGACCCCGGGCGGCTGCGCGAGGAATTGGCCAAAATCGGCTTCGACGACCTCGACACGGTCATTCGGCGGATATCCGAATGGCGCTCGGGCAGCGCACGCTCGCTCCGCTCCCCGGCCGCGCTTGCCGCGTTCGAAGCGATGCTTCCCGGGCTGCTCGAAGCGATCGCCGAAGGGCCCGACCCGGCGCGAGCGCTCAACCGCTTCAGCGACGTGGTCGAGCGATTGTCGAGCGGGGTCAACCTCTACCGCCTGCTCGAAGCGCGCCCGGCGCTTGGCCGGCTGCTCGCCGAAATCCTCAGCCACGCGCCGCTTCTCGCCGACCAGCTTTCGCGCCATCCCGATCTGCTCGACGGGCTGATCGACGCCTCGAGCTTCGATCCGCCGCTCCCGCTCGACAGCCTGATCGATCGGCTCGGCGAGGTCACTCGCGGCGCCAACTATGACGCGGCGCTCGATCGGGTGCGCCGCCTCGTCAACGAACGCCGCTTCGCGCTTGGGGTCCAGATCATCGCGCGGCGCTCCGACCCGCTCGACGTCGCCGCGGGCTATGCGCGGGTCGCCGAAGCCGCGCTGGTTGCGCTCGCCGACGCGTCTGCGGCCGAACTCGCGCTGACCCACGGCACCGTTCCGGGGGGCGATTTCCAGATCCTCGCGCTCGGCCGGCTCGGCGGCGAGGCGCTGACCCACGCCTCCGATCTGGACCTCATCTATCTGTTCGACGCTCCCGACGGAGCGCGCTCGGACGGCCGCAAACCGCTCGTCGCGACCGATTATTACAATCGCCTCGCAAGCCGGGTGAGCGCGGCATTGAGCGTCTCGACCGCCGCCGGCCCGCTTTACGAGGTCGACACCCGCCTTCGCCCGCAAGGCGCCAAGGGAATGCTCGCGGTGTCGCTTGCCGGCTTCGCCGCCTATCAGCAGGACGAAGCCTGGACCTGGGAGCATATGGCGCTGACCCGGGCGCGAACAGTCTACGGCTCGCCCCAAGCCCGCGAGAAACTCGAGGGCATCCTCACTGCAATCCTCGATTCCCCGCGCGACCGTGCAGCGACGCTCGCCGAAGCGACCAATATGCGTGCCGAACTCGCTACTCACAAGCCGCCGACCGGGCCACTCGACATCAAGCTCGGCCCCGGCGGCTTGATCGATCTCGAATTCGCGGTCCACTCGCTCCAGCTCACCCGGCGCACTGCGTTCGACCCCCGGATCGGCAAGGCGCTCGGCTCGCTGATCGCCGATGGGCTGGTCGATCCCGAGCTTGCAGCGGCGCATGATCTGCTCACCCGGATGCTGGTGACGATGCGGCTGGTCAGCCCCAACGGAAGCGAGCCCGAGGACCGCTCGCGCGCGCTCGTCGCCGAGGTGTGCGGAAGCCCCGACTGGGCGGCCTTGCTTGAAGCGCATGACAAGGCGCGGCAAAGCGTTGCGGCGCTGTGGGCGCGGGTTCAGGAGGATCGGTCATGATCAACATCGGCGACAAGCCGCCGCCACTCAAGCTCAGCGCAAGCGACGGCGGCGTCACCGACCTCGCCTCGCCCGGGTCCCCGCTGGTGCTTTACTTCTACCCGAAGGACGACACCTCGGGCTGCACCAGCGAAGCCAAGGACTTCACCGCACTCCCCGCCGATTTCGCCGCAGCGGGCGCGCGAGTGATCGGCGTCTCGCGCGATCCGATGGCCAGGCATGACAAGTTTATCGCCAAATATGGCCTCGAGGTTCCGCTCGCCAGCGACGAGGACGGGGCGATCTCCATCGCCTTCGGTAGCTGGGTCGAAAAATCGATGTATGGCCGCAAATATATGGGGATGGAGCGCTCGACCTTTCTCATCGCCCCCGACGGTCGGCTGCTCCGCGAATGGCGCAAGGTCAAGGTTCCGGGCCACGCCGCACAAGTGCTGGAGGCGGTCCAGTCACTCAGTTGAACGCGGGCTCAAAGCCTGCCGAACAAGTCGAGATATTCGGCATGGGTCCGCTCGAGTGCGAAGCGCTCGACCCGATTGCCCGGCTCGATCCGTCCGGGCGACAGCTGGCGCAAAATAGCCTCGGCGATGCCTGCCGGATCGCTCGCCTCGACCAGCGCTCCGAACTCACCCTCGCCAAGCACATAGGCCGCATCGCCTGCCTCGCGGCTGGCGACCACCGGGACGCCGATTGCCAGCGCCTCGAGCAGCGCGGTCGACGATCCCTCCCAGAAGGACGCAAGCGCGAATAGATCGGCGCGCTTTAGCCAGGCGAAGACATTGTCGGTTTCGCCCGCGAACAGCACCGCTTCGCCGATTCCCTTCGCGGCCGCGACTTGCTCAAGCCTCGCGCGTTCCTCGGCTGGGCCGCCGCCGACGACGATCAGCCGAAGCGGACAGGTTCGCGCCGCGATTCCCGCCGCCTCGATCAGCCCGTCGAGGTTCTTTTGCGGATGGATCCGTCCGACCGTCAGCACGACTGGCGCCCCCCCGTCCTCGAGCCACGGGTGAGGGCAGGGGGCGCTTGCAGCGGCGTGCGCGGCGGCGATGTCGACCCCGTTGGCGATATAGGCCGCTCGTCCGCGCTTCCGCGCCCGCTTGAATAACGGCAGTTCGGCGAGCGCCCGCCCGACCAGAACGACCTTGTCGGCACTCGCCAATTGCAGCCAGTGACGTGCGGTCCGGCGAAAATTCTTCATGCCCCTGACAGGACGGCCGATCGCGTTGCTTACCCGGTAAACCTTGTGAACGCCGAGTCCGAGCGTCGCGTAAAACATTGTCCGGTGGCCGAAATTGCCCATCGACACGACCAGCCCCGCGTCCGAGGCCCGCACCAGCCGCCGAAGCTTGAGCGACGCTCCGAACCGGCGCGAGGCGTCGGCCGCGACATGCAGCGACACCAGCCGGGCCGGGGCGACGTCGACCGCGTCGAACAGCCCGCCGTCATAGCCGGCGCAGAGGATCGTCTCGCGCTCATGCCCCAGCCGCCGCGCCAGCGCGATCGCATTGACCACCACCCCGCTGCCGCGCAGGTCGTGAACATAAAGGATCGCGGGCTTTGGAGCGGCTTGGAGGTGGCTGGTCATCATCGGGCGCTTATGTCGCGTAACGTCGCTTGGTGCCAAGCGCGCGACTGGACGCGTTCGGCGCGATGATCGCTGTACCCGCCGAATCCCGATCAAGCATTGCGATGATGTATCATATAGTTTAGTTCGGTGCATCCATTCGCTTGAATCGAAACGATTTTCAATGAACCGTTCGACAGCGCTCGCTACTCTGCTCGTCACCGTATCGCTCTGTTCGTCGGCTTCGGCCGAGGTCGCGGCGCCCGCTGACGCCGCCGCCCGCACCGCCGCCGCCCCCCCCCCCGACCCGCATTCACGCGATTCGCAGGATATCATCGTCACCGGGCTTCGGCGCTATTCCGAGGACGTGCTCGGCGGGGCCTCGGTGCTCGACGGTGGCGAGCTTACCGCGGCGGTTCGTCCCTCGCTCGGCGAGACTTTGAGCCATCAGCCCGGGGTGTCCTCGTCGAGCTTCGGGCCGACCGCCTCGCGCCCGATCCTCCGCGGGCTCGGCGGCGACCGCATCAGAATCCTCACCGACGGCATCGGCAGCCTCGACGTTTCCTCGTCGAGCGCCGATCATGCGGTCGCGATCAACCCG
>JBKKAQ010000105.1:0-15856 GCA_046714555.1 Sphingomicrobium sp. | reverse complement strand
TCCGGCGCATTCGACCACTCTGCCACACCTCCGATTGGGCCGCCTCGTGCGGCCCAATCTCGTTAAAGGTCGTCGTCATCGACCTCGTAAACCGTCTCCTTTTCTTCATCGTCATCTGAAAAAATCGAACCCATTGACTTAACCCAAGCCGCATGAGCGGCGGCGGTAAACCAGTTATCGCCAACCAAGACGAGTTCTCCGCTATCCTTCAAACGGCTTAGCTGCGGCGAGAGACTTGTTCGGTCAATCTCCCTGCCGAACTCCTCTTTGATTCCGCCGAGTATTCCGGCGGAAGTCATGCCGTTCTTGGCAATGTCAGCGGTAAGGACAGCGCGGGCCATATCCTTGATGGTGGGGCCGCTGGACTGCGACACAGGGGACGCTACTTCCTGCCCGTCAAGCGCCGCCTTGGCGACCTGAAGCTCCTTCAGTTCACCCTTAAGCGCCTTGAGCTGGTCGCGGATTTCGCCCTCTCGATTGGCGATGAAGTCCCGGAGCGTTGTCGACATTGACGGCCGGTAGCCGAGTTTAAGTCAGGGCGCAAGCGGACTCGCAACGGCGGGCGGGAAATTCTGTGGAGACTTCCGTGTATGGAAAGGCGGGGTTCCCCTAGGAGCCCGCCACTTCAAGTCTGTTGAAAACCTGACAACATGGCCGATTTCGAGCCTTTCCGGATCAGCCGACCCGGCACGAGCAAGGGTGTATGAAGGGGATACAGGGGAAGCGGAAACTTGGGGCTGGTTTCGTCGGCGCGCGGCCCCATGTTCGGGAGCATGGTGAAACTTTCGATTCTCGATCTCGCCCCGATCGTCGAGGGCGGGGATGCCTCGGGGGCGTTTCGAAACGCGCTCGGGCTTGCCCGGCACGGCGAAACGCTGGGCTATGCGCGCTACTGGATGGCCGAGCATCATTCGATGCCGGGGATCGCCAGCGCGGCGACCGCGGTCGCGCTGGCGTTCGTCGGCGCGGGAACTTCGACCATCCGCATCGGCGCGGGCGGGGTGATGCTGCCCAATCATTCGCCGCTGATGATCGCCGAACAGTTCGGCACATTGGAGGCGCTGTTCCCGGGGCGGGTCGACCTCGGGCTCGGGCGGGCTCCTGGGACCGACCAGGCGGCGGCTTATGCGCTTCGCCGCAACCTCGCCGCCAACGAGGGGCAGTTTCCGCGCGATGTGATCGAATTGATGAGCTATTTTCGTGGGGAAAGCGGGCCGGTGCGGGCGATTCCGGGCGAGGGGATGGATATTCCCTTGTGGATCCTGGGGTCGAGCCTGTTCGGGGCGCAGCTCGCCGCGATGCTCGGGCTGCCCTACGCCTTCGCCTCGCATTTCGCGCCGGGGCAGATGATGGCGGCGATCGAGGTCTATCGCGACCAGTTCAAGCCTTCGCGGCAGCTTGGCGCGCCTCATGTGATGCTCGGGTTCAACGCCTTTGCCGCCGACAGCGAGGACGAGGCGCGGCTGCTGGCAAGCTCGCTCGAGCAGGCGTTGGTCAATCTGCGCACCGGGCGGGCGGGCAAATTGCCTCCGCCGGTCGAGGATTATGCGGCGAGCCTGCCGCTGCAGGCGCAAACGATGCTCGGCGAGGTGCTGTCGTGCTCGGCGATCGGCGACCGAGCGAGGGTCAAGGCGGGGATCGAGCAGTTCGTCGAGCGGACCGGCGCGGACGAACTGATGATCACCTCGCAGATCTTCGATTCCGTGGCGCGGCTGAGGTCGTACGAGCTGGTAATGGAGGCGGTTGCCGGCTGACGCCCGAGCGGTTGCGCGGCGGTGGTGATTGTGAGACGCCGTGGAACCGGTGGGGCGGCAAGAGCGTAGGCGCGTGATGGGCGAGAGGTTCGAATATAAGGCCGGCACCGGGGTCGACGGGCTCGACGATATTCTGGTCGGCGGATTGCGCCGCGGGCGGATTTATCTGCTCGAGGGAAACCCCGGCACCGGCAAGACCACGATCGCCACCCAGTTCCTGCTCGAGGGCGCAAAAAAAGCCGAGCGCGGGCTGTACGTCACCTTGTCCGAAAGCGAGGAGGAATTGCGCGAGAGCGCGGTTTCGCACGGCTGGGAATTCGCCGAGCCCAATGTCGTGTCCGAGCTGGTCCCGCCCGAAAGCCTGCTCGACGAGCAGCAGCAGCAGAGCCTGCTTTATTCGTCGGACCTCGAGCTCGGCGAGACCACCAGGCGGATCATCGAGGCGATCGAGCGGACCAGGCCGGCGCGGGTGGTGGTCGACAGCCTGTCCGAGATCCGGCTCTTGGCGCAAAGCTCGCTGCGCTATCGCCGCCAGATCCTCGCGCTCAAGCATTATTTCACGCGGCAGCAGGCGACCGTGCTGATGCTCGACGATCTCACCACCGATACACATGACAAAACCGTCCACAGCGTCGCCCACGGGGTCATCCGGCTGGAGGAGAACGCACCCGATTATGGCCCCGAGCGGAGGCGTTTGCGGGTGGTCAAATATCGCGGCCAGCGGTTCCGCGGGGGCTTTCACGACATGGTCATCGAAACCGGCGGAGCGCGGGTGTTCCCGCGGCTGGTTTCAGCCGAGCATCGCACCAGCTTCAGCCGCGACACGGTCAGCAGCAACAATCCCGAGCTTGACAAGCTGCTCGGCGGCGGGATCGAGCGCGGGTCGAGCACATTGGTGTTCGGGCCCGCAGGAACGGGCAAATCGCTCCTGACGCTGACTTTCGCGGTCGAGGCGGTCCGGCGCGGCGAGCGCGCCGCCTTGTTCATTTTCGACGAGGAGCTCGGCTTGTTGTTCGAGCGCACCAAGGGGCTGGGGATCGACCTTGCGGGTTTGCACGACAGCGGCAGTCTGGTAATCGAGCAGATCGACGCCGCCGAATTGTCGCCGGGCGAATTTTCGAGCCGGGTGCGGGCGTGCGTCGAGGTCCACCAGGTCCGCACCGTGGTGATCGACAGCCTCAACGGATACCAGGCCTCGATGCCCGAGGAACGGTCGCTGATCCTGCACATGCACGAATTGCTGCAATATCTGAACCGGCAGGGCGTGACGAGCTTCCTGACGGTCGCCCAGCACGGGCTGGTCGGGAGCATGCAGGCCCCGGTCGACGTCACCTATCTTGCCGACACGGTGGTTCTGCTGCGCTATTTCGAAGCCTCGGGGAGAGTCCGCCGGGCGATCTCGGTCATCAAGAAGAGAACCAGCGCGCACGAGGACACGATCCGCGAATATCGCATCGGCGGTAATGGGATCACGCTCGGCGAGCCGCTGAGCAATTTCCAGGGGGTCTTGCGCGGTGTGCCCGAGCTGATCACCGCGAAAAGCGCGGCGGGCGAATATTCGGCATGATCGATGCGCGGTCCGAGCGCGCGCTGATCCTCGCTCCGCTTGGCCGCGACCGGATCATCGCCGCCGCGATGCTCGCCGAATCACACATTGCCAGCACGGCCTGCGCCGATGTCGACGCGCTTACCGCCGAGCTCGACCAGGGCGCGGGGTTCGTGCTGGTGACCGAGGAGGCGCTGATCGGGCTCGACCTGCGCGGAATGTGGGCATGGATCAACGCCCAGCCGAAATGGTCCGACCTTCCGTTCGTGCTGCTGACCCGGCGCGGCGGCGGGCTCGAGCGCAACCCCGATGCCAGGCGGTTCCTCGACTCGCTTGGCAATGTCACCTTTCTCGAGCGGCCGTTCCATCCGACCACCCTGATCAGCCTGGCGCGCTCGGCGCTTCGTGCGCGGCGGCGGCAATATGATGCGCGGGCGCGGCTCGAGGCGCTGCAGGAGAGCGAGGATCATTACCGCCACACGGTCGAGCTCAACCCGCAGGTGACCTGGACCGCCTTGCCCGACGGCCAGTTTGATCATGTCGCCGGGCGCTGGCTCGAATGGACCGGATCGAGCGGGAGGGGTTCGTTGTGGGCCGAGGCGATGCACCCCGAGGACCGCGAGCGATCGATCGAAGCGTGGGTGCGAAGCTGTGCGACCGGCGAGCCTTATGACATCGAGCACCGGGTCAGAATGCGCGACGGAAGTTTTCACTGGATGCATTCGCGCGCCAAGCCGCGCCGCGGTCCGGCGGGCGAGATCGTCAAATGGTACGGCACGACCGAAGACATCGCCGAGCGCAAGATGGCGGAGGACGCACTGATCCGCGCCAAGGCGACGCTCGAGGCGCGGGTCGAGGAGCGCACGCGCGAGCATGGAATCGCGCTCAGGCAATTGCACGAGGCGCAGAAGCTCGAGACGCTCGGCCAGCTGACCGGCGGGGTGGCGCACGACTTCAACAATCTGCTGACCCCGGTGATCGGCAATCTCGACCTGCTTCGGCGCAAGCTTCCCGACAACCCGGGCGCGCAGCGGCTGATCGATGCCGGGCTGCAGGCGGCGAGCCGCGCGGCGACGCTGGTGCAGCGGCTGCTGGCCTTCGCCCGGCGCCAGGATTTGCAGCCGCGGACGGTCGACATCGCGGCGCTGATCGGGGGGATGAGCGACCTCATAAGCCGCCCGATCGGGCCGACGATCCAGATCGAGATCGACATTGCCCGCGAGCTCCCCGCGGCGCGGGTCGATCCCAACCAGCTCGAGCTGGCGGTGCTCAACCTCGCGATCAACGCGCGCGACTCGATGCCTGGAGGCGGACGGATACGGATCGCAGCGAGCGCCGAAACCGCTTGTGCGAGCAAGCCGCTGGCGCCCGGGGCCTATGTCCGCCTCGCCATCAGCGACAGCGGGGTCGGAATGGATCGGGCGACTCTCAAGCGTTCGATCGAGCCGTTCTTTTCGACCAAGGGGGTCGGCAAAGGGACCGGGCTGGGGCTGTCGATGGTCCATGGGCTCGCGGCTCAGCTTGGCGGGATGCTCGACCTGACGAGCGCGCCGGGCGAGGGGACGACCGCGGCAATCTGGCTTCCGGTGGCGAGCGGCGAACCGGTTGCGAGCGAAATCGACCCATCTCCGTTCGTCGCGGCGTCGAGCCGAGCGACGGTGCTTCTGGTCGATGACGAGGTACTGGTGCGGATCGGCACGGCGGACATGCTCGCCGACCTCGGTTATGAGGTGGTCGAGGCGGAATCGGGAGCCGAGGCGCTTCGTCTGCTGCGGTCGGGCTGCGTGCCCGACCTGCTGGTGACCGATTATCTGATGCCGGGGATGAACGGGGTCGAGCTGATCGAACAATCGCGGTCGATCACCCCGGGCATGCGCGCGATGCTGATCACCGGCTATTCGACCATCGCCGAGGGCCCCGGAGCAGCGCTGCCGAGGCTTGGCAAGCCGTTCCGCCAGGCCGAGCTCGCCCAGCGAGTCGCCGAGCTGCTGAGGGGCGAGCCGGGCGACAGCGAACATCCGCCGGCGAGTTTGCCGCGAGCGCTGGCGGAGGCGGAAAGAGCGTCAGCGAGCAACAAGAGTTCAACCGCGCGCCGTTGGCAGTAGATGCGCGGGCGGCCAGCCTCGAGCGATGCGCCAAGCGGATGACGGAAATTCCGCGCAAGCCCGGGCAGGCCGAGGCAATCGCCGAGGCGGCGCTGGCGGCGTCGGGCGGGCTGATCGACCTGGCGGGGATCCTTGCGATCGCCGATGCGGTTCCGGCGATGATCGGGCTGATCGACCGCGAGCAGCGCTTCATCTATGTCAATAAGGCGGTCGCCTTGTGGTTCGAGCGGCCGCGTTCGGAAATCCTCGGACGTCCGGTACGCGAGATCATGGGCGAGGCTAGCCATGCGCTTCGTGCCGACGCGCTTGGCGCGGCGCTGAACGGACGCCGGCAATGGTTCGCCGCGGCATTCGATCACCCGACCCGCGGAGCGCTCACTATCGAGGCCCAATATTTCCCGCACAAGGCCCCCGATGGAAGCATCGGCGGGGCGATCATGATCGTCAAAGATGTCACCGAGCAGCGCGCGAGCGAGTGCGCGTTGCGCGAAAGCGAGGCGCGTTTCCGCCGCATCGCCGACAGCGCCCCGACGCTGGTGTGGGTGACGCGCGCCGACGGGACGCGCGACTTCGTCAACGATCGCTACGCCGAATTCCTCGGCATGGACCGCGAGGCGGCGCGCCAGCTCGACTGGCGGTCGGTACTCCACCCCGACGATGCGCAGCGAGTCGCCGACGAAGCCGCCGCGGGCGAAGCGAGCGGCGAACAGTTCGAGCTGGTCGCGCGCTTGCGCCGCCGCGACGGCGAATGGCGCTGGCTGCAGTCGGTGTCGCAGCCGCGGCGCGATGGCGACGGCCGCCCGGTCGGGTTCATCGGGGTGGCAAGCGACATCACGCTTGCCAAGGAAGCCGAGATCGAGCTGCGGCGGCTGGTCGCCGAGCGCACCGCCGCGCTTTCGGCGAGCGAGGAGCGGTTTCGCGCGATCTTCGATACGGTGATGGAGGTGATCGTCCTGCTCGAGCCCGACGGGACGGTGATCGAGGCCAATAGCATCCAGGCCAATTGGCGCCACAAGGACGGGCGCAGGGTGATCGGCCACCCATTGTGGGAATCGCCGACGCTGACGCTCTATCCGGGGCATGAGTCGACGGTGCGCAAAGCGGTCGCGATGGCGGCGCGGGGCGAGACCTTTGCCAGCGAGATCAAGCTTGAGCAGGAGGGGCTTCCGACGGCCTATCTCGACGTGACGCTTCGGCCGGTGCGCGGGACCGACGGCGCAATCCATTACCTGTTGTTCGAAGCGCGCGACATCACCGAATTGAAGACCGCCCAGGAGCAGCTCCGCCAGAGCCAGAAGATGGAGGCGCTGGGCCAGCTGTCCGGCGGAATCGCTCATGATTTCAACAATCTGCTAACCGTGGTGGTCGGCACGCTCGACCTCATCGCGAGGCGCACCGAGGATGTCAGGATCAAGCGCTATGCCGACAATGCGCTGAGCGCGGCCGAGCGCGGCGCCCGGCTGACCGCGCAACTGCTCGCTTTCTCGCGTGTCCAGCGGCTCGAAGTGCAGGCGACGCTGATCGCCGAGCTGGTCGAGAACATGCGGCCACTGCTTCGCAACGTGCTCGGGCCGGCGATCAAGTTGCAGATCGAGTTCGAGTGCGAGCGGATGCCGGTGATGGCCGATCCGACCCAGCTCGAGCTGGCGGTGCTCAACCTCGCGATCAATGCGCGCGACTCGATGCCCGAGGGCGGCGTTTTGACCATCCGCAGCCGAAGGGCAGCGATCGCCGGGGATGGCGAGCTCGACGACGGCGATTATGTCGAGTTGGCAATCCGCGACAGCGGTGCGGGAATGGCGGCGCATGTGCTTGGCCGGGCGTTCGAGCCGTTCTTCACCACCAAGGAGGTCGGCAAGGGCACCGGGCTCGGATTGTCGATGGTCTACGGGGTGGCGCGCCAGTCGGGTGGAATCGCGCGGATCGAAAGCGAGCCGGGGGCCGGAACCACCGTCAAGCTCTACTTCCGGACCGCGACGGGGGCGGGGGCCGAGCCGGCTTGCGCAGACGAAGCCGCGCCCGAACAGGTGCCGCGCTCGCCCAGCGCAACGGTGCTGGTGATCGACGACGATCCCGACGTTCGCGGGTTCATCGCTGCGAGCCTCGAAGAGCTCGGCTATGCGGTCGGCGAGGCGAGCGACGGCGAGAGCGGATGCGCGCTTTTCGCCGAGCTTCGCCCCGACCTGGTGGTGCTCGATTATGTCATGCCGGGAATGTCGGGAGCCGAGGTCGCCAGCCGGATCCTCGCCGAGCGGCCGGGCCAGCCGATCCTGTTCGTCAGCGGATATAGCGATACCGAGGTGATCCGCCGGCTCGCGCCCGAGGTGCCCTTGCTGGCCAAGCCGTTTCGCGCCGATGCGCTCGACGCCGCGGTGCGCGCGGCGCTTGGCGACGACTGAAGCAGGTGGCGAGCTCGGAGCCGATCGAGGCGCGGGCGGCGCGCGAGCTGTTCGACACGCTCCAGGCCAAGGGCTGCGCGCTGCTCGGGATCGACGGCTTCGTCCGTAACGGCGAGGGGCTGAGCGCGAGCCTGACGATGCTGATCGATTTTTCGGCCGACCCCCCTTCGGTGGCGCGCGCACGGGCGCACGCCTTTCTCGCCGAACATGAGGCTCCCGGGCATCGCTTCGAATTATGGTGGGCGGAGTGAGCGGCGCTACCGAGGGTGCTAGGAGCCCGCGGCGAGCCAGTCGGCGGTGCGCCAGGCGAGCAAGGCCCCGGCGAGCTGCGCGAGGATGAACGGAACGACGTCGGCGGGCGCGATCCCGGAAAAGCTGTCGGTCAGCGAGCGCGCAAGCGTCACCGCGGGATTGGCGAACGAGGTCGAGGCGGTGAACCAATAGCCCGCGACGATCACCAGAGCGACCGCGGCGGGAACCGCTTGCGGGCGGACGCGGAGGGTGGAAAGGATCGCGAACAGCAAAGCGAAGGTCGCGACGGCTTCGGACAGCCATTGCCCGCTGCCGCTTCGCCGATGGGTCGAAAAATTCATCCAGGGCTCGGCGAACATCGCGTGCGCGAGGAGGGTCCCGGCCGCCGCGGCGATCAGCTGGACGAGGATGAAGCCCGCCGCCTCGCGCCACGCGAGCTCGCCGCGGAGCGCGAACACCAGGCTCACAGCGGGGTTGAAATGCGCCCCCGAAACCGGCCCGAGCGCGGTGATCAGGACGAACAGGATCGCGCCGGTCGCAGCGGTGTTGCCAAGCAAGGCGACGGCAAGGTTTCCGCTGGCCATCGTCTCGGCCATGATCCCCGACCCGACCACCGTCGCGACCAGCAGAAGCGTTCCGAGCGCTTCGGCGACGAGGCTCCGGGCGAGGCGCGGTCCGATCATTGCGAAAGCGCGGCGTGTTCGGTGCGACCGATTGCGCTCAACCGGCGCTGAAGCGCGAGCCGGTCGATTTCCTCGATCGGAAGCGCGAGGAACAAGGCGATCCGGTTGCGGAGCATCCGCACCGTGTCGAGGAAGGCGACATGCTGTTCGGCATCGCTGCCGCCGACCGCGGCGGGGTCGGGCAGTCCCCAGTGCGCGGTCATCGGGTGGCCCGGCCAGATCGGGCAGGTTTCGCCCGCGGCATTGTCGCAGACGGTGAAGATGAAATCGAGCTTGGGGGCGCCGGGGGCGGCGAACTCGTCCCAGCTTTTCGAGCGCAACCCGGCGGCCGGGAGCCCGAGGGTGTGAAGCACCGAAAGCGCCACCGGATGGACTTCGCCTTTGGGGAAACTGCCCGCCGAAAAGGCGCGGAAGCGGCCTTCGCCCATCTGGTTGAGCAAGGCTTCGGCGAGCACCGAGCGCGCCGAATTGCCGGTGCACAGGAACAGCACGTTGAAGGTTCGGTCGGTCATTCGCAGGGCTCCCCGCCGCAGCAATTTTCAGTTAGGTAGGCGACCAAGGCGCCGATCGCGGCGAAATCCGCGCGGTAGACCAAAGAGCGGCTCTGCCGCTCCTGCGCGATCAGCCCGGAGCGGTGGAGCTGCGCCAGATGGAACGACAATGAGCTGTTGGGCAGACCAAGCGCCTCGGCGATTCGCCCCGCGGGCATTCCCGCCGGGCCGACTTCGACCAGCAGCCTGAACAGAGCGAGGCGATGCTCCTGGGCGAGCGCCGACAGGCTGGCGATAGCGCGGTCGGATTCCACTGCGGCGGCTCCACGTTTCGATAAGTATCGAAATGACGGAGCCGCGCGGGGCAGTCAAGACATTTCGAACTTTGTCGAAATGAGGGAGGCTCAGCCCGCCTTGCGCTGTTCGGGAAGCCCGAGGACCATCTGACTGGCGCGGTCGTAGCTCAACGGGCGGCCGAACAAATAGCCCTGGATGGTGTCGCAGCCAAGGTCGCGCATGCGCTCGAAATCGGCGGCGGTCTCAACCCCTTCGGCGGTGACCGACATGCGGAAGCTCTTGGCGAGCTGGACGATCGACTGGATGATCGCGACATTTTCGGCGCGACTGCCGGCCTCGCGGACGAAGCTGCCGTCGATCTTCAATTTGTGGAACACTGCCTTGTTGAGATAGCCGATCGACGAATAGCCGGTGCCGAAATCGTCGAGCGCGATTCCGACCCCGAGCCCGCGCAGCCGGCCGAGCACGTCGAGGGTCATCCCATTGTCGCCAAGGAACACCCCTTCGGTAACTTCAAGCTCGATCCGGTTGGCGGGGAGCCTGTATTTGGCAAGCGCTACGCTGACGATGTTGGGCAGCGACGGGAGCACCAATTGCTTGGGCGAGACGTTGAGGGCGACGGTGATCGGTTCGGGCCAGCTCGCCGCCGCGCGGCACGCTTCGTCGATCACCCATTCGCCGATCGCAACCATCAACCCGGCCTCCTCTGCGACCGGGATGAACAGGTAAGGCGGGACCAACCCGCGCTGCGGGTGGTTCCAGCGCAAGAGCGCCTCGAACCCTACCAGCTTCTGCGTCTGGGCGTTGACGAGGGGCTGGAATTCGAGATGGAACTGCTTGGCCGGGAGCGCCTGACGAAGGTCGATTTCGAGCCGGACGCGGTCTTCCTGCTCGGACTGAAGCTCGGACGAGAAATAGCGGCAGATCCCGCGCCCCGCGCCCTTGGCCTCGTACAGCGCAAGGTCGGCCTTGAGAATCAGATCGTCGACCGTCGCTCCGTCGATCGGACCGAAGGCGCAGCCGACCGAGACTCCGATGCGGATCTCGACCTGGTCGATCATATAGGGCTCGGCGATCGCGCGGATGATCCGGTCGCACAGATGCTCGACCTTGCGGCGGCTCTGCGCGTCGTTAATGACGATTGCGAACTCGTCACCGCCCATCCGCCCGACATGTCCGTCGGCGCCGACTTCGTCGCACAGGCGCTTAGCGACCGCCTGAAGCACCGCATCGCCCTTGGGGTGGCCGAACGTGTCGTTGACCGGCTTGAACCCGTCGAGGTCGAGAAACAGGATCGCGCACGGGACATTGCCGACGGTCGCGAGGCGCAGCGCCTCGCCGAGCAATTGGCGGACCCGGCCGCGATTGGGAAGCCCGGACAAGACGTCCATGTTGGCGAGGTGGGTCAGCCGTTCCTGGGTGCGGCGAATATCGGTGATGTCCGACCCGACTCCGCGAAAGCCTTCGAAGCGGCCGGCGGTGTCGACAATCGGATCCCCGGCAATCGAAATCCAGCGCGGCCCGCGCGAGGTCTTCAGTTCCATTTCAAGCGCGTTGAAGGCCTGCTTTTCGAGCAGCACCCGGCCAAGCTCGGCATGGCCGCCGAGCAGCGAGGGAAGCGAGTAGCCGAGAATCTGGCTCGACGGCCGGCCGAGCAAGGCGCTCATCCGCGACGAGATGTAATTGACCCGGTTTTCATGATCGACCTGCCACAGCCAGCCAACCCCGCGCTGCTCATATTCCTGGAGCAAGAGGCTCGAGCTTTCGCTTTGCGTGCCGACATCGGCATTGGTCTGGAGCTGGTGGAAGGCCCAGCGGGCGACGGTCAGTACCCCGAACGTCGCGACCCCGAGGGTGAACAGGATCACCAGCATATGTTCGAACGGGACGGTGTTGCGGGCGAGCACCAGCGCGAAGCTCAGCGCCGCGGTGAAGGTCACCTGCCAGGCGATGACGCAAGCGGGAACGACGACGAGGCCGAGCGCCGCGACTCCGAGCCCGGCGACCAGCGATGCGGCGATCACCTGGGTCGCGGGATCGAGCGTCGGAAACAGATAGACCGGAAGCGACAACCACAACGCTGCCCGGAAGACGACTTCGCCGACCATCATCGCCTGCGGAACCCGACGTCCCGAGCGGCCGACATGAGTCACGGCCTGGGTCAGCGCGATCTGCATCGCGACGAAATTGACGATTCCGACCGCGGCGACCCACGGAAGCACCAGCGCGGCCGGCGCGCTGCCCCACAGGCTGGCGAACATCAGCACCGCCGCCGCAAAATTGGCGACCGCGAAAAAGGGAGCGAGTTGGCCGCGCGAAATCAGCTGGACATCGCGCAGCGGCGAACTGCCGGTTTCTCCGCCGCTGTTGGCCAGCCCAAGCGACTCCCCGCCGGGAAGACGAGCGGCAAGCAGGCGTTTGTAACGGTTAGGCGCTTCGTACATCCCGGTCCCACTCTCTGTGTTGGCAAGGAGATAGACCAAGAGCGTTTATGCGTGGTTAAAGGATAGCCCGATTAATCATGACGTTGCCAGACCGAGCAGGTCGAGTTCACGGGTCACCAGAGGATGGTAGAGCGGCCGGCTTTTGGCGTAAATCCGCGCCGCGATCGGGCGCCCCCAGCTCATGTCGGCGGCGAGCGCCTTGATCAACGGGCGGACGAATTTGCGCCGCCCCTGGCGGGTCAGAAATTGCTCGAGCGCCGGAACAGCGGGTTCGAACCGGTTGGCGACCGCAAGTTCGAGCCAGGCGAAAAGGACCTCGCTGTTGCGAGCGGCGGACAGGCCGAATTCGCGGTCGAGCGCCGCAAGCCGCGCCGCGGTCTGCCGGCGAGCCAGCCGGTTGACGAAGCGCAGCCGCTCGTCGGTGTTCCAGCGGCTCCACGCCGCCGAGTCGGGAGGACCGCCCGAAGCGAAGGCGTCGAGCGCCTGGTCGACCGCGGCGAAGGCCGCCGGGTCGGCGGGGACGCTGTTGACGGGAAGCCCGGGCCGGTAGACCCACTGGTCGAGCATCAAGCGGTTTTCGAGTTCCCGATCGCCCTTGACAAGGTGAGCGCGAAGGTCGGCGACGAACATCGCCGAGGTCACCGGCTGAAACAGATGGCGTTCGAACCAACCCTTGAGATATGCGTCGAACCGCGGCCGCCCGACGGTCGCTTCGATCATCCTGAGGAACGCCGCGCCCTTTTCATAGGCGATGTCGGTCAGCCCATCGTCGGGATGGCGCTTGTCGAGGTTGAGGCGGAGCCTGGTGTCGGGCCCGGCCGGACCGCCATTTTCCTCGATTGCCTTGGCGATCGCGTCGATCCCGAGCGCGACCTGCTGCCGAGCGACTCGCGGGCCGTAAAGCGATTCGACGATGCGCCGCTCGGCATAGGTCGTCATGCCTTCGTTGAGCCAGAAATCGGCCCAGGTCGCGTTGGTCGCGAGATTACCCGACCAGCTATGCGCAAGCTCGTGCGCGATCAGGCTGACGAGGCTCTTGTCGCCGGCGATGAAGGTCGGGGTGAGGAAGGTCAGGGTCGGATTTTCCATCCCGCCGAACGGGAATGAGGGCGGCAGGACGATCATGTCGTAGCGGCCCCAGCGATAGGGGCCGTAGAGCGCTTCGGCTGCGCTGATCATCTTTTCGCTGTCAGCAAGCTCGGCGGCGGCTGCGTCGATCATCGCGGGCTCGGTCCACACCCCGGTGCGCGGGCCGAGCGCCCGGAATTCGAGATCGCCGACCGCGATCGCGATGAGGTAGGACGCGACCGGATGATCCATCCGGTAGCGGAACATGCGCTTGCCGTCGGCGGTCACCGGATCGGCCGACGCCGGAGCGCTCATCACCGCGGTAAGCCGCTCGGGGACGCGGATCTTCGCCTCCCAGCTCTGGCGGATTCCCGGCGAATCCTGGGTCGGGATCCAGCTTCGATTCTCGATCGCCTGACCTTGGCTGAACAGAAAGGGCTTGGTCTTTCCGGCGGTCTGTTCGGGGGTGAGCCATTGCAGTGCGCCGCTGTCGGGAGCCGATCTATAGGCGATGACGATGCGCTTCGCCTGGTCCAAAGTGATCGTCAGCGGGGCGCCGAGGATCGGGTCGGGCGCTCCGATCGTGTAGTCGAGCGGCCTGCCCGAGGAATCGGCGATCGAAAGGATTTCGAGCCCCTTGTCGTCGAGGACGATCGCCTTGGCCCCGGGTTTGGCGTCGATATCGAGGGTCGCGGTCCCTGCGAGGCGCCGCGCGGCAAAATCGACCGTGAGGTCGAGCGCCAGATGAGTCACCCGCGCCTCGAGCGGCCTGGCGAAGCTGTGGACGTCGACCGCATCGGCGCTGGCCAGGATTGGCGCGACCGGCGCCTGGGGGCCTGGAGCGGCCGAACGGTCCGGCTGGCACGCGGTGAGCAGCAGGAGCGCGGCTGCGGCGAGATTGCGCAGGTTCATTGTTACGAACTCCTCGTCATCCGGCGACCCCGATGTGGATCATTGCTCCCCGACCTGAGGAACAGCCGCTGCCATTCGTTCGAAGAACGCCAGCAGGGCCTTGTCGTATCCCGCGCCGCCCCGTCCACCCTTCTTGGGTGCCTGGTCCCACTTCGCGTTCACGGGAGGAACTGCAAGCGGCGCGCTTGGGCTTCGCGCTGGACTGGCCTATATCGGTGGGATGCGGCTATTGGATCAGCAGGGGTAAGCGTGGCGAGCGACAGCGCCCGGCTGATCGATGCGGGTCCGTCGGGAGAGGGTACGTCCGGCGCGGGCGAAGCTCAGCCGATCGCCGGAGCGGCGCGGCCGCTGCTTGGCGTGATCGGTCTCGAGGCGCCGTTCTTCGACGACAAGAATCGCGCCTTCTGGGTGCTTCAGTCGTTCGGCTGGACCGGATATTTCATCCTTCGGTCGCTGTCGGGGCTGGCCAATGCGATGGGGGCGATCTTCATCGTCCACACCCTTCTGCTGACCGCGACCGGCTATTCGCTGACCTTGCTGATGGGATCGCTGTTCAAGCGACTGATCGTGATGCGGGCGGGGCTGACGCTGATGTTCTCGCTGGTCGCGGTGATTCTCGCCTCGGCGGCCTTTTCGGTGATCGAGACATGGAGCTATGCGACCTTTCTGAGGCCTGGATCGAAGCCCGTCGGGGTCGAGTTCTTCGGAGCGATATTGCTCGATTTCGCGCTGCTCACCGCCTGGTCGGCGCTTTATTACGGGATCAATTATTTCCTTCTGCTCGAGGAGCAGATCGACCAGCGCGCCAAGCTCGAGAGCCAGGCCTCTTCGGCGCAGCTGGCGATGCTTCGCTATCAGCTCAACCCGCATTTTCTGTTCAATACGTTGAATTCGATTTCGACCCTGGTGCTTTTGAAGCAGACCGAGCGGGCCAATGCGATGCTTGCGCGATTGTCGTCATTCCTGCGCTATACGCTCGCCAATGAAGCGACCGCGCAGGTCACGCTGGCGCAGGAAGTCGAGACGCTCAAGCTCTACCTCGAGATCGAGAAGATGCGCTTCGAGGACCGGCTCCGCCCGCATTTCCAGATCGACGCCGCGACGATCGGCGCCCGGCTGCCGTCGCTCCTGCTTCAGCCTCTGGTCGAAAATGCGGTCAAATATGCAGTCACGCCAAGCGAAGACGGAGCCGATGTGTGGATTTCGGCGACGCGGGAAGGCCGAGCTGTGCGGGTCGAGGTGGCCGATAATGGGGTCGCAGGAGCACATGGGGTCAGCGCAAGCCAGTCGACCGGAGTCGGACTGGCCAATATCCGCGACCGTCTGGCGCAAGCCTATGGCGCGGCGCACAGCTTTACCACCAAGACCAACGACCATGGCGGGTTCAGCGTGATCGTCGAATTTCCGCTGCAAAGCGAAAGCAAGGATCTGGCATGAGCATCCGGACGATATTGGTCGACGACGAACCGCTCGCGACCCAGGGCTTGAGCCTGAGGCTCCAGGCGCACGACGATGTCGAAATCGTCGCCACCGCGGCCAACGGCCGCGAGGCGATCCGGGCGATCAAGACCCACAAGCCCGACCTCGTCTTCCTCGACATCCAGATGCCCGGGTTCGACGGCTTTTCGGTCATCCAGGGGCTGCTCGAGGTCGAGCCGCCCCTGTTCGTGTTCGTCACCGCCTATGGCGACCATGCGCTTCGCGCGTTCGAGGCGCAGGCGGTCGATTATCTGATGAAGCCGGTCGAGGAGGACCGGCTCGCCGCGACGCTCGACCTGGTCCGGCAGCGGCTGAGCGAGAAGCGCGGAGCGGTCGAGGCCGAGCGACTGAAGGAGGCGCTCGAGGAGCATGCCCCCGAGGCGGCCGAGACGCTGGCCGAGGAGAGCGCGGCCGAGGGGCCGCTGT
>JBKKAQ010000104.1:0-19532 GCA_046714555.1 Sphingomicrobium sp. | reverse complement strand
CCCTCGGCATGGGTCTATGTCGACGTCCGCGACCGCGACATCGTCGGCTTCGTCAACCAGGCGCGCGACCGGGTCGCTGCCGAGGTCAGTCTTCCGGCGGGCTATGCGGTCGCCTGGTCGGGGCAGTTCGAATATGCCGAGCGCGCGGCGAAACGGCTGATGTGGATCGTCCCGGCGACGATCGCGGTGATTTTCATGCTCCTCTATCTGACCTTCCGGCGCGCCCGCGAGGCCCTGATCGTGCTCCTGACCTTGCCGTTCGCGCTGGTCGGCGGGCTGTGGCTGGTCTATCTCCTCGGGCATGATTTCTCGATCGCCACCGCGGTCGGGTTCATCGCTCTCGCCGGGCTCGCCGCCGAGTTCGGGGTGATTATGCTGGTCTATCTCGACCGCTCGATCGAAGAGCGGATCAAGGCAGGAAAATTCGCCACTGCCGAAGACCTCGACGAAGCGCTGATGGAGGGCGCGGTGCTTCGCGTCCGCCCCAAGGCGATGACCGCCGCGGTGATCCTCGCCGGGCTGTTCCCGCTGCTGGTCGGAACCGGCACCGGCTCCGAAGTGATGCAGCGGCTCGCCGCGCCGATGGTCGGCGGAATGATCACCGCGCCCTTGCTGTCGCTGTTCGTTCTTCCGGCGATTTACAAATTGCTCGGGGTTCGGCGCTTCCTCGCCCCCGTGTCGGCCGGGGAGCGCCCACCGCTCGGCCGGCCGAGCCTCGAGCCGGCCTGATCAAAGGTCGATATGATCGTCCTGCGACTGCGATTGCGCCTGCGATCCGCCGGGCCCCGCCTGGCTCTGGCTCTGGCTTTGCGAGCGCCGGACGATTTCGCTCACCTGGACCTTGACGCTCATCTCCTCGGTTCCGCCGCCGCGGCGTTCGCCGACGATCGGCGCGGCTTCGCGATAGTCGAGCCCATGGGCGACCCGCACATAGCGATCGTCGGCGCACAGGCCGCTTCCCGGATCGAACGCGACCCAGCCGAGGTCGGGCACCCACGCTTCGCCCCAGGCATGACCGGCATCCTGCCCCGGTTCATCGGGCCCGCGGAACATATGCCCCGAGACATAGCGCGCCGGAAGCCCGGCCATCCGCGCGACCGCGATGAAGATATGCGCGAAATCCTGACACACCCCGCGGCGCGCGGCATAGGCCTCGGCGGCGGTGGTCGCCGAATGGCTGCTGGCGGTGTCGAACTTCATCCGCCCGTGAATCGCCGAATTGAGCCGATGGAGCTTTTCGAGATCGGTCCCGCCCTTCAGGACCGCCGCCGCCGCAAGGTCCTGAAGCGCGTCGTCGGGCTGGGTCAGCGGCGTCGGGCGAAGGAACACCGGCGAAGGAAGATCGCCCGGCAATCCCTGGACCACCCCCGCAGTGTCCTCGGTCAGCACCCGCCCGGTCGCCGACAAGGTCAGCAGGTCGACCGGCTGGTCAACGTAGAGCATGTGGGTGACATTGCCATAACCGTCGCGGCTTTCGCGAAGCCGCGCATCGCAGCCGACGTCGATCCGCCAGTCGAGCACGTTCTGGCTGATGCAGCTCAAGGGCGTCAGCCGAAGCAATTGGATCACCCCTTCGAGCGGCTTGCTGAAGCGGTAAACCGTCTCGTGATGGACGCTGAGCTGCATCAGGGAAACCTGAACTGCTGCGAAATCGCCTGATCGAGCCGCGCATTTTCTGCGATATATTCGTGGAGGAATTCGTGGAGCCCCTGCTTGAACACCTGGTTGATGTCGGTTTCGCCAAGGCGGGTCTGGCGAAGCCGCGCCTGGCGGTCGGCCTCGCCTTGGCGCCCGGTGCGGCCGCCGATCGCCGCGAGCAAATCGACCGCCTCGGAGCAGGAGCCGGCGAGCGAGCGCGGCAGCTCCTCGCGGAAGATCAGCAAATCGGCGACGAACCACGGCTTGAGCGTTTCCTGGTAAAGCAGGCGATAGGCATTGCGCGCCGAGACGGTCTGAAGGATTGCGGTCCATTGGTCGCGATCGAGCGTTCCGCCGACCTTTTCGCTTTTGGGCAGCAGCAGATAATATTTCACGTCGAGCAGCCGCGCGGTATTGTCGCCGCGCTCGATCACCGACCCCAAACGCATGAACCAGTAGGATTCGCGCCTCAGCATCCGCACCAATGCGCCTTCGAAGCCGCGCGTATTGGCTTTCAATACCTCGACCAAATTGAGCGTGGTCTGGACCCCGCCCGGGCTGGTGCGGTCGCGGATGTCGAGCCAGGCGCGGTTGATCGCCTCCCACACCTCGCGGGTAATGGCATTGCGCGCCGACCGCGCATTGTCGCGGGCGCTGGCGAGCGAGGCGCGCACCGAATGCGGATTATCCTCGTCGAGCGCGAGGGTCCGCGAAACGTTGAACGCGGTCGCTCCGGCCGCCGCCGCGCCCGGCGAACGCGACTTGCCGACCACCGCCAGCGCGCTTTCCCACGCCGCGCTTCCCGCCTCGGGCCCATAGGACAACGAGCTTAAACGCAGCGTCGCCTCGATCAGCCGGGTGGTGAATTCGGCGCGCTCCATGTAGCGCCCGATCCAGTAGAGGTTAGATGCCGTACGGGAGAGCATGCTGCCCCTCCTCGACGGCGAGCGGGGCCAGGATCAGGCTGTCCTTGGTGCCTCCGCCCTGGCTCGAATTGACCACCAGCGAGCCTTGCTTGAGCGCGACCCGGGTGAGCCCGCCGGGGACGATCCGGACCTGGTTGGCGCCACTTAGGATGAACGGGCGGAAGTCGACATGGCGCGGGGCGACCCCCTTTTCGGTCAGCGTCGGAACGGTCGACAGCGCGAGGGTCGGCTGGGCGATGTAGCGACTGGGCTCGGCCTTGAGCGCTTTCCGGAACTGCTCGATCTCCTTCTTGCTCGCGGTCGGGCCGACCAGCATGCCAAAGCCTCCCGAACCGTCGACCAGTTTGACCACCAGTTTCTCGAGATTATCGAGGGTGTAGGCAAGCGCCTCGGGCTCGCGGCAGAGGAAGGTCTCGACATTGGGCAATCGGGCCTCTTCGTCCATGTAATAGCGGACGATCTCGGGCATGTAGCTGTACACCGCTTTGTCGTCGGCGATCCCGGTGCCGGGCGCATTGACCAAAGTGACATTGCCCGCGCGATAGGCCGACATGATCCCGGTCACGCCAAGCCCCGAATCGGGGTTGAACACCAACGGATCGAGAAAGGCGTCGTCGATCCGGCGATAGATCACGTCGACCCGGACCCGGCCCTCGATCGTCCGCATCCACACCACATCGTCGGCGACTTCGAGGTCGCGTCCTTCGACCAGCTCGATCCCCATGCTGTCGGCGAGGAAGCTGTGCTCGTAGAAGGCCGAATTATAATGGCCCGGGGTGAGCAGCACGCAGACCGGGTCGTGGGTTCCGCGCGGAGCGACCGAAAACAGCGTCTCGCGAAGCAGATCGGGATAATTGTCGATCGGCTGGACCGGAAGCACGTCGAACAGTTCGGGGCACAGCCGAAGCATCGCCTCGCGATTCTCGAGCATGTACGACACTCCCGAGGGGGTGCGGACATTGTCCTCGAGCACGAAGAAATCGTCGGGGCCGGTGCGGACCAGGTCGATCCCACAGATGTGCGCGTAAATGTCGTGCGGCGGCTTGGCCCCCGCCGCCGGAATGCAGAATTGCGGATTGCCGAGGATGATGTCGGCCGGAAGCGTTCCGTCATTGAGGATGTGGCGAGGTCCATAGACGTCCTCGATGAAGGCGTTGAGGGCGCGGACGCGCTGCTCGAGCCCCTGCGAAAGCTTGCGCCATTCGAGCGCCGAGAAGACCCGCGGGATGATGTCGAACGGAATGATCCGCTCGGTCGCGTCCTCATGGCCATGGACCTTGAAGGTGATCCCGAGGCTTCGGAACGCGGCTTCGGCGGCGTTCTGGCGGCGCTCGAGCTCGCCGACCGGCATTTCGGACAGCCAGGTGCCAAGCGGTTCGAAACCCGGGCGCGGCGTGCTTGCGCCGCTTCCCCACAGTTCATCGAATCGCGCCCGAACAGCCATTGCTCTCCTCATCGCCCGCTCGAGCGGTCCGAACCGGTATAATCATTGGCGACGCGAAATGTTCTCGCGCGCCGGCCCGCCGACGCCAATAACTTGCCATGACTTCAATCGGTCAGCGCCTCAACCAGGCTGCGCGACCGCAACAGCGCGCTTTCGTCGGGCGGGCGGCCGCGAAAAGCGATGAACGAATCGAGCGGATCGCGCGAATCGCCGGGGGCGAGCACTTCGTCGCGAAGCCGCCGGGCGAGCGCGGGTTCGAACATATCGCCCGATTGCTCGAACGCCTCGAACACATCGGCGTCGAGCACTTCGGACCATAAATAGCTGTAATAAGCGCTGGCATAGCCGCCATCGAACACATGGGTGAAATAGGCCAGCCGATGCCGCATCGCGATCGCTTGCGGCATGCCAAGCGCCCCGAGCGTCTCGGCCTCGAACCGCGCGGGGTCGAGCGCGGCCGGCGGAGCGCGATGAAGCGCGAGATCGACCAGCGCCGAAGCGAGAAACTCGACCGTCGCGAAACCCTGGCCGAAGCTGTCGGCGCGGTCGATCGCCTCGGCCAGCTCGCGCGGCACGCCGAACCCCGCGAGCGCCTCGGGGGCGACCACCCAATGCTCCATCAGCTTGCTCGGAAATTCGACGAAATCGCGGGCCACCGCGGTTCCGGCGAGGCTCGGATAGGTCACATCGGACAGCAGCGCATGAAGCGCGTGGCCGAATTCGTGAAACAGGGTCCGCGCCTCGTCGAGCGACAGCAGGCTGTCTCCACTGGTGGTCGCTGTGGTGAAATTGGCGACCGTATAGACGATCGGAAGCACCGGGCGATCGAGCTTCTCCTGGACTCGCAAGCTCCCCATCCACGCCCCGCCATGCTTTTGCGGCCGCGCGAGATAGTCGGTGTAAATGAGGCCCGCGCGAGCGCCCTGTTCGTCGCTCACCGCCCAGGCGTCGACTTGCGGATGATAGACGGGCAGCTCGGGGCGGCGCTCGAAATGGAGCCCGTAGAGTCGCCGCGCGGCATCGAACGCCGCTATGCGCACCTTGTCGAGGGTCAGATACTGGCGCACCGCGGCGGCGTCATAATCATAGCGCTCGCGGCGGATCCGCTCGGCATAATAACGCCAATCCCACGCCTCGAGCGCGAACCCGCCGCCGTCGCGGTCGATCAGCTCCTGCAGTGCCTCGGCTTCTCGCTTCGCCTGGCCGAGCGCGGGGCGCCACACGCGCAGCATCAGCGCCTCGGCGGTCGCCGGGGTCTTGGCCATGCTGTCCTCGAGCTTGTAGTCGGCATAGCTCGCATAACCGAGCAGCCTCGCTCGCTCGTCGCGAAGCGCGACGATCTCGGCGACGATCCGGTTATTGTCATGCGCTCCGCCGTCGCAGCGGCTGGTAAAGGCGCGCCACACCCGCTCGCGGATCTCGCGCCGCTCGGCAAAGCTCAGCAGCCCTTCGAAATCGCTCCGGTCGAGGGTGAAGCAATAGCGCTCGGCGATCCCGCGCTCGGCGGCCCGGCGGGCCGCGGCATCGATCAGATCGGCGGGAATTCCGCCAAGCTCGTCCTTGCCGAGCAGCATTTCCCAGCCGTTGGTGGCGCCAAGCACATTCTGGCCGAAGGCGACCGATAGTTCGGCGAGCTTCTGGTCGATCGCCGCGAAACGCTGCTTGTCCTTCGCCTCGAGCGCCGCTCCGCCACTGACGAAGCCCTTGTAGCTGTTGTCCGTCAGCCGGCTCTGTTCGGGATTGAGCCGGTCCCTCGTCCGCCACACCTCGGCGATCCGCTCGAACAGCCTGCGATCATGGCTGATCTCGGTTCCGTGGCGGGTGAGCAGCGCCGAAACCTCGGACTCGATCGCTCGGATCGGAGCATCGGCTTCGGCCGAAGCGAGCATCCAGAACAAGCGCCTTACCCGGGCGAGCGCTGCCCCCGACCGCTCGAGCGCGGCGATCACATTGTCGAAATCGGCCGGCGCCATATTGGCGGCGATCGCCTCGATCTCGGCCCGGTTCTCGGCGATCGTGACTTCGAACGCGGGAAGGAAATGCTCGACCCGAATCGCACCGAAATCGGGTGCCTCATGCTCGCCGCTCCACGGCCTCAGCAGCGGGTTCGGCAGCGCGCCTGGCGAGGGGGCGGGGACCGGCTCAGTCAACCGTCTCGACCTCATCGGTGTGGACGGTAAACCCGCTGAGGATCGCCGATCCAAAGGCGGTGGTCAGCGCGGTGTCGGTCGCATCGCGGCCGCGCGCCATCAGGATCCGGCCGATCCGCGGATGCCGGTTGCGAGCATCGAACGTGTACCATTCGCCGTCGAGATAGGCGTCGAACCAGGCCGAAAAGTCCATCGGATTTTCCGACACCGGAACCCCGATGTCGCCCAAATAGCCGGTGCAGTAACGCGCCGGAATGTTCATGCAGCGGCACAAGGCGATCGCCAGATGGGCATAGTCGCGGCACACTCCGCGCTGTTCCTGATGCGCTTCCCACGCGGTCTTGGTCGGCCGGGCATGCTCATAGCCGAAGCGGATGTGGTGATGGGTGAAGTCGACGATCGCCTCGACCCGGGTCCAGCCGGGCTCGATATGCCCGAACAATCCCCAGGCGGTGTCGGACAGGCGGTCGGTCTCGCAATAGCGGCTGCCGAGCAGAAAGACGAGCACCTCGTCGGGAAGCTCCTCGACCGGCAACTGCCGCGCATCGGGGTTGACCCCGTCCTTGAGCCCCGACACCTCGATCACGAAATCGGCCGACAGCAAGGTCTCGCCCTCGGGCAGGGTCAGCCGGGTGCAGACATTGCCGAACCCGTCGAGATAATCATGGGTCGCAAGCGCCGGGTCGGTGATGATCCTTTGCTCGCTTCGAAGATCCTGCTCGCGCGAGGGATGGACGCTCAGCATCGCCAGCATCGGCACCGGATGCTCGGTGGTGAAGCGAATGTCGAAGCCTGTTCGTATCAGCATGTTCAAACCCTTCTCGTGCCGGCAACTGTCGGGCTGGCGGCGAATTCATCCTCATCTTCCAGATGGACCTCGACGTTGACCTTCATCCCCAGATCGCTCTTCGGAAAGCCGCTCCACGTTCCCGAAATCGGCACCGCCTGATACGGATCGCGGGCGACCGCGACCCGGATCAGCCCGGCATTGCCGACGATCCCGTTGGTCGGATCGAACTCGACCCAGCCCGACCCGGGAAGGAAAATCCTCACCCAGGCATGGGTGCTTCCTCCGCCGACCCGTCCTTCGCTTCCGGTCGGGTTGTAGAGATAGCCTGAAATGAACCGCGCGGCGAGCCCGAGCGCTCGCGCCGCCTCCATCATCAGCACCGCGAAATCGCGGCAGGTCCCCTGGCGCTTCTGCAAGGTCTCGACCGGGGTCTGGGTGCCCTTTTCGGCGCGCGGAAGATAGGTGAACTCGCGGCGGATCGTCGCGGTCAGCTCGGCGAGCATCGGCACCGTCTCGGTCCTTGCCCCCTTGCCGAGGAACTGGCGCGCCCAGCGGTCGAGGATCCGCTCGGGATCGTGATGCTGGCGCTCGATCGAGCGGAGCAGATCGGCCATGTCCTCGGGCGAATAGCTGAACGGGAACAATTGGGCATAATCCTCGACCGCGATCTCTCGGGTCAGCAGCGGGCTGTGCTCCATCCGCACCCAGCTGTCGAACGTGAGGCGGGTCGAGCGCCCGGCGAAGCGAGCGATCGCCACCGAATTGCCGAACACGTCGTGGAGCCAGCGAAGCTCGATCGGCTCGGGTTCGATCACCAGCCGCGATTCGAGCAACCGCTGATCATAGCTTTCGCGCGGCCGGACAAATATACGGTGCTCCCCGAGAGCGACCGGCTGCCGATACGCATAGCTGGTGACGTGAGAAATGGTTAGGATCGGCATGAAACAAAAGCCCGGCTGTGTCCCGTCATCGCACGCCTCTATACTGGCCGCGGACGAGCCGCCACCCGTCGCGGTCTACAATCCGTCGGGCCGCTCGCCATTCCTGCTGTTGGGCGACCATGCCGGAAATCGGGTCCCGCTGAGCCTCGGCGATCTCGGGCTGGCCCCGGAGGAGCGCGCTCGGCACATCGCCTGGGACATCGGCATCGCCGGGCTCGGGCGCCAACTCGCCGACCGCCTCGACTCCTGCTTCATCCATCAGAATTATTCGCGGCTGGTGATCGACTGCAACCGCTCCCCCCAGTCGAGCCAAGCGATCATGGCGATCAGCGACGGGACCGCGGTTCCCGCCAATCGAAGTCTCGACCCCGCCGCCGCTCAGGCGCGAATCGACGCGATCCACGCCCCCTATCACTCCGCGATCCATTCCGACCTCGAACGCCGGCGCCTCGCCAAGGAGCAAATCGTGCTGGTCGCGCTTCACAGCTTCACTCCGGCGATGAACGGGATCGACCGGCCTTGGCAAATCGGGGTGCTCTATGACCAGGGCGACCGCCGCTTCGCCAAGGCGATGCTCGGCGCTTTGTCGAAGCAGGGCGACCTCTGCGTCGGCGATAATCGGCCCTACACGATGGATTCGACCGATTTCACCATCCCGTTCCACGCCTTCGATCGGCGCCTGCCCTACGCCGAGCTCGAGATTCGCCAGGACCTGCTGCTCGATTCGGCGGGTATCGACTTCTGGTGCGCGCGGGTCGGGGACGCGCTCGACGCCGCACTTCGCGAAATCGACTTGCCGACGGCCGATGACGGACGGTGAATCTGCTTGCATCTCGCCTCGCGGGGGGTAGGAAGAAGCCGATTCGATCCCCGACGGGATTGGAAGAAGGGGCTTGTCGTGCAGCTTTCGAAGCTGATGATCGCAACGCATGGCGACGCGCTTCGCGCCGGCCGCGGCCCCGTTCTTGCCGTAGTAAGGCTCGGCCCCTCTCGAGGAGCGGTACAGGGCTCTGGCTAAAGGTCTCGCAGGACTGGAAATCAGAAACCCCCCCGCTCCACCCCGGAGCCGGGGGATTTTTCTTTTTGGGGCCATGAAGGAACCCATGTCATGACCAAGCAAGCGACCATCGCAAAGGACACGCCCGCCGCAGCCGCCGAACTCAGCGGCGCCGACATCCTCGTCCAGGCGCTGACCGATCTCGGGGTCGAATTCGTCTTCGGTTATCCCGGCGGAGCGGTGCTCCCGATCTATGATGCGTTGTTCAAGCAGAAGCGCATCCGCCACATCCTCGTCCGCCAGGAAGGCGGAGCGGTCCATGCCGCCGAAGGCTATGCCCGCTCGACCGGAAAGCCCGGGGTGGTGCTCGTCACATCGGGACCCGGAGCGACCAATGCGGTCACCGGGATCGCCGACGCGCTGATGGATTCGATCCCGATCGTGGTCATCACAGGCCAGGTCCCGACCAGCCTGATCGGCAGCGACGCCTTTCAGGAATGCGACACCGTCGGGATCACTCGGCACTGCTCGAAGCATAATTATCTGGTCAAGGACCCGGCGCGGCTCGGCCAGATCGTCCACGAAGCCTTTTACCTCGCGACCTCGGGGCGGCCCGGCCCGGTGATCATCGACCTGCCCAAGGACGTCCAGGTCGCCACCGCCGAATATCGCAAGCCCGAGGTGATCGCCCGCCGCTCCTACCGTCCGCAGGTCGAGCCCGACGACCAGGCAATCGAGACCGCGGTGGCGATGATCGCCGCGGCGAGGCGGCCGATCCTCTATACCGGCGGCGGGATCATCAACGCCGGCCCCGCCGCTTCGGCCAGCCTGCGCGAGCTGGCCGAGCTCAGCGGCGCTCCGGTGACCTCGACCCTGATGGGGCTCGGCGCCTTTCCCGCCTCCTCGCCGCAATGGATCGGGATGCTCGGGATGCACGGCACCTATGAAGCCAATATGGCGATGAACCGCGCCGATTTGATCGTCTGCATCGGCGCCCGGTTCGACGATCGGGTGACCGGGCGGCTCGACGCCTTTTCCCCGGGATCGAAGAAAATCCACATCGACATCGACCGCTCGTCGATCAACAAGATCGTTCTCGCCGATCTGTCGATCCTCGCCGATGCCGGCCGAGCGCTCGCGCGGATCGTCGAACTGTGGCGCGCCCGCCAGCTGCAGCCGTCCGACCAGCGCCGCTGGTGGACCTCGATCAAGGAATGGCGCAACCGCGAATCGCTCAGCTTCCCGGCTTCGAAGACCGAGATCATGCCCCAGCACGCGGTCCGCCGGCTGTGGCACGCGACCAGGGATCGAAATCCGATCATCTCGACCGAAGTCGGCCAGCACCAGATGTGGGCGGCGCAGCATTTCGGCTTCGAAGCGCCCAACAAATGGCTCACCTCGGGGGGCTTGGGGACGATGGGCTACGGGCTTCCGGCGGCGATCGGGGCTCAGCTCGGCCATCCCGGCGAACTCGTCATCGACATCGCCGGCGAGGCCTCGATCCTGATGAACATCCAGGAAATGTCGACCGCCGCTCAATATCGGCTTCCGGTCAAGGTGTTCATCCTCAACAATGAATATATGGGGATGGTCCGCCAGTGGCAGGAGCTGACTTACTCGAGCCGCTACTCCGAAAGCTACAGCGAGGCGCTGCCCGATTTCGTCAAGCTCGCCGAAGCCTATGGCTGGATGGGGCTCAGGATCGACAAGCCCGACGATCTTGACGCCGGGATCGAGGCGATGCTCGCCCATGACGGCCCGGTGATGGTCGATTGCCGGGTGGCCAAGCTCGCCAACTGCTTCCCGATGATCCCGTCGGGCGCCGCCCACACCGAAATGATCCTCCAGGCCAATGAGGTTTCGGGCGAAATGGACGATGAAGCAAAGGCGCTGGTCTGATGCATATCAAGCCCGAGGCCGTCGATCGGCACACCTTGTCGGTGCTGGTCGACAATGAAGCCGGAATTCTCGCCCGCATCGCCGGACTGTTCTCGGCGCGCGGCTATAATATCGAAAGCCTGACGGTGGCCGATGTCAGCGAGGACCTGTCGATCAGCCGGATCACCATCGTCACCGTCGGATCGACGCAGGTGATCGAGCAGATCCTGGCCCAGCTCGAGCGGCTGGTTCCGGTGCACAAGGTGCTCGACCTCACCGCTTTTGGCCCCCATGTCGAGCGCGAGCTTGCGCTGGTCAAGGTCGCCGGGACCGGCGAGCACCGGATCGAGGCGATGCGCCTCGCCGACATCTACCGCGCGCGGGTGCTCGACGCGACCACCGGCAGCTTCGTCTTCGAGATCACCGGCAGCACCGGCAAGATCAATACCTTCGTCGCTCTGATGCGCGAGGTCGGGCTGGTCGAGATCGCCCGCACCGGAGTGGTCGCGATCGCCCGCGGCCGCGACGCCGCCTAGAGCCTTCGCCCAGCTAAAGCCCGCGCAGCCGGTCGAGGTGCGCTCGGACCACCGGAAGCGCCGACGCCGCCACCGGGCGAAGCGTCGGACTGGTCCCGCGCGCCGCATAATCGCCGTGCAGCTTGACCGCGGCCTCGTGGACTTTGAGCTGCTGGCGACGATAGGTCGCGTCGAAATCACCGCTCGCGGCAAGCTCGTCGAGCATCAATTTATGCTCGGGCAGCAGTTCGGCCGAAGGAAGCAGGTCGAGCCTGCGCCCGGCGAACGACAATTGCGAGCCGAGCCCCTTGTGCGCCTCGACCATCATCCGCGCGAAATCGCGCAAGCCCATATTGCTCGCGCGCGCCTGGGCTAGCTCGGCCGACTGGATTTCGAACAGATCGGTTGACGCCGCAAGCGCGACATAGACCGACGCGGCGAGCGGCGCCTCGACCCTCACCGGGGGGGGCGGCGGCCGCCGCGGCTCGCGCACTTCGGGGCGCTTGACCGCGCAGCCCGCGAGCAACAGCCCGGGAAGCCCGACCACCACTACCCATGACGCATAACGGCGCATGTCATTTCCTCCCGTGCGGGCGATCACCGCCCGAGCATCGCTTCCGGCTTGACCAGCCGGTCGAAGGTCGCCTCGTCGACCAGACCGAGCTCGAGCCCGGCCTGCTTCAACGTCTGCCCCTTCTTGTGGGCATGCTTAGCGATTGTCGCGGCATTGTCATAGCCAATCGCCGGCGCGAGCGCGGTGACCAGCATCAGCGAACGGTTCATCAGCTCTCCGATCCGCACCTCGTCGGCCTCGAGCCCGTCGAGCGTCCGCTCGGTGAAGCTTTCCATTCCGATGCTCAGCAGATTGATCGAGCGGATCACATTGGCCCCGATCAGCGGCTTGAACACGTTCAATTCGAGATGCCCCTGCAGCCCGCCGATGGTCACCGCGAGATGATTGCCCATGACCTGCGCCGCGACCATCGTCAGCATCTCGCACTGGGTCGGATTGACCTTGCCCGGCATGATCGAGCTGCCCGGCTCATTTTCGGGAAGCTTCAATTCGCCGAGCCCGCAGCGTGGCCCCGACCCCAACAGCCGGATGTCGTTGGCGATCTTCGACAGCGACACCGCGATCGTGTTGAGCACTCCCGACAATTCGACCAATGTGTCGTGCGCGGCAAGCTCGGCGAACTTGTTGGGCGCGCTGACAAACGGCATCTGGGTCAGATTGGCGATTTCGGCGGCGAATTTCTCGGCGAAGCCCTTGGGCGCGTTGAGCCCGGTGCCGACCGCCGTCCCGCCCTGCGCCAGCCTCAACAATCGCGGCATGACCCCTTCGACCCTACTGAGATTATCCTCGATCTGGCGCGCATAGCCCGAAAATTCCTGCCCGAGGGTCAAAGGGGTCGCGTCCTGCAAATGGGTCCGGCCGATCTTGACGATCGGGTCCCAATGCTCGGCCAGTTCGGTCAGCCGCGCGTGGATCCGCCTGAGCGACGGGACCAGCCGGTGGGCGACACTGCGCGCCGCGGCGATATGCATCGCGGTCGGAAAGCTGTCGTTCGACGACTGGGCCTGGTTGACATGGTCGTTGGGGTGGACCGGCGCCTTGCCGCCGCGCTTGCCGGTCATCTTCTCGTTGGCGCGCCCGGCGATCACTTCATTGGCGTTCATGTTCGACTGGGTGCCCGACCCGGTCTGCCAGATGACCAGCGGAAACTCCCCGTCGAGGTCACCGCGCGCGACTTCGGCCGCGGCCTGCTGGATCGCCTCGGCGATCTGCGGCTCCAATCCGCCGATCCGCGCATTGACCCGCGCCGCGGCCTGCTTGACGAAGCCCAGGGCATGGACGATCTCGGACGGCATCGCCTCGCGCGGGCCGAACGGGAAATTGGCGATCGAGCGAGCGGTCTGCGCTCCCCAATAGCAATCGGCGGGGACCGCGATCGGGCCGAAGCTGTCGGTCTCGGTACGGGTCTTGGTCATTGGTCGCTGGCCCTTTTCATGGCGTCGGGCCAAGCCTCTAAGCGGAGCGCATCGCGAAGTCGAGTTGCGCGGGCGTTCGGGCGGTCAGCTAGACCCGAGGGAGCGTTGCTTGAGTGATTTTTCAGGTCATGCCCCCGGCATGACCTGACAATCACTTCTTCCGGGTGAAATCTACCGAAACGACGTTCGACCCGTCCTCGGCCGGCTCGCCGGGCGGGACGTCATTCTCCGCCGCGTCATGCTCGGCGGGCTCCTCCTCGGCATTGGCCTGGAAGGTCAGCCGGAATTCGACCGCCGGGTCGAAGAAGTCGGTCACCGCGGCGAACGGCACCCGAAGCGTCGACGACACTCCGCCGAACGACAGTCCGACCGAAAAACCGTCATTCTCGACCTTGAGGTCCCAGAAGCGGTGCTGGATGACGATCGTCATCTCCTCGGGGAAGCGTTCGGACAAATGCCTCGGGATCATCACTCCGGGGCTTCGCGTGCGGAAGGTGATGAAGAAATGATGCGCCCCGGGAAGCATGCCCGTCCGCTCGACCTCGCCGAGCACCCGTCCAACCACGTCGCGCAGCGCCTCCTGGACGATCTCGTCGTACGGAATATGGCTTTCGGGGGTTTCCTCGCTCATCGCCTTTCGTGGTAGCGAGGCCGCTGACAGGGTCAAGCGGAGTCCTTTATGCCGGTCGATGCGACGCAGCCTTATGACGAAACCAATGTCTTCGCGCGGATCCTCCGCGGCGAGCTTCCGTGCAACAGGGTCCATGAGGACGAGCATTCGCTCGCCTTCCACGACATCTCTCCGCTCGCCCCGATCCATATCCTCGTCATCCCCAAGGGCGCCTACGTCTCGTGGGACGATTTTTCGCAACATGCCTCCGACGCCGAGATCGCGGGCTTCGTCCGCGCGGTCGGCAAGGTCGCCCGCGACGGCGAAATGCACGTCCAGGGCTATCGCCTGCTCGCCAACACCGGCAAGCGCTCGGGCCAGGAAGTCCCCCACCTCCACGTCCACATCTTCGGCGGCGAGCCCTTGGGCGCGATGCTCGCTCGCTAGAGACCGATCGTCTTGAGGTAGAAGCGCTCCGCGCTTCCGCCGAGGGTGTAAATCAGCCTCTGATCATAAGCTTGGACCGTGATTCACCTTTCAGATTGATTCAATCCGAGACGATCATGGTCGAGGCCCCGCGCAAACCGAGTTAAGGGATTGCCCTCGCCGGTTGAGCCGCTAGGTTCCGCTTCAACACCGGCGCCGCCAGGGCGTCTCGTATCAGGGGGACGCACATGATCTTCGGGCGCGTAAAGCCACTCGACGCAATTCTCGCCACCGCCGAGAGAAAATCGCTTCACCGCTCGCTTGGCGCCTTCCAGCTGACCCTGTTCGGGATCGGCTGCATTATCGGCACCGGCATCTTTGTCCTCACCGCCGCCGGCGCTCAAAAGGCCGGCCCCGGCCTGATGCTGGCGTTCATCATCGCCGGCGCGGTGTGCATCGTCGCCGCTCTGTGCTACGCCGAAATCGCCGCGATGATCCCCGTCGCCGGCTCGGCCTACACCTACAGCTATGCGACCATGGGCGAATTTCTCGCCTGGACGGTCGGCTGGGCGCTGGTCCTCGAATATGCCATCGCCGCCTCGGCGGTGTCGGTCGGCTGGTCGGGCTATTTCACCGGAACGATCCTCAACGATACTTTCGGTATCGCGCTCCCGCCTTTTCTCACCGCGGGGCCGCTTGCTCTCGGCGGGGCGCCCGGCGGGCTGATCAACCTTCCGGCGTTCATCATCGCTCTGCTGGTGACCTGGCTGCTGATGATCGGGACCAGCGAAAGCGCCAAGGTCAACGCCGTCTTGGTGATGATCAAGGTCACCGCGCTGACCGCCTTCATCGCCTTGACCCTGCCCCGGATCGACGGCTCGAACTTCAATCCCTTCCTCCCCGCCGGGCTGTTCGGCGGCTTCGGCACCGGGGTCGGCGCGGTCGGCGCCGCGGCGACGATCTTTTTCGCTTATGTCGGCTTCGACGCGGTCTCGACCGCCGCCGAGGAAACCAGGAACCCGCAGCGCAATGTTCCGATCGGCCTGATCGGCAGCCTGTTGTTCTGCACCGTCTTCTACATCCTGGTTTCCGCCGGTGCGGTGGGAACTATCGGCGGCCAGCCGATCATGGGGCCGGGCGGGATTCCCTTCCCCGCCGGGTCGGAAGAGCTCGCCCGCCAATGCGCCATGCCCGCCCATTCAGCGGCGCTGGTCTGCTCGAACGAGGCTCTCGCCCATGTGCTGCGGACGATCGGCTTCGGCGTGATCGGCAATGCGCTCGGCTATGCCGCGATCCTCGCTCTGCCCTCGGTCATCCTCATCCTGTTGTTCGGCCAGACCCGCATCTTTTTCGTCATGGCCCGCGACGGGCTCCTCCCCGAAGGCTTGTCGAAGGTTCATCCCAAGTGGCGCACGCCCTATGTCGTCACTGCCATCACCGGGGTTGTCGTCGCGGTCGCCGCGGCCTTCCTCCCGGTCGGACAGCTTGCCGACATCGCCAATGCCGGGACGCTCTATGCCTTTTTGATGGTCGCGATCGCGGTGATGATGCTTCGCCGCACCAATCCCGACCGCCAGCGCGCCTTCCGCGTTCCGGGCCTCGTGATCATCGGACCGCTGACCATCCTCGGCTGCCTGTTCCTGTTCTTCAACCTGCCGACCACGGCGATGCTGGTGCTCCCGATCTGGACCGCGATCGGTTTCCTGATCTATTTCGGCTACAGCCGCAGCCACAGCCATCTCGGCCAGGGCCGGGTCGAGGTTCATGAGGACGACGCGCACGACCTCGCTCCGCACGTCCCCGGCATCGACGATCCCAGCCACCAGCATTAGCGGGGGCTTAGCCGAGCAGATCGCCCGCTAGCGCCTTGAGGTCGGCTTGGGGCCGCGCTCCATAATGCTGGATCACTTCGGCTGCGGCGATCGCTCCAAGCTTGAGCGATCGCTTCAGCCCCATCCCGCGCGCCTGTCCGGCAAGGAAGCCCGCGGCGAACAAATCGCCCGCGCCGGTGGTGTCGACCAACCGCTCGATCGGCTCGGCGGCGACCTCGGCACGCTCGTCGCCGGCGACCGCGATCGCTCCGCGCTCGCTGCGGGTGACCACCAGCATCGGCACCAGCGGAGCGATCGCCTCGACCGCGGTCTCGAACTCCTTCTCCCCGGCAAGCTCGGTGATCTCGGCCTCATTGGCGAACAATATATCGATCTTGCGATCCTCGATCAGCTTGAGGAAGCCGTCGCGGTGGCGCGCGATGCAGAAGCTGTCGGACAGAGTGAACGCCACCCGCCGCCCCGCTCCCCGCGCCGCTGCGATCGCCGCCTCCATCGCCGCTCGCGCCTCCGCGGGATCCCACAAATAGCCTTCGAGATAGAGGATCCCCGCCGCCGCGATGCTCGCCGGGTCGACGCTTGCCACGCTCAATTCCTGCGCCGCGCCAAGAAAGGTGTTCATCGTCCGTTGCGCGTCGGGAGTCACCAGGATCAGGCAGCGCGCGGTGGCCCCCACATCGCTCCGCGCCGGGGTCGTGAATTCTACGCCCAAGCTCTTGATATCATGGGTGAATATCTCCCCGAGCTGATCGGCGGCAACCTGTCCTACGAAACCGGCGCTCAGTCCCAGCGCGGCGAGTCCCGCCGCTGTATTCGCCGCCGATCCCCCGCTCGCCTCGCGCGCCGGGCCCATCGCCTGGTACAATCGATCGGCTTCGCGCTCGTCGATCAGCCGCATCGCTCCCTTGGCGAGTCCCTGCGCGTCGATGAAATCATCGTCGGCGTCGGCGATGACGTCGACGATCGCATTGCCGATCGCGATCACGTCGAGGCGGTGCTGGCCCATGCAAAATCCTGATGATGCGGGAAAGCGCGGCGACTAGCGGGCGGGCCGCGCCGCTGCAAGCTTGCCACCCGCATCGCGCCTGTCCATCATCGCCGCGATGCGCCGCCTCGCTCCACTCGCCGCCTTGCTGATCGCCGGCTGCGCCACCGCACCGCCGCACCCGGCGCCGGTCGCTCCGCCACCCTTGCAGCGCGAGCGCGGCGACCTCATCGGCCTGACCGCCGCCGAGCTCGGCCAGCGCTTCGGCCCGCCGCGCTTCGAAGTCCGCGAAGGCTCCGGGCTCAAGCTCCAGTTCGCCCGCGGCGGCTGCGTCCTCGACGCCTTTCTCTACCCCCCCGAAAGCGGATCCGGGGTCGAGCGGGTGCTTCACATCGACACCCGCCGCCCCTCCGGCGACGACATCGATCAGGCGAGCTGCCTCGCGTTCCTGGCGACTCCCTGAAGCCGGGACATCGCCCACTCGGCGGCTTCGGCGACCACCGGATCGCTGTCGCCGAGATGCCGCTCGACCGCAGCGCGAAGCCCCGGGTCGCGGCTATTGCCCGCTGCGATCAGGCAATTGCGAATTATCCGCCTGATTCCGATGCGCTTGATCGGCGACCCCGCGAACATCTCGCGAAACCCCGCATCGTCGAGCGCGAGCAGGTCCGCCAGCCGCGGAGCGACCATTTCCGCGCGCGGCAGGAACGCGCGATGGGCCTGCGCCTGGTCGGCGAAGCGGTTCCACGGGCACACCGCGAGGCAATCGTCGCAGCCATAGATGCGGTTGCCGATCGCCTCGCGATACGCGTTCGGAATCGGCCCTCGATGCTCGATCGTCAGATATGAAATGCACGCCCGCGCATCGATCCGCCGCGGTCCGACGATCGCTCCGGTCGGGCAGGCCGCGATGCACCGCGTGCAGCTTCCGCAATGCTCCTCGGCCGGAAGGTCGGGCTCAAGCTCGAGCGAGGTCATGATGATCCCGAGGAACAGCCAGTTGCCGTGGGTTCGCGACAACAGGCTGGTATGCTTGCCCTGCCAGCCGATCCCGGCGGCGGCGGCGAGCGGCTTTTCCATCACCGGGGCGGTATCGACGAAGACCTTCAATTCGCTCGGGGAGCGCTCGACGATGAACCGCCCGAGCGCTTTGAGCCCCTGCTTGACCGTCTTGTGATAATCGCCGCCCTGGGCATAGACCGAGATCCGCCCTAGGCTGCCTTCGTTGCCAAGCGCCAGCGGATCGCTCGCCGGCGCATAGCTCATCGCCAGCGCGATCACCGAGCGCGCTCCGTCCCACAGCCCGGCGGGCGAAGCGCGCTCGTCGGCGCGCGCTTCCATCCAGCCCATCGTTCCGTGGTTCCCCGCGGCCAGCCATTCGCGCAGCTCGACCCCCGCATCGGGCGCGGCATCGGAACGAGCGAAGCCGCACGCGACAAACCCGAGCCGTCCGGCTTCGGCGCGAATTTCCTGTTCGAGCGAGATTGTCATTTGCGCTTTATTCTCTAGCACAGGCGCCAATGAGTGAAACCGCAGCCCTCGAAGCCATTGGGCTGGTCAAGGACTTCGGCGAGACGCGGGCGGTCGACGGGGTCAGCCTGAGCGTTCCCGTCGGAAGCATCTACGGCATTCTCGGCCCCAATGGCGCGGGCAAGACCACCACGCTTCGAATGCTGCTAGGGATCATCGACCCGAGCTCGGGAAGCCGCCGACTGCTCGGCCGCGAGCGCCCGCTCGATGCCGCGCGCGAGGTCGGCTATCTGCCCGAGGAACGCGGGCTCTATCCGGCGATGATGTGCCGCGAGGCGATCGCCATCATGGGTGCGCTTCGCGGGCTCGGGCTCGGCGAAGGCCGCCGCCGCGCCGATGCGCTGCTGGCCGAGCACGGGCTTGGCGAATGGGCGCGAAAACCCGTCCGCGCCTTGTCCAAGGGCATGGCTCAGACCGTGCAACTGCTCGGGACGATCATCCACAAGCCGCGGCTGATCGTCCTCGACGAGCCCTTTTCGGGGCTCGACGCGATCAACCAGGGCAAGCTCGAGGCGCTCATCCGCCGCGAGGCGCAGGGCGGAGCGACGATCATCTTTTCGACCCATGTCATCGCCCATGCCGAACGGCTGTGTGAGCGAATCGCGATCATCGCCGGGGGCAAGGTCGCATTCGAAGGCGCGGTCGACGAAGCCCGCGGCCGCCTCCGCCCGATCGTCCGCCTGCGCACCCGCGCCGCCGACGGTCCGTGGCGCACCGCGCTTCCCGCCGACGCGCGCAACGATGGCGGCGAATGGACCTTCGAGCTTCCCTGCTCGGGCGCCGAGCCCTTGCTCAAGGCGCTGATCGAGGGTGGCGCGGGGATCGAGACGTTGGCGATCGAACGCCCGGGGCTTCACGATGCGTTCGTCGCCATTACCGGCGAT
>JBKKAQ010000103.1:0-32502 GCA_046714555.1 Sphingomicrobium sp. | reverse complement strand
CCCAGCAGTCCGATCGTCCGCACCGGGGAGCTGGCGCGGCTCAGGTGCCCGCTTGAGCCGGCCCGCCGAGACCGCTCGCCGGACGGCGGCTCTTGGGGATCGACGATCCGGCGGCGGGGAGCAGCGGACGGGTCGAGCTTCCGCGCTCGACCGTCCCGCCGTCGAGCAAGGTGCGGATCTCGTCGCCCGACAGCGTCTCATATTCGAGCAGGGCGTTGGCGAGGGTGTGAAGCTCGGCGATATGCTCATTGAGCAGGGATTTGGCGCGGTCGTAGCCCTGCTCGACGATCCGGCGGATTTCCTTGTCGATCGCCTGCGCGGTCTCGTTCGACATGTTCTTCTGGCGATTGACCGAATAGCCGAGAAAAACCTCTTCATCGGCCTCGGCATATTGCAGCGGACCGAGCGCGTCGGACATTCCCCAGCGGGTGACCATGTCGCGCGCCAGACCGGTGGCATACTGGATGTCGGACGAGGCGCCCGACGAGACCTTGTCGTAGCCGAAGATCACTTCTTCGGCGACCCGTCCGCCCATCGACACCGCGAGGTTGGCGTACATCTTGTCGCGGTGATAGCTGTACGAATCGCGCTCGGGCAGGCGCATGACCATTCCCAGCGCTCGGCCGCGCGGGATGATCGTCGCCTTGTGAATCGGGTCCGACGCCTGTTCGTGGATCGCGACGATCGCGTGCCCCGCCTCGTGGTAGGCGGTCATCTTCTTTTCGTCTTCGGTCATGACCATCGACTTGCGCTCGGTGCCCATCATGACCTTGTCCTTGGCCTCCTCGAACTCCTTCATCGCGACGAGACGCTTGCCGCGCCGGGCGGCGAGCAGCGCGGCTTCGTTGACAAGGTTGGCAAGGTCGGCGCCCGAAAAGCCCGGGGTCCCGCGAGCGATCACTCGCGGATCGACGTCGGGGGCGAGCGGGACCTTTTTCATGTGCACCGCGAGGATCTGCTCGCGACCGTCGATGTCCGGGCGCGGGACGATCACCTGCCGGTCGAAGCGGCCAGGGCGAAGAAGTGCGGGGTCGAGCACGTCGGGACGGTTGGTCGCGGCGATGATGATGATGCCTTCATTGGCCTCGAAACAGTCCATTTCGACCAGAAGCTGGTTCAGGGTCTGCTCGCGCTCGTCATTGCCGTTGCCGAGCCCGGCGCCGCGATGGCGGCCGACCGCGTCGATCTCGTCGATGAAGACGATACACGGGGCCGATTTCTTGGCTTGCTCGAACATGTCGCGGACCCGGCTCGCGCCCACGCCGACGAACATTTCGACGAAATCCGATCCCGAGATGGTGAAAAAGGGCACTCCGGCCTCGCCGGCGATCGCCCGGGCGAGCAGGGTCTTGCCGGTTCCGGGCGAGCCGACCAGCAGCGCGCCCTTGGGGATCTTTCCGCCGAGGCGGGCGAAGCGGCCCGGATCTTTCAGATATTCGACGATTTCCTGAAGCTCCTCGCGAGCCTCGTCGATCCCGGCGACGTCGGCGAAGGTCACCCGGCCATGCTTTTCGGTGAGCATCTTGGCGCGCGACTTGCCGAAGCCCATCGCCCCCGAGCCGGCGTTCTTCTGCATCTGACGCATGACGAAGAAGCTGATCCCGAGGATCAGCAGGAACGGCATCGACTGATAAAGCAGGATCAGCCAGAATGAGGACTGCTCCTCGGCCTTGACCTGGACCGCGACTCCCTTGGCGATCAACCGGTCGCTGACCCGCGCGTCACCCGGAGCGGTGGTGCGGAAGGGTTCGCCATTGGCGAGCTTGCCGCTGATCTCGGCATTGCCGCTGGTGTTCGGCGCCATCGTCACCGAACGGACATTGCCTTCTTCGACCTGGCGGACGAATTCGGAATAGGCCACCGGCTCGCCTGCCGCGGCGCGCGCTCCGCCGTCGATCGCCTGGACGAACAGCACCAGACCGAACAGCACCGCGACCCAGATCAGCAGGCTTCTGGTCCAGGGATTGCCGGGTTTGTTGTCGCTCATAAGTTCGTCTCGTCCATCGGCCGGATTTGGCACCCTCCTAAAATAGGCGCAAAACCTTTAATGACAATGTGCACGCCGCGGTGGAACGGGGGATACACGCCAGAGCGATCCGCCGTCGAGCTTAAGGGCGCCGAGAGTGACCGATCGCCCGAGCCGAAGCGCGGCGATCGCCCGGGCAAGCTCGGGGCCGCGCGGAGGAGCAACGCCTGAGCGCGCAAAGGCCGCGAGGAGCAGCCGGCGCTGCAATTCGGGAGGGATTCCGACCGGATCGATCGTCAGCGTGGGTCCGTCCTCGGCGATGCGCGAGGTGGCGAGCGGGCCAAGCGCCCAGTCGAGCGCTTCGTCGGCCTCACCGAGATGATGAGCGACAGCGGCGAGCCGGGCGGGATTGGCCCAGCTGCTGTCGGCGAGCCAGCGGCGGACAAGCGTGCGGTCGTGGCGCGGGTCGCGGTTGGCGGGATCGATCACCGGGGTGAGCTGAGCTTCGGCGACGATCCGGCCGAGGTCTTCGCGGCGCCAGCCGAGCAGCGGGCGGATCAGCGCCACTTCGCTGGACAAGTCGCGCTTCGGGCGAACTCCGCTGAGGCCGGTGATGCCCGCGCCATGGGCAAGGCGCATGAGAAGCGTTTCGGCCTGGTCGTCGGCGTGATGCGCGGTGGCGATTGCGACGAGCCCGCGCTGATCGGCCCAGGCGAGCAGGAGCGCATAACGCTGGTCGCGGGCGCGCGCCTGAAGGTTCGAAGCGGGTTTCGCGCCCCACTCTATGGTGAGAGTCGAGTGCGGGATAGCGAGGCGGGCGCACAAGGAGGCGACCATATCGCACTCGGCGGCGCTGCCGTCGCGAAGCGCATGGTCGACGCTCGCCGCCTCGACCGCCCCGGGGCGGGCGGCGCTCGCCAGCAGGAGCAAGGCGAGGCTGTCGGGGCCCCCGGAAACCGCGAGACCGAGCGGTTCGGCGGAAGGGAAGAGCGCGTCGAGATCAGCGGCGAACCGCTCGACCCATTCGGCGCGGGGGGTCATCGTCCTAAACCGTGATCGTTTCAGATTGATTTAATCTGAAACGTGAATCACGGTCTAAACTCATGATGAGAGTCTGATTCACGCTCTCGGCGGAAGCGCGGAGCGCATCCACCTCAGACGATCAGACTCTAGTTGCACTTGGCCTCGGCGCGGGCGGCAGGGAGAAGCGCCTTCAATTCACCGCGCAACGTCGTGCCATAAACATCGGCAAGCTCGGCGTAGGCCTTGCACGCCTGGGCGGGCTGGCCGAGCTTGACCAGCGACTTGCCGAGGTAAAACAGGCTGTCGGATGCGCGTTCGCCCTTGGGATCGGAGCGGTAATTGGCAAGCAGCGCCTCGGCCGCGGCGCGCGGCTGGCCGCTGTCGAGCAAGGCGCGCCCCGAGAGATTGTTGGCCCAGCTGACCCGGCGGTGCCCGGGAAAAGCCGAGGCCATCGCCCTCAGCACGGTCACTGCCTCGTCAAAGCGCTTCGCCTTCCACAGCTCATAGCCTTCGAGGTAGGTCGCTTCACCCGCGTCGGTCGCGGGGGAGCCAGATGGCGTGGTACGCTGGACTTCGATCTTTGGACGAGGAGCGGGCGGGGGAGCAGGTTCGGACAGGGCGGGTTCGACCACGGCGGGAACAGCGGTGGTTTCGAGCGCCCGGAAGCGCGCATCCTGATCGGCGCGAAGCCGGGCAAGATCGGCCTCGATCACCGCGAGACGATTGCCGTTTTCCTCAGAGGTGCGGATCAGCTCGGTCAATTGACGCTCGAGTGCATCGATTCGGCCATTGAGATCGCTGACCGAGGCCTGGGTCGCCGCGGGATCGTCAACGAAGCCTGCGGTGTCGGCGGGCTGCCCCTTGGGGAAGATGGTTTTCTGAACCTGGCGGACCTGCTTTTCGAGCCGGTCGATGCGCTGTTCGGGGGTCGGCGGGGTCTTGGCCAGCGCGGGCGTCAGCGCAAGCGCTGCAAGTGCAAGCATTGGTGCGGCGATCGGAAAACGCATGGCGATGATCAAACCCTTGTTCGAAAAGACGTTCGAAAAATCCAAGCTGGTCGACAATGACTGTCGCGGCGGTGAACTATTCTATCGGCGTAGCCAAATTGCCCGACGTTGGAGTTAATCCCGTTGCTGGCGAGGCACCGGGCGAGCGCAGCAGGTCGGCGCCGAGCAGGCTGATGTTCGACACCGTCCGTCCCGCCGGACCGACGCTCGGGGCGTCGGCGGTTCCAACCGAAATGCGCAGCGATTCGGGTCGAGCGGTCTTGAGCAGCGGCGCCTTGGCGGTCGGCGGGACCTCGAAGCTCTGCCCGGCGGCAAGCTCGCCCTCATACAGCGTATCGCCGCCGCGTTCAGTGACTTGCAGCCAGACCGCTTCGTTGGCGGTCAGGACCACCGGGCCCGAAGCCGGCCGGGCGAGCGGAGCTGGAGCGGCGCCCGCCGGGGTCCCTCGAACGTCGGCGACCTCGGCCGAGGGTGGATCGGGGGCGTCGAGCGAGCGCGACTGGTTCCACAGCAGAAGCGCGACCAGCAGCGCGACCACGACCAGCGCGCCAATCACCAGCCCGCGCGGCATAACCCGCGCCGGATCGGCTGATTCGAACACTTCGGGCTGGGTCACCGAGGCGCGCATCCCGCCCATTTCGGCGCGGAGCTGATCGGCGATCATGGTCCGGTCGAGCCCGACCACGCTGGCGTATGATTTGGCGAACCCCATCGTGTAGGTCGGCGCGGGGAGCTTGTCCCAGTCGCTCGATTCAATCGCGACGAGGTGACGGGTCGGGATTCGGGTTTGAGCGGCGATGTCCTCGAGATCGATCCCCGCGGCTTCGCGCGCGGCGCGAAGCTGATCGCCAACCGTGGCCGTGACTAAGTCTTCGTCTTCGTTCATCCAAAAATCCCCGTGGCAGTCACCCGGCCGCGGTCATAGTCGAAGGGTGCGGCGACCCTGTCAACCGTCGTCGCCCCCGGGCGGATTCGATCCGTCAACCGAGCGCGACCGAATTGCGCCGCGCCCATTCGGTAAGCGCCTTTCGCATGTCGCGCGGCGGTTTGGCGAGCAATTGCCCGACGCGCGTCCGGACCGCGCCAGCATCGATCGAGCGGATCATCGCCTTGATCGGGCCCATCGCCGCCGGAGTGATCGAGAAATTGACGATCCCAATCCCTATCAGCGCCATCGCTTCGAGCGGCCGTCCGCCCATTTCGCCGCACAGCCGGACCGGGACATTGGCTTCGCGCGCGAGATCGACCACTCGTTTGAGGAAGCGCAGGATCGCCGGGCTGAGCCAGTCGTAGCGCTCGGCGAGCCGCGGGTCGCCGCGGTCGGCGGCGAACAGGAACTGGGTCAGATCGTTGGTTCCGATCGACAGGAAATCGATCCGCGGAAGAAGCAGATCGAGCATTTCCGCAAGGCTCGGCACTTCGAGCATCGCTCCATATTCGATTCGCGACGGAAGCGGTCGGCGAGCGCCCTGCGCCCACGCGAGCTGTTCCTCGAACAAAGCGCGCGCCTCTTCATATTCCCACGGCTCCGAAACCATCGGGAACATCACTCTCAACACCCGGCCTTCGGAGGCCTCGATCAGCGCGCGGGCCTGCGCCTTCATCAGGGTCGAGCGGTCGAGCGACAGCCGCAGGGCGCGCCAACCCATCGCCGGATTCTCGGCCTCGTCCTTCTCGTCGGACAGATAGGGCAGCGCCTTGTCGCCGCCGATATCGACCGTGCGGAAAATCACCGGACGGTCGCCCGCAGCGTCGAGCACGCTCTTGTACAGCCGTTGCTGGCTTTCGCGCCCGGGCAAGGTAGCCGAGACGAGGAACTGGAATTCGGTGCGGAACAGCCCGATCCCCTCGGCCCCGTTGAGATCGAGCGACGCGGCATCCTCGGCGAGCCCGGCATTGACCATCAAGGTCGCCTTGAGCCCGTCGCGGGTGATCGCCGGAAGTCCGCGGATCGCGGCATATTCGGCGCGGCGCTTCTGGCTCATCGCCATGCGCTGCTCGAACGTGCTGATAAGCGCGCTGTTCGGGCGGATGATCAGGCTGCCCTGGTCGCCATTGACGAGGATGGTGTCGCCCTCGACGGCAATATGGCGCACGTCGTGGACCCGGCCGACCACCGGCACCCCCATCGCCCGGGCGACGATGGTGACGTGCGCGGTCAAGGAGCCTTCCTCGAGCACCACGCCCTTCAGCCTGCGGCGGTCATATTCGAGCAGCTCTGCGGGCCCTAGATTGCGCGCGATGAGGATCGTGTCGCGCTTTAGCCCGGTCTGCGCCGCGGTGCCCATGCTTCCCGAGACGATCCGCATCAGCCGGTTAGCGAGATCGTCGAGATCGTGCATCCGTTCGGCGAGCAGGGGGTCGTCGATCTCGCGCATCCGAGCGCGGGTGCGCTGCCGGACCCGCTCGATCGCCGCCTCGGCGGTCAGCCCGCTGTCGATCGCCTCGTTGATCCGCCGCTGCCAGCCTTCGTCATAGGCGAACATCTTGTAGGTCTCGAGGATCTCCTGATGCTCCCCGGCGGTTCCGAACTCGGCCTCACGGGTCATCGTCTCGATCTGCTCGCGCATCCGGCGGAAGGCGGCATAGACCCGCTGGCGTTCGGCCTCGACATCGTCGGCGACGGTATGCTCGACCACCACGCGCGGCTGGTGGAACACGGCCACTCCGCGCGCCATTCCGGCGACCAGTTTCAGTCCGGCGAGGCGCACCGGGCCCGCGTCGCGGCCGCCGCTGCCGCGGTGCGAGCCATCGGCGAGGCGCGCGTTGGCGATCATTTCCGCAAGCACCATCGCCACCGTCTGGAGTGCCTCGATCTCGACATCGTCATAGCGGCGCGAGTCGGCATGCTGGACGCACAGCACTCCGGTGGCGCTTTCGCTGCGAATGATCGGAACCCCGGCAAAGCTGTGGAAAAGCTCCTCTCCGGTTTCGGGGCGGTAGACGAATTCGGGATGGCTGGTCGCTTCGGCGAGGTTGAGCACCCGGCCATCCTCGGCAATCGTCCCGACGAGGCCTTCGCCGAGCGCGAGACGGGTGACGTGGACCGCCTCCTTGCGAAGGCCGTGGGTGGCGAACAGTTCGAGGACATTGTCGCGCATCAGATAGATCGAGCAGACCTCGCTCGCCATCGCCGAGGCGATCAAGTCGACGACGCGGTCGAGCTTGGCCTGGGCGCTCGCGCGGCGCGCCATAATGTCGTGAAGCCCGGTGAGGATTTCACGCGAGGAGACCACGGCTGCTGCGGCGTTCACTGGCATTTGGCGTGGCTAACAGAAAAGCCGCAGCGGCTCCAATGCCTTGAGTAACAGCAATCAGCGCCGGCGCGAGCGGCCCTTGGCCATCGGATCGGGCTTGGGCGGGGGTTTCCACCCGGGGGGCCGCGTCGGGCGCGCCTGGAGGCTCATGGCGAAGGCCGGGCGAACCGATCAGCCGCGCGCTTCGAGCGCCGCTGAGGCTTGGGCGGCGAGCTGGGCGAGAATCTGCACGACGGGTTCTTCCTTCGTCACCATTCCGACCGACTGGCCGGCCATCACCGAGCCGCCTTCGACATCGCCGTCGATTACCGCCCGGCGAAGCGCTCCGGCCCAATAATGCTCGATCTGGAGCTGCGCCTCGGCCATTTCGATTGAGCCTTCGTCGAGACTCTGGGCGACTTCGCGCTGCTTGGCGGCGAACGCTTCGGTTTCGCGGTTCTTGAGCGCCCGAACCGGGATCACCGGAAGCCGCGGGTCGATCTGGACGCTCGGCACCGCGTCGCGCGCCGAGGCGCGGATGAAGGCGCGCTTGAAATTGGCGTGGGCGATCGATTCGGTCGCGCAGACGAAGCGGGTGCCGAGCTGGACCCCGACCGCGCCCATTTCGAGATAGGCGGCGATCGCTTCGCCGCGGCCAATCCCGCCAGCGACGAACACCGGCATGTCGGCGGCGATGTGGGGGAGGATTTCCTGGGCGAGCACCGAGGTCGACACCGGGCCGATATGCCCGCCCGCCTCCATTCCCTCGATCACCAGCGCATCGGCGCCCGAGCGGGTGAGCTTCTTGGCGAGGCTCAGCGCGGGGGCGAAAGCGATGAGCTTGGCGCCGCTCGCCTTGATCCGGTCGATCGCTCCGCCCGGCGGGAGACCGCCGGCGAGGACGACATGGGTCACCCGGTGCTTCGCGCAAGTGTCAATCAGTTCGATCAGCATCGGGTGCATGGTGATGAGGTTGACCCCAAACGGGCGAGCGGTGAGCATTTTGGTGGCGGCGATCTCGCGGTCGAGCAGGTCGGGAGTCATCGCGCCGCAGGCGATCACTCCGAACCCGCCGGCATTGCTAATCGCCGAGACGAGGTTGCGCTCGGAGACCCAGCTCATCGCTCCGCCGAGGATCGCGAGCTCGCAACCGAGGAAGTCGGTGCCGCGCCTCATCAGCTCGGCGAGCCGCGCCGACCTGGCGCCGCTGTGGAGCTCAAGCCGCTCGGCGATCAGTCCTTCGCCGCTCATACCGCCTGTCCCGCGGGGACGTATCGTGCCGCGGGAGCGTCGAGCCCGAAGGCGGTGTGGAGGACCCGGACGGCGAGATCGAGGTCGTCCTCGGCGATCAGAGCGCTGACCTTGATCTCGCTCGCCGAGACCGCGACCATGTTGATCCGGCGCTCGGCAAGGGTTTCGAACATCATCGCGGCAAGCGCGGGGTTGGAGCGGATCCCGACCCCAACGATGCTGACCTTGGCGACGGTGCTGTCCGTGAGCATTTCGCCATAGTTGATCGACTCCCGGCGCTGCTCGATCGCGCTCATCGCCTGGGCGAGGCTGGCGCGCGGGATAGTGAAGGTGAGGTCGCTGAGGGCACCTGAGCGGCTCGCCGCCTGCACCAGCATGTCGACCGCGATTCCCGCCTGGGCGAGCGGGGTGATGACCGCTGCGACGGTTCCGGCCCGGTCGGCGAGATCGGTCAAGGTGATCCGCGCCTCATTCTTGTCGGCGGCGATCCCGGCGATTGTGTTGCGCTCCATATTCGCTCCTGAAAGTTCGGCGACGATCTCGGTTCCGGGGACATCCTCGAATGCCGAGACCACCCGCAGCGGCATTTTTTCGCGCATCGCAAGCCCGACCGAGCGGGTCTGGAGGACCTTGGCTCCGACCCCGGCGAGCTCGAGCATTTCCTCGAACGTGATCTGGGTCAACTTGCGCGCTCGCGGGACGATTCGCGGGTCGGTGGTGTAGACCCCGTCGACGTCGGTGTAGATGTCGCAGCGGTCGGCCCCGACCCCCGCGGCGATCGCCACGGCCGAAGTGTCCGAACCGCCGCGGCCGAGGGTCGCGAGGCGGCCTTCGTCCGATACGCCCTGGAAGCCGGGGATGACCGCGATGGTGCCGCCCGTGAGTGCTTCGTCGAGGGTCGATCGTTCGATTGCATCGACCCTGGCGTTGCCGTGGGAACCCGCGGCGCGGATCAATTGCCAGCCCATGAAGCTGCGTGCATTGGCCCCCATGTTCTGGAGGGTCATCGCGAGCAGCCCGGCGGTGACCTGTTCGCCGCTGGCGACGACGACGTCATATTCCTTGCTGTCGTGAAGCGCGGAGGCCTCGCGGCAGAGCTGGACCAGCCGGTCGGTTTCGCCCGCCATCGCCGAAACCACGACGAGCACCTGGTTGCCCGCCGCCGCTTCCTTGGCGACGAGCCCGGCGACATGGCGAATGCGCTCAATCCCCGCCATCGAGGTTCCGCCGAATTTCATGACTATTCGGGGCATGAGGGTTGAATTCTTCCTGTTGTGGCGACGGGCGGCGTCCTGTTAGGAACAGCGCATGGCGAAGACAAGCATCCTCGCGGGCGAGGTCGCGCACTTCGGCGCAATGGCCAGCGACTGGTGGGACCCCAGGGGCGCTTCGGCGATGCTTCACAAGCTCAATCCGGTGCGGCTTGCTTATCTGCGCGACCGGATCGACCAGCATTGGGCGTTGGACGAATGCGAGCGCCGCCCGCTCGAGGGCAAGAGCGCTCTCGATGTCGGGTGCGGGGCGGGGCTGCTCGCTGAACCGCTCGCGCGAATGGGGGCCAGGGTGACCGCGGTCGATGCTGCGCCCGAGCTGATCGCGGCGGCACAAAACCATGCGGCGGCGCAGGAGCTGATCATCGACTATCGCGCGTGCGGGGTCGAGGCCGTCGAGGGACGGTTCGACCTGATCACCGCGATGGAGGTGATCGAGCATGTCGCCGACCCGGCGCAGTTCGTTGGCGAGCTCGGCGAGCGGCTTGCTCCGGGCGGGCTGCTGGTCCTGTCGACCCCCAATCGCACCGCCTGGTCGAAGCTCCTGACGATCACACTCGCCGAGGGTCTTGGGCGAATCCCGCGAGGGACCCATGATTATGACAAATTCATCGACCCACAGGCGATGCGTGCCTTGCTCGGCGCGGCGGGGCTGGAGGTCGTCGACTGCGAGGGGATCGCTTTTTCGCCGGCGCGGGGGCTTCATTTGGCCGAGGATCTGCGGCTGAATTATCTGGTAGCGGCGCGGCACGATGGATCGTCCCTGCGGGCGTAGCTCGCGGGGGGAGGGGGGCCATGGCGCGAAGCGGCATGGTTTAGGGGCGAGGCGGAACGAAATCCCCCCCCACCACTCATTCTCAGCGAGCGATCCCCCTCCCCATCGCTTGGCGAGAGGGAGGATTTTTGGTCAAAAATCGACCTTGTCGTAATGCGCTGGCGGCACGATCACTTCCATCCGCTCGCCGAGCAAGGGGCGGAAGCAGGGGCGCGATTTCATCACCGCATACCAGTCCTTGGTCTGCTTGTGCCCGCGCCAGTCGACCGCTCCGAGATAGTCGACCGCGCTCAAATGCGCCGCGGCGGTGAAGTCGGCTAGGCTTAATCCGGGCCCGGCGAGCCAGCGGCGGTGGTCGAGCAGATAGTCGATATAATCGAGGTGGCTGTTGGCGACACGCATCGCGTCGCGGAGCACCTGGGTGTTGGGCGATTCGCGGCTGACGAGGCGCTTGCGCATCCGCTCGTTCATCAACGGATCGACCACTTCGCGGAACAGTTTCTCGTCGAACCACAAGGTCAGCCGGCGGATTTCGGCGCGCATCACCGCATTGCCGTGGATCATCGGCATCTTATCGACGGTTTCTTCGAAATATTCGACGATCGGCTGGCTTCCGATCAGGCTGACCCCGGCGGCGGCGTCGATCAGGACCGGGGTTTCGCCCGACGGATTGAGGTCGATGAATTCGTCGCGCCGTTCCCACGGATTCTCCCGCACCAGTTCATGCGCAACCCCCTTTTCGCCGAGCACCAGGCGGACCTTGCGCGAAAAGGGACAGAGCGGAAATTGGAAAAGCTGCCACATGCGCGCCAAGCTTTAGCGCCGCGGCAACGCCAGTCCACTGGCTTGAACGGGTAATCAGCGCCTGGGGTAGGTCGGCGAGGGGAGGTTGGCGGTAGCGCGCTCGATTTCGCGGCGGGCTTCGCTTGCCGCCCGGCCGATCGCCGGGAGCGCATTGGCCATCGCCTTGATTCCCGCCTGGGCCGCGACCCCGCCGGTGGCGATGTCGTGCTGGAGGTTGCGCTCGAAATCGGGATCGTCACGAGTGGCGACCTCGCGGATCGTCCGGTGGCGGTCGGCGGGGGTGACCGGACGTCCCTCGACCGCGGCCTCAATCTCGCCGATCGGAAGATTGAGCAGTGCTCCCGATAGTGACCCGACCATGCCGCCGATTCGCTCGATCATCGCCGGGTCGGTCAGCTCGGGGGGAATGCGGATCTCGTCGACGGGCGGCGGCGCCGGGCTCGGAGCGGCGAGCGCAGAGTCGGCAAGCGCCGCGAGCGGCAAGAGAGTCAGCATGAGGCGCATCACATCGCTCCGGCGAATCACCAAACGGTCCAGCCGGTCGGTTCTAGCAAGAGCGAGCTTGCGCCCGGCTGAACGCTCAGCGCAAACCGAGCCAGACAAGCGCGGCGGCTCCGACGAGGATCCGGTACCAGGCGAAGGGCGCGAAGCCGAAGCGGGTGATGATCGCGAGGAAGCCCTTGACCACCACCAGAGCGACGATGAACGAGACCAAGGAGCCCACGGCGATATAGCCCAATTGATCCGAACCGACCTCGGCGCGGTGCTTGACCATCTGAAGCGCGGTCGCTCCGGCGAGGGTCGGGACGGCGAGGAAGAAGCTGAACTCGGCGGCGGTCTTGCGGTCAATGCCGAGCGCCATCGCTCCGAGGATCGTTGCTCCCGAGCGGCTCACCCCGGGGACCATCGCGAGGCATTGGACGAGGCCGATCTTGACCGATTGCGACAGGCTGACTCCGGACACTCCGCCGGTTTCCATCGGACGGGCGAGCCGCTCGATGACCAAGATCGCGATCCCGCCGAGGATCAGCGCCCAAGCCACGACCACGGCATTTTCCAGTAGCATTTCAATGACATCGCCGAACAGCAGGCCGAGCACGACCGCCGGCACGAAGGCCACCAGCAGGTTGCGGGTGAAGGCGATGGCCGAGGGCGCGCGCTCCAACAAGCCGGCCACAACGTCGCGAAAGGTGCGCCAGTAAAGCACGACTATGGCGAGGATCGCGCCGGGCTGGATGGCGATGTTGAACAAGGCCCACTTATGCGCCTCAAACCCGAGAAGCTCGGTCGCGAGGATCAGATGGCCGGTCGAGGAGACCGGGAGAAATTCAGTGACGCCTTCGACAATTCCGAGAATGACGACGAGCAGCAGGACCGGCATTCAGGCGGTGTCGCTTGGAGCGAAGCGACCGCCGCGGCGGAAGCGGCCGAGCCATTCATGGGCGACCGCCCCGAGCGGGGTCGGAGCGATCCCGAACGCGTCGAGCCCGAGCGCCTCGGGCGCCGCGACATTGTCCGATTGAAGCAAGAGCCACTGGTCGCGGGTCAGCGGAGCCCCGGGAAGAAAGCCGAGCCGCGACAAGGCATCGGCGGCGAAGGCGGGAACGTCGACGAGGTCGGGCGACTGGCCAGCGGCGGCCGCCACCGCGGCGTTCAACTGGCGCATGGTCATCACCTGCGGCCCGCCGAGTTCATAGGTCCTGCCCGAATGAATTGCCGGTTCGAGCGCCGCTGCAGCGATCGCCGAGGCGAGATCGCGGACATAGACCGGCTGGAAGCGGGTCGCCGGAGCGATCACCGGCAGGATCGGCAGCCGGGCAAGCGCCGCGAAGCGGTTGGTGAGTTGGTCCTCGGGGCCGAACACCAGGCTCGGGCGGATGATCGTAGCGGCGGGGAAAGCGGCGCGCACCGCCGCCTCGCCCTCGCTCTTCGAACGGGCATAGGCCGAGGCGCTCGCCCGATCGGCGCCGATCGCCGAGACTTGGACGAAGGCCGAAGCTCCGGCGTCGCGCGCGGCCTCGGCGGCGAAGCGCGCGCCCTGGGCATGGACTGCGCCAAAATTGCCTTTGAGGATTCCGACGAGGTTGACCGCTGCGTCGGCCCCGTCGAGCGCCGCGGCAAGGCTTGCCGGGCGGGTGAGATCGGCGGCGACGAAGCCGATCTGGCCGATCCCGCCGAGCGGCTGGAGGAACCAGGCGCGGCGCGGGTCGCGCTGGGCGACGCGCAGCCGCGCCCCGGCCTTGAGCAGGATTTCGCAGACGTAGCGGCCGATGAAACCGCCGCCGCCGAAGACCGTTATGAGGCGCGGGCTGGGATCGATCATGATCACGCCCCTAGCGCCTGCGCGTCGAGGTTGACAAGGCCGGGCGCTGACCGCGCGCGGCGCGTTGACAAGGCAGGTGCGCCCCTTCTAAGCGCCGCCGCCTACCGCAACGACAAGTCCCTGTGCCCAGGTGGCGGAATTGGTAGACGCACCAGCTTCAGGTGCTGGCGCTCGCAAGGGCGTGGAGGTTCGAGTCCTCTCCTGGGCACCATCACTCTATTCGCCGACGTTAAAAACCCCGCAAATCCGTGAGTTTAGCGCCTGCATTGACCGCTCCCGGTTGCTGGCGTTCGCCGATAATCGCGAAAATTTGGGGGCCTTTTTGGGGGCCTTTTCGAAATGGGCCGATCGGCGGTGAGGGATGGGTGATCGAAATGCCACTGAACGACACAGCGATCCGGCTTGCAAGGCCCGGCGCGACCGAGTGCAAGCTCGGCGACGAGTAGGGGCTATATCTGCTTCTGACCTTATCCGGATCAAAGCTGTGGCGGCTCAAGAATTGGCTCGACGGCATGGAAAAGAAGCTTGCCAAGGGCAGCTATCCGGGAGTCGGTCTGAAGGACGCTCGAGCCAAACGCGATGCGGCGCTGATGGTAGCCCAGGCGGGAAACGAGCCGTCCGATCATTTGAGAAAATGAGCCCCGAGGTCCGCGTCGCGTCTCTCGCTGAAATCCCTTTCCGGGTTATCGTTGCAGCGTTCTGGCGCGTTGCTGCGCGCCTTTTTTGTTGGCGAAGAGACTAACTCCCGTTACTCGGCCAAGCGCTGTCAGGAGAGTAGCCATGCCCCAAGCCTATATTGTCGAAGCCTTGCGCACAGCGGGGGGCAAGCGCGGCGGCGCGCTTCGCGACTGGCACCCGGCGGACATGGGGGCGGAAATCCTCGACGCGCTCGTCGCTCGCACCGGGATCGATCCGGCGGCAGTCGACGACGTCATTGTCGGCTGCGTCAGCCAGATCGGCGAGCAGAGTTTTCATGCCGGTCGAAACGTGGTCCTGGCTTCGAAGCTTCCCGACAGCGTTCCGGCGGTGACCATCGATCGCCAATGCGGATCGTCGCAGCAGGCGCTCCACTTCGCCGCTCAGGCGGTGATGAGCGGGACGCAGGATATGGTCATCGCCGCGGGGGTCGAAAGCATGACGCGGGTGCCGATGGGATCCCCGGTGGTGCTGGCGATGAAGGCCGGTATCGGCACCGGCCCCTGGTCCCAGAGGATCAAGGATCGCTACGGAGTAACCGAATTCAGCCAGTTCACCGGCGCCGAAATGATTGCCAAAAAGTATGATTTTTCTCGCGAGGAACTCGACAGTTTCGCTATCGAAAGTCACCGCAAGGCCGCCGCTGCGGCCAATGCCAAGGCGTTCGACCGCGAAATCGTCGCGCTTCCCGTAATCGACGCCGACGGGACAAGCAGGATGCACGACCGCGACGAGGGTATCCGCGCCGACGCATCGCTTGAAGGGCTCGCTCAACTCAAGACCATTGCGCCTGAAGGTCGGATCACCGCCGGCAACGCCAGCCAGATGTGCGACGGCGCCTCGGGAGTTCTGATCGTTAACGAGCGTGCGCTGAAGGAGCACGGACTGACCCCGATTGCCCGGATCGATCATCTGACCGTGACCGGGGGTGACCCGGTGATCATGCTCGAAGAACCGATTCGTGCGACGCGCTTGGCGCTCGAGCGTTCGGGCCGTTCGATGGCCGAGCTTGACCTCTATGAAGTCAATGAGGCCTTCGCTCCGATCCCCATGGCCTGGTTGCGCGAGCTTCGCCCCGACCCCGAGCGGCTCAACGTCAACGGAGGCGCGATTGCACTTGGTCATCCGCTCGGTGCCTCGGGAACCAAGCTCATGGCGACCCTGGTCCATGCGCTTCGAGCGAGAGGACTGCGGTTCGGTCTCCAGACGATGTGCGAGGGCGGAGGTATCGCCAACGTGACCATCATCGAAGCACTTTAACCCCGGAGTGCCGCCGATCGATTGCCTCCTGTTGGTCCTAGCGCAAATTACCGCCACGACCGCACAAGTTCCGGCCGATCCGCAATTGATTACCGTCACCGGCGAGGGATTGGACGAAACTCCGGCGGCACCGGCATATGGCAGCGTGACGATCCGCCGCGAACGGCTCGCTTCGACTGCTTCGGGGCGGCTCGAGGATGCGCTTGCCGATGTCGCCGGGCTCCAGTCCTTCCGCAGGTCGGACAGCCGCTCGTCCAATCCTTCGGCGCAGGGCCTGACACTTCGAGCGCTCGGCGGCAATGCGACCAGCCGGACCCTCGTCCTGCTCGACGGAGTACCGGTCGCCGACCCCTTTTTCGGCTTTGTCCCGCTTTCGGCGCTCGCTCCCGAGCGGCTGTCGGTGGCGACGGTCACTCGCGGTGCGGGATCGGGGGCGTTCGGGTCGGGGGGAGTCGCCGGGACGATCGAGCTCAAGAGCGCCCGGGCCGACGAGCGCGCCTCGATCGATGCCCATTTCGCCGCGGGCAGCCGCAACGCGACCGAATTCGCGCTCGGCGCCGCGCCACGCTGGTCGAGTGGTTTCCTGACCCTCGATGCCCGCTGGGATCGAGGCGAGGGCTTTTTCACAACCCCCGACGAGCAGCGCGTCGCCGCGACCGTCTCCGCCGCATACAACGCCCGCTCGGCCACCGCGCAATTCGTGACCAAGGTCGGCGAGAGCAGCGAAGCGCAAGTCCGCGGACTGCTGTTTCGCGACGAGCGAACGCTTCGGTTTCGAGGCGCCGATTCGCTCAGCGAGGGCGGCGACGCCAGCCTTCGACTGGTCCACCGCGGCCGCTGGCAGGCCGAAGCGCTGGGATATGTCCAGCGCCGCAATTTCGCCAATCGGGTGGTCAGCGCGACCCGTTTCCGACCGACCCTCGACCAGCGCCGAACTCCCTCAACCGGGATTGGCGGAAAGCTCGAGGTTCGTACCCCCGCCGCCGGCCCGCTCGAACTGCGCCTCGGCACCGACTTGCGTATTGCCGAGGGCAAGGCGGTCGAGGACGCGCTCAACGTGGTTACCGGGGCGGTAACCAACACGAGGATCGCCGGCGGACGGACCAGCGACCTCGGGCTGTTCGGCGAGGCCGATGCGCGGTTCGGCAGGCTGTTGCTGACCGGGGGGGTCCGCGCCGACCGCTGGGCGATCTCCGACGGACGATTTCGAAGCACGCTTACCGAGACCCGCTTTGCCGATCGCTCCGGATGGTCGCTATCGGGACGGGGCGGAGCGCTGCTCGACTTCGGACGGGCGAGCGTGCGTGGCACCGCCTACAGCGGGCTTCGGCTGCCGACGCTCAACGAATTGTACCGTCCGTTCGTGGTGTTCCCGGTGATAACCCAGGCCAATTCCGCGCTTCGCTCTGAAACGCTGCGCGGCGCCGAGGTTGGAGCGAGCTTCGCGCCCTTTCCCGATGTGCGGATTTCGGCGACATTGTTCAGCAATGCATTGCGCAATGCCATCGCCAACGTCACGATCGCGCCTAATCTTCGCCGCCGCGACAATGTCGACAAGATCCTGTCGCGCGGGGTCGAGCTCGAGGCCACCGCGCGGTCTGGTGGATTCGAGCTGATGAGTTCGATCGCCTGGAACGCTTCGCGGGTCCGCCAGCCGGGATCGAGCCTCGACCGCAAGCGTCCGGCGCAGACCCCGCGGGTCGCGGCAAGCGCGACGCTCGGCTGGTCGGACGCGAGCAAGCGGATCGCGGCTACGCTGCGGCACGTCGGCAGGCAATTCGAGGACGACCTCAATAGCGGCAGTCTGCCCGCGGCGACGACGCTCGACCTGTTTGCGCGGCACCGGATTTCGCCGCAGATTGCCATCGGGCTTCGGGCCGAAAATCTGTTCGACGAGAAAGTGGTGACACGTAACCAGGGCGGTTCGATCGACCTTGGAACCCCGCGCAGCCTGTGGCTGACGCTCGACTTGATCAGCCCCCGCGCCCACCTTGGGCGGAAGGTTACGAACTGATATTCGGCGGTCAGCCGGCGAATTGCCCGGGGGCGATACCGGTCGCTCCGCAATCGACCTCGAACAAACAGCCGGCTTGCTCCTCGCCGTCGAGGCCGTCGGCGGCCGAGGTGACGAACATCCGGTCGAGCGCTTCCCCGGCGAAACTGACATTGGTGATCTGCGAGGCGGGAAGCGCGATCGACCGATCAAGCTTTCCGTCGGGCGAAAAGCGACTGACCCGCGAGCCGCCCCAATGCGCGATCCACAAACCGTCCGCCGAATCGACGGTCATTCCGTCGGGGTTTCCCCAGCCGGTTTCGAACGCGATAAACGGGGTCCGCTCGCCGACGTCGCCGTCGTCGCCGATGACATAGCGATAGACCTGCCGGCGAGCAGTGTCGGTGTGGTACATCCAGCGCCCGTCGAGACTCATCGCCGGCCCGTTGGCGATAATATAGCCGCTATCAACGGCATGGACCGAGCGGTCGGGGTCGAGCCGGTAAAGCCCGCCGACCGGCTGGTCGGCGGCGAGCGGCATCGTCCCGGCGAAAATCCGCCCGCGGCGGTCGGCCTTGGCATCGTTGAGCCGGTTGTCAGGGCGGTCGGGTTCGGGATCGGCGATCGGAGTGATTCGGAGCGGATCGAGCGTGAGTTCGGCAAAGCCGCTGCGAAAGCCGGCAATGAAGCCGGACGCACTTCGCCGCTCGATCACCCAGCCGATCATTTCGGGCATCGCCCAGCGAGTCACGCTTTCGTCGGCGAGCGACAGTCGATTGAGGGCCGGGGCGAGGATATCGGTCCAATAAACGGCATTGCCGCGTGGCGACCATAACAGACCCTCGCCGAGCCGGTCGCGCAATGGGCCGCGGTCGATGATCCGCCAGTTGGGCATCAGCGCGCTCGGGAGCTCAGTGATTATGCCGTGGCACGCCGACGCTTTGGGCAAGGCGCTGGTATTTGACTGCGGGCTCCAACACTGCGCCGGTTTCCAACTGGCCGACGCTACCGCGCTGGATCTCCTGCCAAGGGGTCTGATGAGCGGGGAAGGAATAGCCCCCCGCGGCGTCGAGCGCGGTGCGCCGCTCGGCCAGTTCGGCCTCGGGAACCAGCATGTCGGCGGTGCCCTTGGCAAGGTCGATCCGCACCCGGTCGCCGGTCCGCAGCAGCGACAGCCCGCCGCCCGCCGCAGCCTCGGGCGAGGCGTTGAGGATCGATGGCGAGCCCGAAGTGCCCGACTGGCGGCCGTCGCCGATGCACGGCAATTCGTGAATTCCGGCTTCGATCAGATAGGATGGCGCGCGCATGTTGACCACCTCGGCCGCACCGGGATAGCCGATCGGCCCGGCGCCGCGCATCACCAGCAAGCTGCGTTGATCGAGCCCGAGCGCGGGATCGTCGATCCGCTTGTGATAATCCTCGGGGCCATCGAACACCACCACCGCGCCTTCGAACGCGTCCGGATCGGCGGGGTTGGAGAGATAGCGCAGGCGAAACTCGGGGGAGATTACGGATAATTTCATCACCGCGCTGTCGAACAAATTGCCGCGCAGCACCGACAATCCGGCGGCGGGCTTGAGCGGGTCGGCGAAGCGGCGAATCACCGCTTCGTCTTCGTTGGCCGCGTTGCGGCAATTGTCGCCGATGCTGCGGCCGTTGGCGGTCAGCGCGTCCTCGGCGATCAGTCCCTCGCGGATCAGCTCGGCGACCACCGCCGGGACTCCGCCGGCGCGGTAATAATCCTCGCCGAGATACTCGCCCGCGGGTTGGAGGTTGACCAGCAAGGGAATGTCGCGGCCATGCTCCTGCCAGTCATCGAGGGTCAGATCGAGCCCCAGATGGCGGGCGATCGCGTTGAGGTGAATGGGCGCATTGGTCGACCCGCCGATCGCCGAATTGACGCGGATCGCGTTGAGGAAAGCGGCGCGGGTCATGATGTCCGAGGGCTTGCGATCGGCCTTGACCATCTCGACGATCTGCATGCCGGTGCGCCAGGCGCATTCCTGACGGTCGCGATAGGGCGCGGGGATTGCCGCCGATCCGGGAAGCGACATCCCGAGCGCCTCGGCGAGGCTGTTCATCGTCGTCGCGGTGCCCATCGTGTTGCAGAAACCGGTCGACGGCGCCGACGAGGCGACCAGCCGGATGAACCCGGCCTCGTCGATCTCGCCGGTGGCGAGCAGCTCGCGTGCCTTCCACACGATCGTCCCCGAGCCGGTCCGCTGGCCTTTGTGCCAGCCGTTGAGCATCGGCCCGACCGACAAGGCGATCGCGGGAATGTTGACCGTCGCCGCGGCCATCAGGCAGGCCGGCATGGTCTTGTCGCAGCCGATCGTCAGAACCACCCCGTCGATCGGATAGCCGAACAGGATCTCCACCAGCCCGAGATAAGCGAGATTGCGGTCGAGCCCGGCGGTCGGGCGCTTGCCGGTTTCCTGGATCGGGTGGACCGGAAATTCGAGCGCGATCCCGCCTGCCTCGCGAATTCCCTCGCGCACCCGATCGGCGAGCACCAGATGATGGCGGTTGCACGGGGCAAGGTCGCTCCCGGTCTGGGCGATGCCGATGATCGGCTTGCCCGACTGCAGCTCCTCGAGGCTCAGCCCGAAGTTCATGTAGCGCTCGACATAAAGCGCGGTCATGTCGGGGTTCGAAGGATCGTCGAACCAGGCGCGCGAGCGCAGGGCCCTTGCGGTTTCTTCCATCAGTTCAGCCTGCTGATCCGATCATCGTCGCCCCCAAGCGGCGGGGGCGAAGCGGCAATGCCATGCGCCGCGACCGCGCGCAAACCTTCGATCAGGATTCGCCCGCGTGCTGCCCAAGGATGTTGGCGAGGATCAAATCGCCCTGCGAGGTGAGGATAGATTCGGGATGGAACTGGAGCCCGGTCTGGAGCGCGACGGGATCGTTGATCGCCATCGCCATCCCGTCGAGCGAGGCGTGAACGGTGAAGCGGTCGGGAATTTCGCGGGTGCACAGCGAATGATAGCGGCCGACCCGCACCGGGGATTCAAGGCCCCTGAAAGGGCCGGCTCCGTCATGGATCAACAGGCTCGACTTGCCGTGAACCGGCTGCTCCGCGCGGGTCACGGGCGCCCCCGCCTGATGGACCAGAGCCTGATGCCCGAGGCACACCCCGAGCAAGGGGATTCGCCCGGCCGCGCGCTCGATCAATTCGAGGCAGCAGCCCGCGCCCTCGGGCGCCCCAGGGCCCGGCGAGAGGACGATCTGGGCATTGCTCTGCTCGGCGAGGTCGAGCGCGGTCGCGGCGGCGACCCGGTTGCGAAGAACCCGCACCGCGCAGCCGAGCCGCTCGAACGCTTCGACCAGGTTGAAGGTGAAGCTGTCGATATTATCTATGAGGACGATGTTGCGGGTCACGACGCGCTCTCCGCCGTGGCGAGAATCGAGAGCATCACCGAGGCCTTGCGGTGGGTTTCGTCAGCCTCCGCCTGAGGGTCGGAATCATAGACCACCCCCGCGCCGGCGCGGACATGGGCCAAGCCGTCGCGAACGATCGCCGAGCGGATCACCACCGAGCTGTCCATCAGCCCGTGATGGTTGATCCAGCCGATCGCCCCGCCATAGGGGCCGCGCTTGGTCCGTTCGGTCTCGCGAAGCAATTCGGTCGCGCGGACCTTGGGCGCGCCGCTCAGGGTGCCGACGTTGAGGCAGGCGGCGAGCGCGTGGAAAGCGTCGCGGTCGGCGGCGAGCTTGCCGATGACCGAGGAGACGAGGTGCATCACCCGCGCATGGCGCTCGACCGTCATCAGCCGGGCGACGTGGCGGGTCCCGGGGACCGAGATCCGGGCGACGTCGTTGCGGGCGAGATCGACCAGCATCATATGTTCGGCGGTCTCCTTCGAATCGAGCCTGAGGTCGGCTTCGAACCGCCCGTCCTCGTCGATCGTGCCTCCGCGTGGCCGGGTCCCGGCAATCGGGCGCACCTCGACGATCTTGTCTCCGCCTTCGCGGAACACCCGCACCGAAGCTTCGGGAGAGGCGCCGAACAAGGTGAAATCACTCCCCGCGACGAAGAAGCCGTAGGGGCTTTTTTCATGCTCGCGAAGCAGTGCGAAGGTGCGCAGCGGGTCGCTGCACCGCGCTCGGAAGGTGCGCGAGGGGACGACCTGATAGATTTCGCCGCGGACGATCTCTTCCTTCAAGCGGCCGACGATCGCCCGGTACGCCTGATCGTCGAGGTCGACGTCGACAGGGGGGGCCTCGACCAGCGGCAACGCAGCGGTGTTGAGCGGGACCGCCGCGGCGCACAGCCGGACCAGCTCGGCGAGGCGCTCGACCGCGTCGAAATGGCCCTTCTCGACTTCCTCGCCATCGGCGCTGAACGCAGTGCAGATCACCCGCGGCGCGGCGAGCGGCTCGAACAGCACAAGCGAGTCGGGAATCCAAAACAGGTAATCGGGGAAATCGAGCGGATCCTCGGGATTGGCGGGGAGGTTTTCGGACAAAGCGGCATAATCGAAGGCGATGATCCCGAGCGCGGTCACCGCGAACGGCTCCTCGCCTTCGCGGGTGACCGGGGCGATCAGCGAGCGCAACGCGTCGAACGGAGAGGGGGCGAGCAGACGCTCCTCCGAATCCTCGCTGACGGTAGGAGCGAAGTGCAGCGTCAGGCGGCCCGGCTCGCGCGATGAGACATGGCCGGGCAGGCGCGCGGCGACGCTAGCGAGCAGCCGCTCGCCGTTGGCGGACAAGGCGGCGAGGATGACGCTTTCGCCGCGGCATTCGGCACGGACCGCGGCACGGTGCATCAGCAAGGTCGAGCCGCCGCGCGCTTCGAACAAGGCGGTGTCGGCGCGCCGGCCGCGATCCGACAGCGAGGCATAGAGGGACAAGGGATCGAGATCGGTCGGAAGCACGCGCTGGATCGCCACCGCGATCGCCGTATCGACCGGCGCTTCGCCAAGCGCGATGCTCATGCCAGCGTGCGTCCGACCGCGCTGACCACCGGTGCAAGGTTGCGCATCAAGGAAGCGAACTGCTCTGGGTAGAGCGACTGCGCCCCGTCGGACAGAGCCGCTGCAGGATTTTCGTGAACCTCGATCATCAGCCCGTCGGCCCCGCACGCCGCGGCGGCGAGCGACATCGGAGCGACGAGATCGCGGATCCCGGTGCCGTGCGAGGGATCGACGATGATCGGGAGATGGGTCCTTTGCTTGATGTAGGGGATCGCGTTGAGATCGAGCGTGTTGCGGGTGGCGGTCTCGAAGGTGCGGATGCCGCGCTCGCACAGCACGACCTGGTCATTACCCGCGGCGAGCAGATATTCGGCGGCGAGGAGCAGTTCCTCGATCTTGGCGGCGAGTCCGCGCTTTAGTACCACCGGAAGCCTGGCCTTGCCGACCGCTCTGAGAAGCGAGAAATTCTGCATGTTGCGCGCGCCGATCTGGAGCGCGTCGGCATGTTCGACGACAAGGTCGAGATCGGCCGCGTCCATGATTTCGGTGACCACCGGGAGCCCGAGCTCATCGCTCACTTCGCGCAGGATCCTCAAGCCTTCGGGGCCGTGACCCGAAAAGCCATAGGGGCTGGTGCGCGGCTTGTAGGCGCCCGCGTGAAGCCCGCTCGCGCCGGCGCCCTTGACCGCGAGCGCGGTGTTGCGGAGCTGGTCGTGGGTTTCGACCGCGCAGGGGCCGGCAATCACTTTGAAGGCGTTGCCCCCGATCGCCATATTGCCGATCCGGACGATGGTGTCGTGCGGGTGAAGCTCGCGCCCGACGAGCTTGTAGGGGGCGAGGATCGGCTTGACCGATTCGACCATCGGATGGCCTTCAAGGCTGAGCTCGGCGAGCACCCGCTCATCCCCCAAGGCGCCGAGGACGACGCGTTCGGATCCCGGCATATGCAGCGGATGAAGCCCGGCCTCGGCGATTCGGTCGAGAATTTCCCTGGCGTCCGAAGCCGAGGCCTGCGGTTTGAGGACGATGATCATTTTGTGGCATTCCCGGTGACTAGAAATAAAAAAGCCCGCTCGGCGGCGGGCTTGGATCGGTGAACTCTTAGCCCTCAGGCGAGAGACAAATCAATCGAGGCAAGCGCGCCAATGGCTGTTCAACGAGCGCCAGCGCCAAGTGTCGGCCGGGACACAGCCGGGAATAGCGGCGACGATTGATCCATGAAGGGCGGGCCGGGTGAACATCGCGCGGAGGGTTAGGAGATTATCGTGCGGCGCGTCAACCGTTTTACCGACGCGGATTCGGCGAAAAACGCGCTCGGATCGGCCGCCTCGCCGAGAGAATCCCCTTGCGCGCGGATGAGCGCGGGTGTTCCTTAGTCGGCCCAATGCAGTAGGGAGAAGGATCGTGAACCATCGGATGCTTGCGTTTACTGGAATATTGGCGGCCGGTTTATTGTCGCTTGGCGGGTGCGGGCGTTCGGAGGAGATTGCGGAAAAGGAGGACGCCAGCCTTCCCGCCCCGACCGAGGCGCCGCTTGCCAAGACCGCCGCCGACCCGGCGCTGCAATGGGGTCCCTGCCCTGAAATTTTCCCAACCGGATGTGAGATCGCGGTGCTCCACGGCGATCCCGCCAAGGCCAATGCCGACCTGTTCCTTCGGGTACCGGCCGGTTATGCGATCCCGGCGCATTTCCACAGCTCGGCCCAGCGCATGATCCTCGTCACCGGGCGACTCGAAATCAACTATCGCGGCTCGCCGGCGGCGATGCTCGACCCGGGAAGCTATGCCTTCGGGCCGGCGAAACTGCCGCACAAGGCGACCTGCCTGTCCGACCAGGCGTGCACCCTGTTCATCGCCTTCGAGGAGCCGGTCGACGCCGAGCCGTTCGGCGGAGCCTTCGACTGAGCGGTAGCGGCAGCACGGGGCGCTCATTCGCAATCTATGGATTGATAACGCCTCTCGCCGCGGTAGAGAGGCCGGCGTCTCATGCCCGCGCATGCTGGGCACTGCGGAGGAACCCCCTTGTCGAAATATGACGTCCTGATCGTCGGCGCGGGACATGGCGGCGCGCAAGCCGCGATCGCGCTCCGCCAGCTCAAATATGAAGGGACGATCGCGATTGTCGGTGACGAGCCCGAGCTGCCCTACGAGCGCCCGCCGCTGTCGAAGGAATATCTGTCGGGCGACAAGAGCTTCGAGCGGATCATGATCCGACCCCGCGCTTTCTGGGAGGAGCGCTCGGTCGACATGGTGCTTGGGCGCGAGGTGGTATCGGTCGATGCGGAGGGGCATCGCGTCAAGCTCGCGGATGGCGAAAGCGTCGAATATGGCTCACTGATCTGGGCCACGGGCGGGCGGGCGCGCGCATTGAGCTGTGCCGGGGGCGATTTCGCGCGGGTCCATTCGGTGCGCAACCGCGCCGACGTTGACCGGATGCTCGACGAGATGGGCGAGGTCCGCCAGGTGGTGGTGATCGGCGGCGGCTATATCGGGCTCGAGGCCGCGGCGGTCCTGACCAAGCTGGGCAAGAAAGTGGTGCTTCTCGAAGCGCTCGACCGAGTGCTCGCGCGGGTCGCGGGCGAGCCGGTGTCGCGCTTCTACGAAGCCGAGCACCGGGCGCACGGGGTGGATCTTCGAACCGGAGTCGCGGTCGATTGCATCCTTGGCGACGACGGAGCGGCGGTCGGGGTGCGATTGGCCGACGGAATTGTCATTCCGGCCGAGATGGTGATCGTCGGGATCGGAATCCTTCCTGCGGTCGAAGCGCTTGCCGCCGCCGGCGCCCACGTGTCCAACGGAGTCGAGGTCGATCAATTTTGTCGCACCAACCTGCCCGATGTTTATGCGATCGGCGATTGCGCGGCGCACGACAATCGCTTTGCCGACGGCGCAAGGGTGCGGGTCGAATCGGTCCAGAACGCCAACGACCAGGCGACCACCGCGGCCAAGGCGATCATCGGATCGCCCGAGCCCTATTCGGCGGTGCCGTGGTTCTGGTCGAACCAATATGACCTCAAGCTTCAGACCGTCGGTCTTTCGATCGGCTGCGACCGGACGGTGGTCCGCGGCGATCCGGCCAGCCGAAGCTTCTCCGCGATATCGCTTCGCGACGGGCAGGTGATCGCCCTCGACTGCATCAACGCCACCCGGGATTATGTCCAGGGCCGCAAACTTGTGGTCGAGGGGGCGAGGCCCGACCCCGAACGGCTGGCCGACGTCACGATCCCGCTCAAGGAGCTGTAAAGCGCGGCGCGGCCCCGAATGACGTCCCGAGCTTACACGGTGAAGCTCTCGCCGCAGCCGCACGCGCCCTTGGCATTGGGGTTGGCGAAGATGAACCCCGCGGCGAAATCATCCTCGGTCCAGTCCATCACCGACCCGACGAGGTAGAGGATCGAGCCGCCGTCGACGTAGAGCGTTCCTCCAGGGGTGGCGATCGCCTCGTCGAACGGGTCGGCGGCGGTGACATAATCGACCGAATAAGCCAGCCCCGAACAGCCGCGGCGCGGGGTCGAGAGCTTGACCCCGACCGCGTCGGCAGGCGCGCGCGCCATGAGGTCTGCGACCCGCGCTTCGGCCGCTGGGGTGAGGGCAATCGCGGCCGGCCGACTGCGGGCGCCTGTGCGAGAGGTGCGGTTCGGGGCGTTCATAGCATTCCAAGCTCCAGCCGGGCTTCGTCGCTCATCTTCGAAGGGTCCCACGGCGGGTCCCAGACGAGCTTGACCTCGGCATCGCGGATTCCGGGGACCGCGAGGACCCGAAGCTCGACCTCGCCGGGCATCGATTCGGCGACCGGGCAATGCGGGGTGGTCAGCGTCATCGTCACCACCGCGTCACGATCTTCGCTGATAGCGACGTCGTAGATCAGCCCGAGCTCGTAAATATCGACCGGAATTTCAGGGTCGTAGATCGATTTCAACGCTTCGATCACCGCTTCGTGCAGATCACCCCCGGGTGCCGCTTCGGACTCGGCCTCGGGCTTCGCATCGAGAAAGCCGGCAAGATAGTCACGCTTGCGCTCGAATTCCTCGGTGACCCGCGCGCGCGGCGGGCCGGTATCCGCCTCGACGCTTTCGGTTCCGATCTTCTTTTCTTCGCCCATCATCCGAAAATCCGTTTCACCGTGTGCAGCCCGCGAACGAGGGCAAGGATATCACTTTCATCGCTATGCGCCGCGAAACTCGCTCGCGCGGTCGCCGGAACTCCTAGCAGTTCCATCAGCGGTTGCGCGCAATGGTGCCCGGCGCGGATAGCGACCTTCTCGTCATCCAATATGGTGCCGATGTCGTGCGGATGAACCCCGTCGAGAGCGAAACTGACGATTCCGGCGCTTGTGTCGGGACCAAACAGGGTGATCCCGGGAATTTCGCGAAGCGCCGAGCGGCAGGTCGCGACCAGGGCGGCTTCGTGGGTATGGATCGAATCGAGGCCGATCCCCGAAATCCAGTCGATCGCGGCGTGAAGCCCGACCGCTCCGACGATGTGCGGGGTTCCGGCCTCGAACCGTTGCGGGGGCGGCGCATACGTGGTGGCCGCGAAGCTGACGCGGTCGATCATCGCTCCGCCGCCTTGCCACGGCGGCATCGCGGCGAGGATTTCACAGCGCGCCCACAAGGCTCCGATCCCGGTAGGGCCGTAAAGCTTGTGGCCCGAAAAGACGTAGAAGTCGCAGCCGAGCGCGGCGACGTCGAGCGCGAGGCGCGGCGCCGCCTGGCAGCCGTCGAGCAGGAATTTGGCTCCGACCGAATGCGCCAGCGCCGCCGCGCGCGGAGCGTCGAGAATGCTTCCGAGCACGTTCGAGACGTGCGCGAACGCAACCAGCGCATGATCTTCGGTGAGTATCGCCTGCGCGGCGTCGAGGTCGATCTGGCCGTCCTCGGTCAGAGGGCAGGCGTCGACGGCGAACCCGGCGAGCTGCCACGGAACGATATTGCTGTGATGTTCGAGCGCCGAAAGCAGCACGCGATTGCGTGCTCCGCGCAGGCTGCCCCAGCTGTGCGCGACGAGGTTGATCGCCTCCGTCGCTCCGCGGGTGAAGATGATCTCGTCGGGCGTGGAGGCGCCGAGCAGTTTGGCGGTGGCGGCGCGGGCCGACTCATAGGCGAGGGTCATGTCGGCCGAGCGCTGATAGACCGCGCGGTGAACGGTGGCGTAATCGCGCGCATAGGCATGGGTGATCGCGTCGATCACTGCCTGCGGTTTCTGCGCGGTCGCGGCGCTGTCGAGGTAATGCCAATCGAGGATCCCCGGAAACTGGTCGCGGACTGAAAGCGCGCTCGAAAGGCGGGTGGCGATGTTCATGCGATTGCCTTCAGCACAGCACGGGCGTGCGCGGCGATCTGTTCGCGCGCGGCCTCGTCCTCGATCGAGTCCCACAACCCGGCGATGAAGCCTTCGAGTAGAAGCGCGCGAGCCGCGGCTGGGTCGAGCCCGCGAGCCGAGGCGTAGAACAGCTGGTCGGGGTCGAGCTCGCCGACGCTTGCGCCGTGCGCGCATTTGACATCGTCTGCGTAGATTTCGAGTTCGGGCTTGCAATTGGCGGTCGCGCCGCGGCCCAGCAGCATCGCCTTGACCGATTGCTCGCTATCGGTTTGCTGCGCGCCGCGCGCTACCGCAACCTTGCCGAGATAGGAGCCGGTCGCCTTGCCGCCGAGCACGCTGCGGATCGTCTGGCGGCTGGTCGCGGCGACCCCGATATGGCGGACGACGGTGACCACTTCGAGGGTCGAGTCGGCGCCTCCGATATTGGCCGCGCCGAGCGCAAAATCTGCATTGTCGGCGAGCGTTACGTCGAGCTCGAGCCGGCCATATTGCGCGGCGGTGTTGAGCGCGAAGATGTGCGCGCTCGCACCATCCGCCAGATGGATTTCGACTCGGCGGACTTGCACTTCGTCGGCGTTCGGCAACCAGATTTGCTGCAGCTTTTGCTGCGCAGCAATTTCCACGCGTTCGGGGGGTGCAAGGCTGAGCCATACCGACGCCAAAGCGTCAATGTCGGCGTAACGATACGCCTCGAGCTTGCGGGTCGGGAGCGCGGTCACGCCGCGACCTCAACATAGCCTTCACGCTCGAGCTCGTGCGCGAGTTCGGGGCCGCCGCTGCGGGTAATCTTGCCGCCTGAAAGCACGTGCACCCGATCGGGTCGGACATGGTCGAGCAGGCGCTGATAATGGGTGATCAACAGCACCGCCTTGTCGGGCGCGCGCATGATCCGGTTGATCCCGGCGGCGACGATTCGAAGCGCGTCGATGTCGAGCCCGCTGTCGGTCTCGTCGAGGATCGCGAGCCGGGGCTGGATGATCCCCATCTGGACCATTTCCGCGCGCTTTTTCTCGCCGCCCGAAAAGCCGACATTGACCGGGCGCTTGAGCATTTCCGCATCCATCCCGAGGCCGGTCGCCTGGGCGCGGGCAAGGCGGATGAATTCGGCGCCCGACAGTTCCTTTTCGCCGCGCGCGCGGCGCTGCGAATTCAATGCCTCGCGGACGAACTGGAACGACGACACTCCGGGGATTTCGACCGGATATTGAAAGCCGAGAAACAACCCGGCAGCGGCGCGTTCGTGCGGCGCCATGGCCAGAAGGTCGCGGCCGTCGAAGGTCGCGCTGCCTTGAGTGACCTCATAGCCCGGCCGCCCGCCGAGCACATAGGCCAGCGTCGACTTGCCCGCGCCATTGGGTCCCATGATCGCATGGACCTCGCCCACCGGAACGGTGAGCGTCAGCCCGTTGAGGATCGGCTTGCCAGCGACCGTCGCGTGGAGGTTGGAGATTTCGAGCATGTTTAGTCGTCATTCTCGCGCAAGCCGGAATCCCGCTTGGCGCTTGCAGTCAAGAGTAAAAAAAGAAGAAACAGGATCCCGGCCGTCGCGGGGCTGTCTCGGAGGAGGCGGAAAGGAAAGACGTCACCCTGAACTTGTTTGAGGGTCCATTTATCTGTCCACTCCGCGGACTCGGGAAGGGATGCTGAAACAAGTTCAGGATGACAGGAAAGCGCAATCATCCGACCGAGCCCTCCAGCGAAATTCCCAGCAGCTTTTGCGCCTCGACCGCGAATTCCATCGGGAGTTGCTTCAACACCTCGCGGGCGAAGCCGTTGACGATTAGAGCGACCGCGCTTTCCGCGTCCAAACCGCGCGACATGGCGTAGAAGAGTTGGTCGTCGCTGATCTTCGAGGTGGTCGCTTCATGCTCGATCTGCGCGGTGGGGTTCCTGACCTCGATATAGGGCACGGTGTGCGCGCCGCAGTCCGAGCCGAGCAGAAGCGAATCGCATTGCGTAAAATTGCGGACGTTCTCGGCGCCCGGAAGCACTCGGACCAGCCCTCGATAGGTGTTGTTCGATCGCCCCGCGCTGATCCCCTTGGAGATGATCGTGCTGCGCGTGTTGGCGCCGATGTGCACCATCTTGGTTCCGGTGTCGGCCTGCTGGCGGTTGTTGGTCAGAGCGACCGAATAAAATTCGCCGACGCTGGCTTCGCCCTTGAGGATGCACGACGGATATTTCCAGGTGATCGCGCTGCCGGTTTCGACCTGGGTCCAGCTGACTTTGCTGCGCGCACCCGAGCACAACGCCCGCTTGGTGACGAAGTTGAAGATCCCGCCCTTTCCCTCGGCATCTCCGGGATACCAGTTCTGGACGGTCGAATATTTCACCTCGGCGTCTTCGTGCGCGTAGATTTCGACCACCGCGGCGTGGAGCTGGTTCTCGTCGCGCATCGGCGCGGTGCAGCCTTCGAGGTAGGAGACGTACGACCCCTTTTCGGCGACGATCAGAGTGCGCTCGAACTGGCCGGTATTTTCGGCATTGATGCGGAAATAGGTCGACAATTCCATCGGGCAGCGGACGCCCTCGGGGACCAGCACGAAGGTTCCGTCGGAAAACACCGCGGCGTTGAGGCATGAGAAATAATTGTCGCGCTGAGGGACCACGCTGCCGAGATATTTCTTCACCAGTTCGGGAATTTCGCGGATCGCCTCGCTGATCGAAAGGAAGATCACTCCGGCGGACTTCAATTCCTCGCGGAAAGTGGTCGCGACGCTGACGCTGTCGAACACCGCATCGACTGCGATCCGCCTCGCCCCTTCGACGCCGGCGAGGACCTTTTGCTCCTCGAGCGGGATACCGAGCTTGGCGTAGACCCGGAGGATTTCGGGATCGACCTCGTCGAGGCTGGCGAGCTTGGGCCTCGCCTTTGGCGCGGCGTAATAAAAGCTGTCCTGATAGTCGATCGCGGGGATATCGAGCTTGGCCCAGTCGACCTCCTCCATTTCGAGCCATGCGCGATAGGCCTTCAATCGCCAATCGAGCATCCACTGCGGCTCATTCTTCTTCGCCGAGATGAAGCGAACCGTGTCTTCGTTGAGGCCCTTGGGGGCGAATTCCTGCTCGATGTCCGAGGAGAAGCCCCACTCATAATCCTTGGCGATCGCCTCATGCGCTTCGCGGTTCTTGAGCGTTTCGGTCATTGCGCGAGTTCCTGGAGGCTGACCGCGCCCAACGCGCCGCGGACCTTGGCGCCGACGATTCCCATGTGCGGCTTGACCCGGCAATGCGCGTCCAATGCGCAGTCGGAAGCTTCGTCGCTGCCGCTGCACATCGTCATTGCGATCGGCCCTTCGACCGCTTCGACGATGTCGGCGAGGCTGATTTCGCTCACCGGGCGGGCCAGGGTGAACCCCCCACCGGAGCCGCGGACGCTGGTCAGCAGCCCGGCGCAGGCGAGCTTGCCCATCAGTTTCTGCGCGGAGGGAAGAGGAACCCCGGTTTCGGCCGAAAGCTCGCCCGCCGACAGGCGCGCCGAAGCCTCGCGGCGAGCGGCGGCGGACATCATCACGACTGCATAGTCGGCAAGGTGGGTAAGGCGCATGTCTAATCGGACCGTTATTGTCCGATTAGACGATGAGACGCGGATTATCAAGCGGGTTCAACGGCGCGGCGATCGCGACCATGGCCGGGTGGCGGGTCTTTGACTGCCGATTAAAACAGGTTATTAAACGCAAAGTTGTTCGGCCAGCCGAGTGCTGGGCCTTCGACTCAGTATGCTTGCATGGCGTGCGGAGGGCGCAGCCAGTCACACAGAAGTGGAGGTGCGCGATGGCAACCATGATGCCCGCGAAGAGCAAGAACAGCAAAATCCTGATGGCGGCGGCTGGAGTCGCGGTGATCGCGGTGAGTGCCTACGGGCTTGGCCGGGTCTATCCGCCGCTGGGCGGCGAGACCGCCGGGACGATCGCGCCGGCCGAGCGCTATCGGTCGAGCCAGTTGAGCGGCGCCGATGTCGGCCTGGGCGATACCGCGATCCCGCAACTGATGCAGACCGACGCGTTCGAGTTGATGGTCAAGGATCCGGGGTTCCGCGCGCTGGCCGCCGACCCGGGCTTCGCCATTCTCGCCAAGGACCCGCAGGCATTCGCGGCGATCGCCAAAAACGCCAAATTATTCACCGCGCTCGCCGCCGATCCGAAGGCGTTCGCCGCGGCCGCCGACCGTGCCGGGGCGATGGCCAAGGCGGCGAAAGGCAATCCGCAAGCGTTCGCCCAGATGGCCGCCAATTCAAGCGGTTTTGCGACGCTGGCCCGGAATACGCAGGCGCTGGCGGTGATGGCGGCGCATCCGCAGGCGCTGGCGGCGCTGGCCAGCAGTCCGCAGGCGCTGGCCGCGATCACATCGAATCCGGGCGCGTTCGCCACCTTCGCCAAGGATTCGCAGGCGTTCAAGTCGGCGCTTGCCAATCCCGCAGCATCGGCGGCGATGGCGGGCAACGCACAGGCGTTCAAGACGCTTGCCGCCGATCGCAACGCGATGAGCGCATTGTCGAAGGACCCCGGCGTGTTCGCGGCGATCGCCAGGAGCGCAAGCGCGATGCAGGTGCTGGCGCGCGATTCGCAAGCCGCGATGGCGCTGCAGGCGCTGGCCAGCAATCCCCGGGCATTCGCCGCGCTGTCCGCCAATCCGCAAGCCTTCCAGTCGGCGGCG
>JBKKAQ010000102.1:0-5161 GCA_046714555.1 Sphingomicrobium sp. | reverse complement strand
GGCTTGTATTTGACCGATCGACCGACACCCAGAGGCTATCGGAGACCGGGCCGCCGCCCACATGTCCCTTCATCTAAACCAACAATGTCAAAGAGCCGACGAGTCTTCCCGTCCGGTTCCTTGAGGGGTTCCGGACATCGGTGATACCGACTGAAAGAAACGCAAACAAACCCGACCCCGTGTGGGGGGCCGTGCCCGCTGCTGGTGTGGCATATATGGACGGGGCTCTCAGCCGTCAACGGCTTTTTTGAAAAACTCGCCGAACGAGCATGGCAAGCGCGCAAAACCGCCAGTCCCCCGCGCGCTGGCAAGCGCGCACCTCCGCCAGTCCCGAGCGCTTATGCCGACTGGATATAGGCGCGCATCGCCTCGGCCTCGGCCTCGATGCTGTCGATTCGATATTTGACGAGATCGCCGATCGAGACGATTCCCAGAATCCGTCCGTCGACGACCACCGGCAGATGGCGGATCCGGCGCTGGGTCATCACTGCAAGCGCATGGAGCACCGCGGTTTCGGGATCGACCGTGATCGCGGGAGCACTCATCACCCGTTCGACCGGCCAGTCGAGCACGCCGGCGCCATGCGCGCGAATGCAATAGACGAGGTCGCGCTCGGACATGATCCCGGCGATCTGGTCCCCGTCGACCACCGGGACCGCGCCGATGCGCAGCTCGCCGAGCAGCGCGACCGCGTCGGCGACGCTGGTGGTGCGCTCGACCGTCGCGACGTCGCCGCCCTTGTTCGTTAGGATTGCCGCGATCGTCATTGCTGTCTCCATCGTCAGATTCGCTAAGGCTTGATAGTCCCACGGACGAGCCCCAAAGGGAAGCATGCCGGTGCCCGATCCGATCCCGATTCCGCGAGCCTCGACCGCTCGGCGCTTTCGCTGGCTGATGAAGCGCATGGCCTTGTTGTCGCTGATCGCCGCGATCGTCGCGGTGGTGCTGGTCGCGCGGGGAAGCAAGGAGGTGCACATCCACATGCTGATCGCGACCGCGCTGGGGGTCGGGCTGATGGTGCTGCTCGGCACCGCGCTGATGAGCCTGGCGTTCATCAGCGCATCGAGCGGACACGACGCCGACGCCGCCGGACGTCACGACGGGGACGAGCAATGACCGCGCCCAAGCGCCACGCGACCCTTCGGGTGGTCCCGGGTCCGGGCGACATCAATGCCAACGGACATATCTTCGGCGGCTGGGTGCTCAGCCAGATGGATATCGCGGGCGGAATCGTCGCTTCGCGCCGTTCGGGCGGAGCGGTCGCGACGATCGCGATCGATCGGATGGAATTAATCGCACCCATCCATCTGCGCGACCTGATCTCGGTCTATGCGCAGGTCGACAGCGTCGGGCGAAGCTCGATGAAGGTCAAGATCGAGGTGATCGCGTCGCGCAATCGCGGAACGGATGAAATTCGTGTCACCGAAGGGCTGTTCACCTTCGTCGCGATCGACGACGAGGCGCGCCCTAGGCCGGTCGGCCCCGCCTGACGGATTTGCGACAAGCGAAAGGCCCCTCCGTTCGAGCGGAGGGGCCTGACAAGCTTACGAAAGTCTAGAAGTCGACCTGGAATCGCGCGGCGACGGTATCGACGCCATATTTGCGCTTGTCGACCGGCTTGGTCGAGGTCGGCTTGACCACTCCCGCCTGCGGGCCGCCGGTGACTTCGGCATGGGCATAGTTGAGCAAGACCCGGAAATAATCCTCGGGGATCCAGATCAGCCCGGCGAGATAGCCCAATTGCCTTCCGCCGCGGCCAAGCCCGATCGAGGGAGCCGCGACGCCGGTGACGAAATTATTGGTTAAGCCGTTCTTGAGCTTCTTGGTGTCGAGGTCGAGATAATCGACTCGGGCGTTGAGCTGGAAAGCGCCCGACCCGCCCTTGCTGAACGGCTTGAGCACCTTGGTGCGATCCCACGCGCCGTTCTTGTAGCCGCGGGTTTCGCCGGTCAGGAAGTAGCCAACTTCGCCATAAGCACTGAAGAAGGTCGGATCGCCCGAGGGGACCAGCGCGGTCGCCCCGGCGAACTGGTCGAGCCCGGCGTCGAGCGTGTCTCCTGCCCCATAAGCGTTGACCTTGGTCCACTGCGCTTCGCTGGCTAGGTGGAAGGATTTGAAGATCCCGCCGAGTTCGACACCGTAGATATTATCGCTCTTGGCGGCGAAATTGCCGGTGTCGACAAAGCGGATGTCGGTGGTCTGAGTGAACGGCCGGGCACGGTAGCGCGCGAGCTGGTTGGTCGAAGGCGCACCGATCGAGCTCGGCGGATTTGCCGCGATTGGACTGTTATTCGACTGGAATTCGCGATGCTGGAAGTTGGCCCCGAGGTGGAGCATCCCACCGGCGGCTTGCGGCGAGTAAGTGCCCCGAGCAGCCCCGATCCAGCCGTCATTGTCGAACGTGCCGTCGATCGAGTGCGCGGCAAACAGCCCGGCATTGAACCGCGCGGTCCCGAGCTTGTTGGCGAGCCCGATCGAAGCACCGATCCGGCGGGATGCGCCGAAGGCGTCGTTCATCTGCGCGCGCTCGAGGAAGCTGATGAAGCGCGAGCTGGTGATCTGCTCGAGGCTCTCGAACGTCTCATGATTGCCGACGGTGAACGAGAAGGGCTTGTTCTTCGGAGCGTATGTAATGATCGCATCGCCGAACCCGACGCTCGAATTGGCAAAATCCATTTCGAACTTGTAGACGAAGTCGCCCGGAATGGTGCCTTCTGCGCCAAGCCGGATTCGCCGGGCGCGGGTGTTGAAGCCGAGGTTGCGAGTGAGCACCCGGTCGTCGGGGTTGCCGACGTGACCCACGTCATACTGGAGCCGGCCACGCGGCTTGAACGACCAGCCGGCTTCCTTGTCCTCGTACAATGGCCCGCCCTTCCACGACGGGGTTGCCTTGACCATCGATGCCTTGACCCCCTCGAGCGCTTCCTGGAGCGCTTCGACCTGGGCTTGAAGAAGCTCGATCCGCGCCTGGGCCTCATCGACCGCTCCGGCCTCGGCGATCGCCGCGTCGGCGATCGCGTCGGACTGATCGGGCATCGCGCTGTCGTCGGCCGGAGCCGCCGGGTCCTGCGCGATCGCGGTCGAAGCCCAGAGCAGAGAGCTGCTGCCGAGCAGAGCGCGGGTGATTGTCTTGCAGTTCATGTTATTCCCTTTCCCGCCCCCGCACGCGCAGGGGCCCGTGGCGCGCCCGCCCGCGGGCGAGCGCGGCGATTTAAGTTGTGACTATTTGAGGCTTGCGAAATTGAGCGGCGCGAGGGTCCGCGCGGCGGCCTGGCTTCTCGCCCGAACCGCGTTCGGAGCGGCGATCAGCCCGTGCTGGGACAGATAGCCCTTGGGCCCGATCGCGCTTTCCTTGGTAAATTCGGCGACGAATGCGCGAATTCCGGGGATTGCCCGGGCGTGGGCGTTCTTGACATAGATGTACATCGGCCGGGCGCCCGGATAGCGGAAGCTCGAAATCGTCTGCAGATTGGGCTCAACCCCGTTGATCAATATGCCCTTGAGGCGGTTGCTATTCTCTTCAAGAAAGGAATAGCCGAACACCCCGACGCTGTTGGGGCTGGCGGCAAGCTTCTGGACGATCAGATTATCGTTCTCGCCCGCCTCGACATAGCCGCCGTCTTCGCGAAGCCCATGGCAGATCGCCTTGAACTTGGCCTCATTGGTCTTTTTCAGCGCGGCGATCGCGGCATTGGCTTCGCACGGCGGCGTCAGCATCAGCTCATGCAGCGAATCGCGAGTGCCGCTGGTCGTTGGAGGTCCGAGAACCTTGATCGGGAGAGCCGGCAGCTTGGGATTGACGTCCTTCCAGGTCTTGGCGCGATTGGGCTTGCCGAACGGCGTCTTGGCGATCGCCAGATAGATATCGCGTTGGGTCAGCCCCGAAATCGGAGTACTCTTCGCGGTCGCGATCGCCAGCCCGTCGAGCCCGATCTGGATTTCGGTAACCTGGGTAACGCCGTTGGCGGCACATAATTTGGCTTCCGACGCCTTCATCCGCCGCGAAGCGTTCGACACGTCGGGAAAGCGTTCGCCGACTCCGGCGCAGAACAGTTTCATCCCGGCGCCCGTCCCGGTCGATTCGATGATCGGAGTGCCGAGCCGCGGATTGGCGCGGGCGACTCGCTCGGCGACCGCCTTGGCGAATGGATAGACCGTCGACGAACCGACCGCGCGCATCTGCGTGCGGGCGTCGGCGATCGAAGGAACCGACAATGCCAGAACCGCGGTCGCGGCCAGGCCAAGATTTTTGCGTGTCATGAGAGTCCCCATCGGCGGAACACCTGCGTCCGCCTTGGCCCGATGCGATAGGGGGACGGGGCGACTCTCGAATGACAGCGAAGCTGCAGTTTTATGACTTGGCCCGAGGTCGCCAACGAAAAAGGGCGGCGGACCCAAGCCCGCCGCCCTTTTGATGGGGGTGTTGCAAAAGCGTATCAGCTGACCGGGGCGGTCTCTCCCGGCGCATCGTCCTCGCGCGGACGGCGGACCCGGCGGCGCGGGCGCGGTGCCTCGGCCTCGGCCTCGTCGTCGACCAGCGGAGCGGTCACTCCGATCGAGGGCGGGACGACGTCGAACGCGATTCGCTCTTCGCCCTCGTCGGGCGGTTCGAGGCGCGCGCCGTTGCGTTCGCGAGTTGGACGCGCGGAGCGCACGACACGCTCGGGGCGATCCTCGCGCACCGCGCGCTCCGGACGATCCTCGCGTGGCGCGCGTTCGGGACGATCTTCGCGCGGCGCGCGTTCGGGGCGGTCATCGCGCTGCGCTCGCTCGGGACGGTCGTCACGCTGGAACCGCTCCTCGCGCGGGGCGCGCTCGGGACGGTCGTCGCGAAAGCCGCGCTCGTCATCCTGGTCGCGCGGACGGCGCGGTTGCGGTTGATAGGCCTGGTTCGACATGCGGTCGTCATCGCCCGCTTCGACCATGTCGTCGTCCTGACCGTCGTCCTCGTCGCCCTGCTGACGCTGCTGCTCGTCGTAGCGCGCGCGGCTTTCGCCGAGCACGCGGTAATAATGATCGGCGAACTGGAGATAGTATTCGGTCTGGACGCGGTCGCCGGCAAGCTGTGAATCGCGCGCCATGCCCTTGTATTTCTCGAGCAATTGGGCGGCGTTGCCACGCTGGCGATTGTCCTGCCGATTGCCGTCGGAGCGGCCGGGGA
>JBKKAQ010000101.1:0-3469 GCA_046714555.1 Sphingomicrobium sp. | reverse complement strand
CGTTGACGCGACCTGTCCTCTGGTGTCAAAGGTCCACCGCCAGGCCGAGCGGCTGATCGAGGCCGGCCAGCATATCTTGTTCATCGGCCACGCCGGGCATCCCGAAGTCGTCGGAACTTTCGGCCAGGTTCCCGACGGTTCGATGACCCTGATCGAAACCCTCGCCGACGTCGCCCGCCTCGAAGTGGCCGATCCCGTCAATCTCGCCTTCCTGACCCAGACCACCTTGTCGGTCGACGACACTGCGGCGATATTCTCCGCGCTCAAGTCGCGATTCCCGGCGATCCGGGCGCCACGCGGGGAGGACATCTGCTACGCCACCTCCAATCGCCAGAACGCGGTCAAGGCGATCGCCCCGCGATGCGATCGGATGCTGGTCATCGGCTCTCCCAACAGCAGCAATTCGCTTCGCCTCGTGGAGGTCGCCGACCGCCTCGGGGTTTCGGCACAGCTGATCGAGCGCGCCGGCCAGATCGACTGGGACTGGCTCGGCCGGCCCGCGACGCTCGGGCTCACCGCGGGCGCTTCGGCTCCCGAAATCCTCGTCCGCGAAGTGATCGACGCGCTATCGGAGCGCTTCGAGGTGCGCGAGGAACAGGCCGAGCATCGGCCCGAGGTCATGCTGTTCAAGCTTCCGCGCCGGCTCGTCGCCTGAACCCGTGCCCGAGCTACCCGGCGTTGAAATCTTTACCGACGGCGCATGCCGCGGCAATCCGGGCCCGGGGGGCTGGGCGGCGCTGATTCGGATGGGCGCGCGCGAGCGCGAGATCGCCGGGGGCGAGCCGCTGACGACCAACAACCGGATGGAATTGCTCGCGGCGATCGAAGCGCTCAAAGCCTTGAAGCGCCCCTGCCGGGTGCAGCTGACCACCGACAGCAATTACGTCCGCGACGGTATCACCAAATGGATCCACGGCTGGGTCCGCAACGGCTGGCGAACCGCCGACCGCAAGCCGGTCAAGAACGCCGATCTGTGGCAGGCGCTGCTTCAAGCGGTCGAGCCCCACCTGATCGAGTGGCACTGGGTCAAGGGGCACAGCGGCCACGCCGAAAACGACCGCGTCGACGAGCTCGCCTGCGCCGCCGCCGATTCGCAAAAGCGCGCGGAGTCGTTTGTGCGCAAGACCGCACCAGCCCGCGCGCCCATCCGGCCTCCCATAGAATAAACTGATTGGGAGGTCGGGCGGGGGCGCGGGCCGGTGCGGTCTCGAGCGTCAGCGAGCAACAAAAAGCCGCGCAGGGCTGAACTGCGTCGGATCGATTTTCGCAACGCTTTCATGCGGTGGAATCCCGAGCAACAGCGCCGCCGCCAGCCGCGCCGCGGCAGGCGCGGTCTGGATTCCGAACCCGCCCTGCCCCGCGAACCAGAAAAAGCCCGCGTTCGAGCGGTCGAAACCATAGATCGGGATCCGGTCGGGGGCGAAGCTGCGCAACCCGGCCCAACTGCGCTCGACCGCCTCCACCGGCCAGTCGACCACCCGCTCGAACCGGTCGATCGCGGTCGCGATGTCGATTTCCTCGGGTTGGGCGTCGCACGCCTCGCTCTCGATCTCGTCATGCGGGCTGAGCCAGATCGTCCGATCCCCTTCGCCCTTGAAATAAAATTGTCCCGCCGAATCGATCAGCTGGGGAAGCGAGCGAAGCCCGCTTTGCCCGACCCGGAGCTGGACCATCGTCCGCCGCTTGGGAGCTATTCCAAGCGGCTCGACCCCCGCCGCGGCCGCGACCCGATCGGCCCAGGCTCCCGCCGCATCGACGATCATCGCCGCCGATATTTCGCTCCCATCCTCGATTGTCGCCACCCAGCGCCCGCCCGAGCGCCGCGCCGAGACCAGCCGCGCCGATGTGCGCAATTCGCCACCGCGCCGGTGGAATTGCCGCAGATAGGCCGCGTGGAGCGCCGCGACGTCGATATCGGCGCAGCCTGGCTCGAACCTCCCCGCGACCCAATCCGCCTTGAGCCCGGGAATCGCCGCTTCGAGCGCGGCACGGTCGAGCGGGCTGGTCGCGACGGTGCTCGGAATATGGTCGAATGCCCTTGGATCGCCGGAGGAATCGACATGGATCGCCCCGCGCGCACTGAGGAAAGGCGCATCGGCGAAATCGCCCGGGGGACGGTCGAGAAAATCATGCGACGCCCTGGTCAGCGGGGCGATTCGTCCACCGCCATAGCTTTCGAGCCAGAACGCCGCCGATCGCCCGGTCGAATGAAAACCACACAGGGATTCGCTCTCGATCAGAAGAGTTTGCACCGAATCGGCGATTTCGGCGCCAAGGCTCGCTCCGGCGATCCCGCCGCCGACGATCAGCACCCCGGCCTTCTTCACAATCGTCTCCGTTCAAGCCTTGGCATGATCCACGGTTACGGTTTGGAAAGCCGCGTCGTCTAGGGCTGTGCGAATGATCAACGCCGGATTCACCGAAGTTCTGCTTGCAATGCTCGCACTCGCGCTACTCGTCGCTGCGGTGATCGACGTGCGCACCTTCACCATTTCGAATCGCCTCAACCTCGCGGTTGCAATGGTCGCGCCGGTCTATTGGTGGTCGATCGGGCTTCCCTTATGGCCTGATGCGGCGATCCAGGTCGGGGTCGCGGCGGCGGTGTTCGGGCTGCTCGCCGGGGCCTTTTATCTTGGCATGATGGGCGGCGGTGACGTCAAGCTCGCGGCCGCTCTGGCCTTGTGGTTCTCGCCCGCTTCCACTCTCAAGTTCCTCGTCCTGATGTCGATTGCGGGGGGTGTCGTGACGCTCGCGCTGGTCGCCTTCCACCGTCTGGCGAAACGGCCGGGGCGGCCGGAAATTCCGTACGGAGTGGCAATTGCGTTCGGCGGGCTTTGGATACTCGCCCAACGCTTTCTTAACCATTTTGCCTGATGTGTCGGGTCAATCAAGAGGCCCTCTAGGGGAGGCGATCGCGCCATGGACGTCAAGAAAGTTGCTCTTCTGGTTGGAGCGTTGATCATTGCAGTGATCACCGCGGTGATGGCCAAGAACATGTTCACCGGAGCCGGAGCGGCCGAAGCCGCCGCCGCGCCCACCATGGCGGTCGGCCCCAAGGTGCTCGTGGCGCGCAAGGCGCTCCCCGTCGGAACGATCATCGATGCCGAAAGCCTCGGCTATCAGGCCTGGCCCAAAGAGCTCGTCCAGAACGCCTATTACATCGAAGGTGCCGCCGACAGCGACATTGCGAAGCTGCTCGGCACCGTTGTCCGCAATCCGGTCACCGCCGGTCAGCCGCTGACCCATGGCGCGCTGGTCGGCCCCAACGACCGCGGCTTCCTTGCCGCGGCGCTCGGGCCGGGGATGCGCGCGGTCACCGTTCCGGTTTCGGCGTCGAGCGGCGTCGCCGGCTTCGTCTTCCCGGGCGACCGGGTCGACATCGTTCTCACCCAGGTGGTCGAGGGCGGCGGCGAGGGCAGTTCGCTCAAAGTCTCCGAAACGATCGTCCGCAACATGCGCGTGCTCGCCA
>JBKKAQ010000100.1:0-7749 GCA_046714555.1 Sphingomicrobium sp. | reverse complement strand
AGTGGGGAAGGCCGGCCACACCGGCGGCTGCATCCGCGCGACCCGCCCGCCCTCCTGGTCGATCAGGATCGGCAGATCGTCGCGCCCTGACAGGCTCCGCAAATCATCTGTGAGACCGAGCAATTGTTGCGGATCGAAACAGTTGCGCTTGAACAATATGTACCCTGCGGGGTCGCTGTCGCCAAACAAGGCGCGCTCGTCGCTGGTCAGCCCGGCCCCGGCGAGGCCGTAGATCGCCGCCTGCATCAGCCGATCACCACGCAGCTTTCCCCGGCAACCCGCAGGGTCGCGCACACTTCCCTGGCGGCGGCGGGCGAGGCCGCCCCGGCGCGCAGCCGGTAGAGCGTCGAGCTTCCCGACTTCACCGCGACGACGATCTTGCCCATCGCGGCGATCGCCGGGAAGCGCGAGCTGAGTGCATTCCACGCGCCCTCGGCCTTGGCCGCGGACGAAAAGGCGCCAAGCTGGATCACGCTTCCCGAGCCTCCCGATGGCGGCGGAGCGGGGGCGTCGGGGGCGACCGCCTGCTTGATCTCCTTGCCCGGCAGAGCCTTGGGCTCGGGCGCGGGCTCGGGCTTGGGGGCGACCGCCGGCGGGCGGACGATCGGAGTTTCGGGGAGCGCTTCAAGATCGATCTGGGCATCGCGATCCTCGCCTGCGCCGGTGGCGAAGGCGGTTCCGCTGTCGCCCGCGACATCGAGCCCGCCGGGATTTTGCGGACGCACCTTGTACGGGCCGGGCTCGGCGCGAATCAATTCGGGAGCTCCCCCCGCGCTGCCCGCGCCGTCGCGCCGCCCAAGCCAAAACAGAGTCGCGCCGACGATCCCGATCGCGAGCAGGACCGCGACCAGGGCTGCCAGCATCTTCTTCGCCGACACCCCGCGCGGACCTTCCTCGTCATCGACAGCTTCGAGCCAGGGGAGACCCTGTTCGTCATACGCCGCCTGGCCCTCGTTCATCGTTCGCTCTCCGCTACCGCCGCTCGCGCAGCGCGGGGGGCACGCCCCGGTCTATCGAGCGCCGTGTGGCAGGCGCAAGCACGCAACCAACATTCACCGGCCGGGATCATCTGTAAACCACCATGCACAGCCGCCCCGAGCCGCGTATGAAGTCGCACAAGGCGATCGACTGCGCCGGCGAAGGGGTGCCGAGCTGAAGCCGATAAAATCTTGGCCTGCCTTTGCGCGGCGGAGTTGGGACGACCACCTTGGGAAGCTTCGCGAAGTTCGGAAAGCGGGCGATCAACCCCTCCCACGCATCGTCGGCCTGACGCGGAGAGTCGAACGCCCCGAGCTGGATTACCTGTCCCGATGGCCCCGCCTTGGGCGGAGGCGGCCACTCTATCTTGGGCTTCGGTTCAACCTTTGGTTTAACGATCCGCTCGGTCGCGTTTTCCGCTTGCGGCTCGGACTCGATCTGTTCTGGCGGAGGCGCGATGGTCGGTGAGAGCGGCGCTGTAGGCGTCAGCGGTTGCTCGACCGGCATGTCGTCGACCGTCAACACCCGACTCGTGTCGCCAAGCTCGACCCGCACCGAGCGCGCCGAATCGGGCAGGGGCTGATCGACGGGGGCGGAAAGGCGATCATCGAGGAACCAGAACACAGCCGCGGCGAGCGCCGCCACCAGGAGGGTGATGAACAGAGCAAGTCGCAGATTTTGCTTAGCCCGAGCGGGGCGCGGTTCGCTCTCGCGAAACGGTTCGAGCCAGGGAAGGCGGTCCTCGTCGGCTGGAATCCGGGCCGGGATCATCAGCGCATCTCCTCGGCGGCGGCGACCCCCATCATCGCCAGTCCGCTGCGAATGATCTGCCCGATTCCGAGCGCCAGTTCCAGCCGCGCGCGAGTCAAATCGGGGCGGCCCTCGATGAGGAAGCGGCGCGAGGGATCGTCGTTGCCGCGGTTCCACAAGGCGTGGAAAGCCGAGGCGAGGTCGCCGAGGTAGAAAGCGATCCGGTGGGGCTCATGCGCGAGGGCGGCGGATTCGATATTGCGCGGATATTGCGCCGCGAGCCGGACCAGACCGAGCTCTTCCGAATCGAGCAGGTCGAGATTCGCGGGCACGTCGAGAGCAATCCCCGCCTCGACCGCCTTGCGTTTGAGCGAGGCGATCCGCGCATGGGCATATTGGACATAGAACACCGGATTGTCCTTCGACGCTTCCACCACCTTGGCGAAGTCGAAGTCGAGCGGAGCGTCGGCACGACGGGTGAGCATCATGAACCGGACGACGTCCTTGCCGACTTCGGTGACGACTTCGGCGAGGGTCACGAACGAGCCCGATCGCTTGGACATCTTGACCGGCTCGCCGGCGCGGAACAGCCGGACCATCTGGACGATCTTGACGTCCAGATCGACCCGCCCGCCGGTCAGAGCCGTGACCGCCGCCTGGATTCGCCTGACCGTCCCGGCATGGTCGGCGCCCCAGATATTGACCAGATGGTCGGCTTGTCCGGCCTTTTGCCAATGGTAAGCCGCGTCGCCGCCGAAATAGGTCCAGCTTCCGTCGGATTTCTTGAGCGGGCGGTCCTGATCGTCGCCATATTCGGTCGAGCGGAACAGGGTCAGTTCGACCGGTTCCCAATCGTCGTGGCTTTCGCCCTTGGGGGCTTCCAATAGGCCCTGATAGACCAGCCCCTTGGCCTGAAGCTCGGCCATCGCCCGCTCGGGGGCGCCGGCGGCGTGGAGCTCGGCCTCCGACGCGAACCGGTCGTGGTGAATTCCGAGCAACGCGAGGTCGGCGCGGATCAGGTCGAGCATCGCGGCGACGGTGCGCCGCTTGAACAGGCCGAGCCACTCGGCTTCGGGCGCGGCGGCGAACCGGTCGCCATATTCGGCGGCGAGCATCTCGCCGACCGGAACCAGATAATCGCCCGGATAGAGGCCTTCGGGGATCTCGCCGACCGCTTGCCCGAGCGCCTCGCGATAACGAATGTGCGCCGAGCGGGCGAGGGTGTCGACCTGCGCCCCGGCGTCGTTGACATAATATTCGCGGGTGACGACGAAGCCCGCGGCTTCGAGCAAGGCGGCAAGCGCGTCGCCGACCACCGCTCCGCGGCAATGCCCCATGTGCATCGGCCCGGTCGGATTGGCCGAGACATATTCGACATTGACCCGCTGCCCCGCCCCGACCCTCGAGCGACCATAGCGGTCGCCCTGCTCGATGATCTCGCCGAGCTCCGAGCGCCAGCGGTCGTCGGCGAGGCGGAGGTTGATGAAGCCGGGGCCGGCGATCGCGGCCCCGGTCACTCCGGGAAGCGCTTCGAGCCGGGGAGCGATCAGTGCCGCGAGCGAGCGCGGATTGGTCCCCGCGCCCTTGGCGAGAACCATCGCGGCGTTGGTCGCGAGGTCGCCGTGCGCCGGGTCGCGCGGAGGCTCGACCGCGACCGCCTTGCGATCCACGCCCGCGGGCAAGGCGCCATCGGCTTCAAGAGCATCGAGCACCCCGTCGAGGAGCGCGGCATAATCTGCGTAAAGCGACATAGGCGCGCCTCTAGCGCAGTGCGCTCGGCGCGTCACGGGCGGGCGAGGCGGCGGATCGACAGATTGTCGTGGATGTGGGTTCCGGGTTCGGGCTGCCCGATCAACGCCGCAGCGGCGCTCGCAACCAGCACAGCATCGATCGCGGCGAAGCGGTCGAGCGGACCGCGGAGGAACAGATTGACGATCGGGCTGACGAGGATTCCAAGCCGCTCGCCAAGCCTTCGGTCGCTCGAGCGCGGCCCGCGCAGCAGCCCCGGGCGAAGCAGGTCGAGCCGGCTGAAGCTGATCGATTGCAAATCCGCTTCCATCCTCCCCTTGATCGCGAGGTAGGGATTTGACGAGCCGGGATCAGCCCCGACCGAGGATAAGACGATCATCTGCCGCGCCCCGGCGGTCTGCGCGGCGCGCGCGAAGCCGGTCACCGCGAAGCGGTCGACCGCTTCGAACGCGCTCCACGAACCGGCCTTGCGCCAGGTGGTACCAAGCGCCGAAATTGCAACGTCAACGCTCCGCCGTTCGAGCAGGCCGGGCCAGCTTGCCGACGGAGCGACGAGTTCTTCCCACTGAGGCCGCGGGCGGGCGCTGACGCTGCGCGCGAGCGACAGCAGGTGGTGACCGTCCAAGCGATCACCAATGAGGCCGCCAACCAGGCCGCTCGCGCCGATCATCGCTATGTTCATTAGAAACGATCGGGCAGGTTGACCGGGCCGACCAGTTGTTCGTGCCGGGCGATGGCGAAGCGGTCAGTCATTCCGGCGATGAAGTCGCCGATGCCGCGCAGGGTTTCGATCTCGCTGCAGCCGCCTGGACACCAGCCTTGAGGGAGCAGCGCGGGGTCGGCGCGGTAAGCGGCGGCAAGGCCGGTCACGACTCGCTGGGCTTCGCGGCGAACCGGGGTCAGCGCGGGGGCGTTGTAAAGTTCCTTGTAGAGGTGGCGCTTGAGCGCGCGCTCCTCGGCGGCGAGGCCAGGCGAAAAACCGGCCAGCGCGGCCCCTGCGGCGCGAACGTCGTCGATCGTTTCGACCCCTGCGTCGGCGATCCGGCGGCGGGTTTCGCACAGCACGTCGCCGACCATCGTTCCGATCTGGTCGCGGACCAAAGCGCGTGCCTTGCGGTCGGGCGAGAGCCCCGGGTGACGCCGATCGATCGCCGCCCAGTGACGCTGGACGAAGGGCAGTTCGACCAAAGCGTCGAGATCGAGCACCCCCGAGCGGAGGCCGTCGTCCACGTCGTGATTGTCATAGGCAATGTCGTCGGCGATTCCGGCGACCTGAGCCTCGAGGCTCGGCCAGGCGGTGAGCTCGAGCGGGAATGCGGAGTCGGCCTCGGCCATCGCCCAGCTCGGGCTTGCCACCGGTCCATTATGCTTGGCGAGGCCTTCCAGTGCCTCCCAGCTGAGGTTGAGGCCGTCGAAATCGGGATAGCTGGTTTCGAGCCGGGTGACGAGGCGGAGGCTGTGGGCATTATGGTCGAACCCGCCGGCGTCGGCGAGCGCGACGGTGAGCGCTTCCTCGCCGCCGTGGCCGAACGGCGGATGGCCGAGATCGTGGGCGAGGCACAACGCCTCGGTAAGGTCCTCGTTGAGCCCCAAGGCGCGGGCGATCGTCCTGCCGATCTGCGCCACCTCGAGGCTGTGGGTCAACCGCACCCGGAAATGATCGCCGTCGGGAGCGACGAATACCTGGGTCTTGTGGCGGAGGCGGCGGAAGGCGACCGAATGGACGATGCGGTCGCGGTCGCGCTGGAAGATGTCGCGCGGACCTCGCGGGCCAAGGTCGAGCTCTGCGTGAGCCCTGCCGCGCGATCGATCGGGCTGCGCGGCGAGGCCCGTGGCAAGCGTCATTTGGCGGGCAATTTCTCGATCGCCTGGCTGGCCGGGCTGGTCCAGCTGAACGCCGCGATATCGGCCTTGGCGAGCTGGTTGACGTAAATCTGCGCCTCGTCCTCGCTCTTGAACGGCCCGACCAGCAGGCGCGCCCAGCCCTTGAGCTCGGCGACATGCGCGGTGCGCTTGGCGAACAAGACAGGCTTCTTCGCCTTGATCCGCTGATATTCGATCGGCATCCGCTCGGTCTTCGACCCGCCGGCGAGCTGGACCCAGTGGCGGGGCAGTGGCTTGGGAGCGGGCTTGGCGGCGGGTTTGGCTGCTGGCTTTGGCGCCGGTTTCTCGACCTTGGGAACCGAAGGCGGCGGGGGCTTGGCGCTTTCGACCTTGGGGACCGATGGCGGCGGCGGCTCGGGCGCATTGTCTGCCTTGGGCGGAACGATCGTGGCGAGCCTGGCCGCGGGCTTCTCGGCCGAGCCGAGCAAGCGGTCGATCTCGCTGAGCCGGTCGAGCGGCGAAGCCGAAGCGGTTCTGGTCGAGAAGCCGGGCGCGGCGTCCGGGGGAATGACCGGCGGCTCGGCGGCAACGCGCTGCGACGGAAGCACGGTCGGCTGTGAAGTCGGTTCGGGCGCTAGAGTGGGAGCGGCGATGGTCGCGGCGGGACGCGGCGCAGTGGCGATCGTGGCGGTGACGGGAGGCGGCGCGAGCGTCGGAGCAGCAACCGGCGCGCTCGCCGGAGGTGCGACCAGCGGGGTCGCGGTGACCGTGCGCGAAGCATAGACCGGTGTCCGCTGTTTCCGAAGCTCGCGCCGCGAGGGCGCGCGAGGGGTAACCGACACTTTCGACGCATCCGGCGCGGGTTGGGCGGCGGTCGGCGGAGCGACGGTTGCGAGCCGGATCGTGCTGGCTTCCGGGAACTTGCCGAAATGCACCGCTGCGGCCTGTTGATCGGGGCTGATCCGCGACAGTTTCTGAAGGAACGGCTCCATATTGCCCGATGCGCCGGGCATCGCGACCTCGACCACCGCGCGCGCGCCTGCAACATCGCCGGTCAGCGCGAGAACGAACGCGCGCACCCGTTCGGTAGCGGGGTCGCGCCGGCCGAGCAGTGGAGCTAGCGCGGCGAGCGCTCCCGCTCGGTCGCGGCCGATGGCGAGGCTCAGAGCGAGACGGCGGCGGGCTTCGGGACCCTCTGGACCGAATAAAGCGGCGCGGTAATCGGCCTGCGCTCGAAGCGGCTCGCCGGTGAGATCGAAGGCCAGCCCGCGGTCTGTGCCGATGCTCGCCTGGCTTGCACCGAGCCGGACGGCTTCGTCGAAATAGCCGAGCGCTTCAACCGGCTGCTCCATCGCGACCAACGCCGCGGCAGTCCCCGCCTTGGGCGCGGGGCTTCGCGGAAAAACCTCTTCCGCACGGCCGAAGAATCCGACCGCAGCCTGCGGATCGCCAAGCGCAACCGCGGCGCGCCCGGCCCCGATCAGAGCATCGAAATTGCGCGGTGAAAGCGCGAGCAATCGGACGTTGCGGGCAAGCGCGGTCGAGGGATTTTCGGGAAAGCCGGGGATCGGCGCGAGCGGCGGCGGCGGGGCGGCGCCGATATATTGAGCAAGCGCCGCCCCGGGCAATGCGGCGGCCAATGCAGCGAGAGCGACCAGCGCCCGACGGGCAAATGAAAATCCTTGACTGGGCATTGCGCGGGGCATGCCACACCCGAGCTTGCTCAAAGCTTTATGGATAGACCCGAGCGGCGAGCCGTGCAGTAGCGGCGGCGAGCTGGTTCCGCACGGCGGATTGACCTCACTGATTATTCTGGCGGTTGAGAAAGCGCGGAATGTCGATCGGCTCGCGGCGGAAACCATTTTCCTCTTCGTCGACCTGCGCCTTGGCTGCGCCGCGGGCGATGTTCGACATGCGTTCAAACAATGTACCGCTGTCGCGCGCAACGCGCGGTCCGGAGGGCTGATCGCCCGCCATTCGCGCGGTCGGCATTGTCAAGGAACGGTCGTCCTCGTCGGCCGGCGGAGCGATCGGCGCCGAGCCGACCGGGCTGGTCAATATGTCGTCGCTTTCGAGCAGCAGCTCGTCGGTTTCATGATCCTCGTCCTCGATGCTGAGATCGAGCGGAACGCTGTCGTCCTCAGCCTCCGCGGTGATCGGGGGCGGGCTTCCGATCGGCGCTGGAGCCGAGGTCGGAACCGCGACCCCCGCGGTGCGCGAGGAGGGGAAGCTGAATACCTTGGCGGGCTGAGCAGCGGTGCCGGTTTCAGTCTCGATCCCGGTGGCGACCACCGAAACGCGAATCTTGCCTTCCATATTATTGTTGAACGCCGAGCCCCAGATGATGTTGGCGTCGGGATCGACCAATTCCTTGATGTGGCTGGCGGCCTCGTCGACCTCCATCAGGCGCATGTCCTCGCCCCCGGTGATCGAGATGATCACGCCCTT
>JBKKAQ010000099.1:0-18483 GCA_046714555.1 Sphingomicrobium sp. | reverse complement strand
GTGCTGTTCCTCTCGGACATCCTCCCGACCGGCTGGATGGCCGCCGAAAATGCCGAGATCGAGCCCGGCGATACCGTCGCGGTGTGGGGTTGCGGGCCGGTTGGGCTGTTCGCGATCCAGTCGGCGTTCGTGCTCGGCGCGCACCGGGTAATCGCGATCGACCATTTTCCGCGGCGGCTCGAGCTCGCCCGGTCGATGGGCGCCGAAGTCATTCACTTCGCGGAAGTCGATGTGCGCGAGGCGCTGTTCGAAATGACCGGCGGGATCGGTCCCGACGCATGCATCGACTGCGTCGGGATGGAGAGCCACGGGTTGTCGGCCGACAATATCGTCGACACGGTCAAGGCGCACAGCCTGCTCGGCACCGACCGCCCGGCGGCGCTTCGCCAGGCGATCCTCGCCTGCCGCAAGGGCGGGCGATTGTCGGTGCCCGGGGTTTATGGCGGGGTGGCCGACAAATTCCCCATAGGCGCGCTGATGGAAAAGGGCTTGAGCCTGAAGGCCGGGCAGACCCATGTGCAGAAATATACCGCCAAGCTGCTCGAGATGATCGGCGAGGGCAAGCTCGACACGACTTTCCTCATTTCGCACCACGCCAGCCTCGAGGACGGCCCAGCGATGTACAAGCATTGGCACGACGAGCAGGACGAATATACCAAGATCGTGCTCAAGCCCGAAATGGCCGCGGCGAGTACCAGGCGCGAACTTGAACACGCCGCGATGTAGGTTCGCGGCTGCTTTCATGAGTAAGATCGGGAGAACGGGATTGGCCAAGATCGCGTGTCCGGTCGTGCGGTTTGGTCAGTTATATTTACCTGTATTAATGTCTAAATCATTGTAATAGTTGTTCGCCAGCCTTATACCATCCATACAGATGGTGGAGGCCAATATGGCGAAGCGTCCTGCAAGCGGGCCGGCGCGCGACAGCGAGAAGATCACGATCAATCTCGGCTTCGTCGATCTGGGACATATCGACCTGCTGGTCGGCGATGGCTTTTATTCGAACCGGACCGATTTCATTCGAACCGCGATCCGCAACCAACTCGATCGCCACAGCGACGTGTCGAGCAAGTCGATCGTTCGCCAGTCGCTCGACCTCGGCATTCGCCATTTCTCGCGCGCCGACCTCGAAGCGGTGCGCAAGGCGGGCGACCGGCTCGATATCCGAGTGCTCGGCCTTGCCAGCATCGGCCACGATGTCAGCCGCGAGCTTGCCGACGCGACGATCGCCTCGCTGACCGTGGTCGGCGCACTTCATGCCAGCGCCGCGGTCAGGGCGGTGCTTGCCGACCGTATGCGATGACCTGTTTTTAGTACCCCGTGTTGAAGGAGTATCCCCATGAGCAAGCCAATCCACCCCGCGATCCGCGAAGCGACCCGATTGACCAGCCTGGGCAAATTGGGCGAGGCGACCGAAGTCATCCGGGCGATGCTCAGCGGCCGAGCGCGCTCTTCCGCCCGGCCCACCAGCAGAGGGTCGTCGGCGATTCGCCTTCCCGCACCCGACGCGCCGGTGGCCGATGCGGCGTGGCGTGACGCGCCGCGCAGCGATGGTCCGGCCAAGGGAAGCTTCACCGCCGAGACGTATCGCTCGGCAAGCGGCCAGATGGCGTACAAGCTTTATGTTCCGGCCGGGGTTGGCGCCGGCGCGCCGTTGGTCGTGATGCTTCACGGCTGCACCCAGAACCCCGATGATTTCGCGGCGGGGACGGGGATGAACCGGCTTGCAGACGATCTTGGGCTGGTGGTCGCTTATCCCGCGCAAAGCCAGAGCGCGAACGTTCACAAGTGCTGGAACTGGTTCGTTCCGGGCGACCAGCAGCGCGGCAGCGGCGAGCCCGCGCTGATCGCCGGCCTGACCGCCGAGATCGTCGCCACGCATCGCTGCGACCACAAGCGGGTCTATGTCGCCGGGCTGTCGGCGGGCGGGGCCGCAGCGGCGATCATGGGCCATGCCTATCCCGACGTCTATGCAGGGGTCGGGGTTCATTCGGGGCTGGCCTGCGGGGTTGCCAGCGACCTTCCATCGGCGCTGTCGGCGATGCAGCGCGGCGGGGCGGGGACAGCGCGGCGATCGGGCGAGTTCGTCCCGACGATCATCTTTCACGGCGATCGCGACAGCACGGTTGCGAAAGTCAATGCGCGCGAGCTGCTCGACCAGGCGACCGCGGGTGCACCGCCGGGATTGACCGAGCAGGTGACCAAGGGCCGAAGCGCCAACGGCCAGCGCTATACGCGGACGACCAAGGCCGATTCCGCAGGCCGCGTGCTGATCGAAAAATGGATGGTCCATGGCGCGGGTCACGCCTGGTCGGGGGGCAGTCCGGCGGGAAGCTATACCGATAGCGCGGGTCCCGACGCATCGCGCGAAATGTGCCGCTTCTTCCTCGATCACCGGCTCGGCTGAGCATAGCTCCACGGGCGCAATGCGGCGGCATTCGGCGCGCGCAACCCACTGTTTCGAACGGCGGTTGCCAAGCCGGTGGCGATGACCGAAGACGGCCGGGCCGTAAGGGCTGCCGGACGATCGTCGAGGACATGAGGGAGGTGCGCATTGGCCGGACTTCAGCTGATCAACCTCTCCAAGACCTTCGCGGGAACTCTGATCCTCGACGATGTTTCGCTCGACGTAGGAGCCGAGGAATTCGTCGCCTTTCTTGGTCCGTCGGGATCGGGAAAATCGACCCTGTTGCGGATCATCGCGGGGCTCGAGACCGCCGACGAGGGTGAGATCCTGCTCGACGGGCAGCGGATCGACCGACTCCCCCCGGGCAATCGCGGGGTGGCGATGGTGTTCCAGAATTACGCGCTCTATCCGCACATGAGCGTGCGCGACAATATGGCGTTCGGGCGGCGCAATGCGCGGGTCGGCGAAGTGGAGATCGCCGAGCTGGTCGGCGATGCCGCGCGCGTGCTCGAGATCGGGGAGTTGCTCGACCGCAAGCCCGGCCAGCTTTCGGGTGGACAGCGTCAGCGGGTCGCGATCGGGCGGGCGATCGTCAAGCGCCCCAAATTGTTCCTGCTCGACGAGCCCTTGTCCAACCTCGATGCCGCTTTGAGGATGCGCACCCGGGTCGAGCTCGCGCATCTTCGCGAGCGGGTCAAGGCGGCGATCATCATGGTCACCCACGACCAGGCCGAAGCAATGACTCTGGCCGACCGGATCGTGGTGATCAACCAGCGGCGGATCCAGCAAGTCGGGCCGCCGATGGAAATCTACGATCGTCCGGCGAACAGCTTCGTCGCTCGCTTCGTCGGATCGCCGGCGATGACTCTTGCGCGCGTCGAGATCATCCCCGGAAGCGGGGATTGCATCACTGTCCAGCTCGGCGACGGGTCCGAGGTCGCGACCCGGATCGGGCGCGACGAACTCGGTTCGGGCGGCGGCTATGAGCTTGGCGTCAGGCCCGAGAATGTCACCATCGCGGCTTCGGGGGGAGATGCGATTGCAGCCGAGGTCGATCTGGTCGAACGGCTCGGCGAGCGGACGTTGATCTACGCGCGGCTGGCCGACGGGCTGGCGATCACCGCCGAGGACAGCGGCAACAGCCGGGTGCGGGTCGGCGACAAGGTCGGGCTGGCGATCGACGGTTCGGCGGCGCATCTGTTCGGCGCCGACGGTGCGGCGTACCATCCGCGGGCGAGTCAATGAACGGGCGCGCGCGCCAATGGGACGGCTTTGCGTTTATCGCGCCGTTCTTCATGCTGTACCTGTTCTTCCTGATCTATCCGCTCGCGATGGGGATCGCGCTCAGCCTCAAGCGCGTCGACCTGTTCGGTGGCGGGCGGTTCGTCGGCCTCGAGAATTATGCGCGGCTGACCAGCGACCCGGTGTTTCACCAGTCGCTGTTCAACACTTTCAAGGTCGCGCTGATGATCGTCCCGGCGCTGACGCTGATCGCGCTGGCGCTGGCGCTTGCGCTCAACCGAGCGACCAAGGGCGCGGCGATCTTCCGCGGAATATTCTTTTCCTCATCGGTGCTGTCGGTGACGATCGTCACGTTGATCTGGCGCTTCGTGCTTGCGCCCGACGCGGGGCTGGTTGCCGAGGCGATGCAGGCTTTGGGGCGCGAGCCGATCCCGTTCCTCAGCCATCCGCAATTGACGCTTCCGGCGCTTGCGCTGACCACCATCTGGTGGTCGGTCGGATTGCCGATGATGCTGTTCCTTGCCGGCTTGCAGCAAATTCCCGAGGATATTTACGAAGCCGCCGCGCTCGACAACGCGGGTCCGTGGAGGACCTTTCGCAAGATCACCTTGCCGTCGTTGCGGCGGACGACGGTGCTGGTCGTGATGCTGCAGACCGCGGCGCAATTGCAATTGTTCGGCCAGGCGCAACTGCTCACCGCCGGAGGGCCGGGCGGAGCGTCGCGGACGATCGTCCTGTTCATTTACGAGACCGCCTTTACCCGTTGGGAACTGGGCTATGCGACCGCTGCCGCGGAAGTGCTGTTCATGCTCATCCTGGCGGTGACCCTGATCCAATATTGGGCGGTCAACCGATCGCAGGAGGCTTGAATGGCGGCCGCTGCCGAGCGCTCGAAAATGTCTCCGCTGGTGCTCGCCGCGGTGATCGTCGGCGCCGCGATCATGGTCGCGCCCCTGGTCTGGACATTGCTGTTGTCGCTGAAGGCCAATAGCGAATTAATGCGCGACAGCGGCACTGCTTTTGCAGCGCCCTACACGCTCGACAATTACCGAGCGATCCTCGGCAACAGCTCGGTGCTGCGCTGGCTGCTCAACAGCCTGATCGTCTCGCTCGGGACGACCGCGGGGGTGGTCATCCTCTGCTCGCTTGCGGGCTATGGCTTTGCCCGGCTCGACTTCCCGTTCCGGCGAACCCTGTTCATCCTGGTGCTCCTCGGCCTCGCGATTCCCGAGCAGGCGGTGATCCTTCCGCGCCACCAATTATTCGCCGATCTGCGGCTTCACAACAGCTATGCGGGGCTGATTCGGCTTGCCGTCCTTCCAGCTCAACGGCGCGATATAGAGATAGCGCTTGTCGTCGGCCTTGCGGCATCCCGCGGTCGCCGCCCAGGCGTGGAAGGCGATGAAGTTTCGCCCGCGCGCCTGAAACAGCGACTGATGGCCGGGGCCGCTGAGGCAACCGGCTTTCCTGTCCTTGTAGCTGTAGAGGATCGGATTGCCCGGAGCGTCGGTGCATGGCCCGAGCGGCCCACGGCAATCGGCATAACCCATCGCGTAAGGTGACAGCCGCTGGTGAGGCTCCCAGCCATAATGATTGGCCGAGTAGAACATCGCATAGCCGTTGGGCGAGCTGACCATCGATGCGGCCTCGATGACATGCGCTTCCCACGGGCGGTCGTTGCGCAGCAGCGAAACCGGCTTGCCGAGCAGCGACAGGCCGTCGGGGGCAAGCGCCTGGCCCCACATCTCGGTCGGCTTGCCGATCCGGTTGCCGTCATTCTTGTAGTAGAGATATAATTTGCCGTCGGAATCGCGGAACGGATTGGCGTCGATCGTCCCGCCGAGATCATGCTGGCACAGCAGCGGAGCGATGGAGGTATCGCGATACGGTCCGCGCGGGCTGGAGGCGGTCGCGACCCCGATGCACTGATGATTTTTCTTGGCGTAATTGGCGGTGTAATAAAGCAGCCACTTGCCCCCGAGCGCAATCACTTCGGGTGCCCAGGTCGAGCCTTCCTTGACCCACGGAGCGAGCAAAGGCATCCCGTCGAGCGGCTTTTTGGGGTTGGCCGGGTCGTCGACGCTGTTCCAGGTGACGAGGTCACGCGATGCCGCGATCGGCAGATTGATGAAGCGCGAATTGGTCGAATAAGCGAGAAATTCGCCCTGATGCTCGAGCACGAACGGGTCGGGAAAATCCATTTTGTAGACCGGGACGAAAGCCGGGGCGGACGGCGCGGCGGCCGCGCTCGAGGCGATCAACGAAGCAAGCGCGAAGCGGCCGAAATTACGCGTTCCAGACATGCCCGGCCTCACTCTCATGGCGTTGCAATCAACGGATTTTGACCAGATCCTCGCCAAATTCGAGCCCGACAGTCATCAGCGCCCGAAACTCATTATATCCCCCGGTTCCGGGATGAAAAGCGTGGAAGAACAGCTGGGGCGATCCATCGAGACCCGGGGCAACCGAGGCATGTCCGGGGGCGAGCCAGTTGGGGGTCGATCGGAGCAAAGGCTCGGCCTGCTTGGCGTAGGGTCCGAGCAATTTGTCGGCGACCGCGACCCCGATCCCGTAGGACGGGCTGGTGAAATCGTTTCCGGCATAGAATAGCCAGTAACGCCCGCGCTGAAGGGTCACCCACGGCCCCTCGATCAGATGGCCTTCCCAGTCGAGGTCGTTTTCGAGCACCACCACCGGATCGCCGATCAGCGAGCCGCCGTCGTCGGCGAGGCGCTGGCCGAGGATCGGGGTGCGCATCGCATCGAGGATCGCGGCGGCATGCCCCGATTGATCGAGCGCGCGCTGGACATGCGACCAGTTGGCGAGCACCGCGCGGATCAGCGGTTGCATCAGGAAGAAGCGCTCCATCGGCCGGCGAGTGTCGGCCCACGGCTGGACCGCCGAGGCAAAGGCCGCGGTCCTGCGGTCCTGATCGCTTTCGAACAGGATCGGGATCAACGCGGGGCGTTTCCGGAGCAGCGCTGCAAGCGGGCGCGGCCACCGGCTGTTGCGGTCTTCTTTCCAGAATAAATAGCGGAGTCCGTCGGCATCGACGAAAATGTGCGCGTCGATCACTCCGCCGGTCTTTAACGGGCGGCCAAGGTCGGTGAACGGGCCGAGCGGGCTGTTCGCCTTGGCGAGTCCGATCGACAGGCTGTTGGCCTTGTCGCGAGCGGTGTAGGTCAGCCAATGTTCTTCGCCGACCCTGGCCAATTCGGGTGCCCAGAAATCGCCGACCTGAAGCCCCGCGGCGGTCCAGTCGGGAGTATGCCCTTCGGGAAAGACGAAGCCCGCGTCCTGCCAGGTTTCGAGGTCGTCCGAGCGGATGATCGGAAAGGCGTCGGGCGCATCGTTCGAGGTTGCGACGAGGATATAGCCCTCGTCGGTCTTGAGCACCGCGGGGTCGCCATAGCCCGCGAGGATTTTGGGCGAGAGGTTCGAAGTGATCAGCGGGCGCCACGGCGGCTCGGCGATATCGGGCGCGGGAGCTTCGAAATGGTGCGGCAGCCGGGTGTCGAAATCGCGCGACAGTTCGTCGAAGAACGCCGCATAATCGGTTTGCCCGCCCCCCGCGACCCGGTAGTTGTGGAGCGTCCCGTCGGGCCCCTTGACCGCGAAATGCGTGGCTTCGCCGTCGGCGAGCGGTTCAACCTCGAATGCAAAAATTGCGTCATCCGTCATGCACCCGAGAATAAGCGGTGGCGCGGCGATGGGAAGGGACCCCGGCACGATCGCCCCCATTGCTCGGCGGCGGGTCCGGCCTATGATCACGGCGATGCAGCCCTCGCCGATCACTCTTTGCGCGCTTGTCGCCCTGGTTTCGGCCTGCGCGACGATCGCCGAGCCGCCGCCCAAAGCGGTTTACGCCAACCCGGTGCTCGACATGGATTTCCCCGATCCCGCGGTGCTCAAGGCGAGCGACGGCTTTACCTATGTCTATGCGACCCAGGGCGAAATTGGCGGAGCGATGCGCAATTTACGCGTCGGGCGATCGACCAATCTGGTCGATTGGGAAGTGCTCGGCGATGCGCTTCCGGTAAAACCCGGCTGGGCGAGCAGGACCCAGGATTTCTGGGCTCCGCACGCAATCGAAAGCGAGGGACTTTATTATCTTTATTATTCGGCCAAGCCCGATGCCGCGATTGACGATCCGACCAAGGGGCTATGCCTCGCGGTGGCGACAGCCGAGCGCGCCGAAGGTCCGTTCGTCGACAGCGGGAAGCCGCTTTTGTGCGGGCCGGGGTTCGTCAACATCGACCCGATGGCGTTCGACGACCGGGCGACCGGCCGGCTGCTGCTTTACTGGGGATCGGGATTCGAAGCGATCAAGGTCCAGGAACTCGGCCGCGATCGCCTGTCCTTCGCTCCCGGAAGCGCTCCGGTCGAGCTTGTCTCGCCGGTCAAGTCGGACGATCCGCAGGAATATCGGCGGCTGGTCGAGGGCGCCTGGGTGATCCGTCGCGGCGAATATTATTATCTGTTCACATCGGGGGACAATTGTTGCGGACCGAAGGCGCATTATGCGGTGATGGTCGCGCGATCGCGAAACGCCACGGGACCGTTCGAGAGTTTCGCGGGAGCGAGCGGGCCCACTCGAAGCGTCATCCTCGAGCAGGGGAACAATTGGGTCGCGCCGGGGCATAATGCGATCGTCCGAGATGCGCGCGGCGACGACTGGATCCTCTACCACGCGGTCGACAAGCGCAAATCGCGATCGAAGGACAGCGACGAGATCAACACGCGCCGGATCATGCTGATCGATCCGATCGTCTGGCGCAACGGATGGCCGCGGGTTGAAGCGAATAGAGGGTCGACTGGGCCGCGCCCGGCTCCGGCGGTCGCCGACGGCGGGGTGAAGAGGCGATAGCGGCGCGCAGCGGTCTTTTTGGAGATTGTGCGAGCCGGGGCTTTATGCTCGACCATGTGACCGCGAAGCCGAAGCGCCCGGGGAGATCGAGCCATCACCAATTTCATGTTCGCGACCGGGATCGAGAATAGCAGTCCGACGATCGACAACGGCCGCACCCGGGTCGATCAGATGGAATCGTGCCTGCATTACAAATATTGGCGCGAGGACTTCGATTGCGTCGAGGAACTCGGGATTCACTTCCTGCGCTTCGGTCCGCCGCTTCACCGGACGTTCCTCGGCCCCGATAAATATGATTGGGAATTCGCCGACCTGACGCTCAACGATCTCAAGCGCCGCAATATCATCCCGATCGTCGATCTGTGCCACTTCGGGGTGCCCGACTGGATCGGCAATTTCCAGAACCCCGACTTCGCACCGCAATTCGCCGCCTACGCCGGGGCATTCGCCGAACGCTATCCGTGGGTACAGCTGTATACGCCGGTCAACGAGATGTTCATCTGCGCGGTCTTCTCGGCCAAATACGGCTGGTGGAACGAGCAGATGACGAGCGATTTGGGATTCGTCACCGCGTTGAAACATATCGTCAAGGCCAATGTCCTGGCGATGATCGAGATTCTCAACCGGCGACCCGACGCGATCTTCATCCAGAGCGAATCGTCGGAATATTTCCATGCCGACAGCCCGGCGGCGATCGGCCGCGCCGAAATCCTCAACTCGCGCCGCTTTCTCTCGCTCGACCTCAATTACGGGCGACGGATCAACAGCGAGATGTACGAATATCTGCTCGACAACGGGATGACCCGCGAGGAATATCATTTCTTCCTTCACAACCGGCTCAAGCAGCACTGCATCCTCGGGACCGATTATTATCGCACCAACGAGCATCGGGTGCATCCCGACGGCATGACCGAAGCGTCGGGCGAAGTGTTCGGATATAGCGAGATCACCCGCCAATATTATGACCGCTACCGCTTGCCGGTGATGCACACCGAGACCAATTTGGCCGAGGGCCCGAGCGGGCAGGAAGCGGTGCAATGGCTGTGGAAGGAATGGGCCAATGTGCTGCGGTTGCGCAACGAGGGAATCCCGACGGTCGGCTTCACCTGGTATTCGCTGACCGATCAGGTCGACTGGGACACCGCATTGCGCGAGAAGAACGGCAATGTCGTGCCCCTCGGCCTGTATGACCTCGACCGCAATATCCGCAATGTCGGTAGGACCTACAAGCGATTGATCCGCGACTGGCGCGACGTGCTTCCGGCGTCGAGCGTATGCCTTGCAGTCCCGGTGGTGCCGCTGTCGCCATCATGCTGGCCGCCGCGCGGAGAGGCGGCATTGTCGCGAGGGGTGTCGAGTACGGTTCCGAGCAACCCCGAGTCCGCGTGACAATGGCGGCAGTCGGGAGTCGGGTGTCGCGAAGCCAGGTCAGGCGGCCCGGCGCAGCGCTTCGGCGTAGCGCGCGTCGCATTCGGCTTCCGCGGCGGTCTGCTCGCGGAAAAAAGAGATCGACAATTGACGGCCGAAGACGTCGTCGCCGCGCATCCGCATTTCGGGCTCGGCGGATTCGGGCAGGCTGTCGCGAACCTCGACCAGACGCTCGATCAATTCGTCGAGCGAGCGATAGTCGCGAATCTCGACGTACTGTTTTACTCTTTTACTCATTACAGGCCTCCCCAATCCCCGGAGAAGAAAATAGCGTGCACTGGAATCGCAGTGCAACGAGTAAGTTTGAGTTACCCACGTCATTCTTGCCAAGCGGTGAACATTTTTGGGAGATCACTGTTGCCGGATGACCTTCCCGCCGACCTCGTCGGGCTTTCCGCGGGAAACCTCGAGCTATCGATAGCCCCTTCAAAAGGCGGGAGTATCGCCAATTTCCACTGGGTCGAGGGGCAGCGCCGAACCCCGCTATTGCGCGAATGCAACACCCCGCCGGAAAACGCCCTCGCATCGGCGAGCTTTCCACTGGTTCCTTACGTCAACCGGATTCGCGAGGGCAAATTTCACTTCCGCGGGCGCGAGGTGAAGATCGAACCCAACATGCCGGGCGATCCGAGTCCGCTTCACGGACAGGGCTGGCTGGGCGAGTGGCAGGTCGAGAGCGCGGGGCCGAACGAGGCGGTATTGCGGTTCGAGCATGAGGCGGGCGAGTGGCCGTGGTCCTATCGCGCTGGCCAACAGTTTTCGCTCGACCAGCGCGGGCTCGCAATTGTTTTGAGCTGCCGCAATCTTTCAGCCGAGCCGATGCCGTGCGGGCTGGGCCAGCATCCCTATTTTTCATGTTCGGATGGAACGCGGATCGCGACAGAAGTGACTCATGCCTGGACGATCGACGAGAATGTCCTGCCCGTCGAGCGCGTCGCCGCGTCCGGGCGGTTCGATCTGGCCGATCGGTCGGTGTGCGGCCTGGGGCTCGACCACGGCTTTGGCGGATGGGGCGGAAGCGCGCGGCTGTCGGACCCGGCGTGGCCGGTCGAGATCATCGTCTCGTCCCCCGACGCGCGTTTCTTTCAACTCTATTCGCCCGAGAGCGGGGGTCTGTTCGTCGCCGAGCCGGTCACTCACGCCAATGCCGCGCTTAATGCCTGTGAGGAGCGATGGGCCGAGCTTGGAATGCGCGTGCTCGAGCCGGGCGAGGCGATGAAGTTGACCATGCGGATCGAAATTGTCACCCGCGCCGTCGCTGATCAGGATGATCGGCGCGGCTGAAGGGCCAGTCGCGACGCGCAATGGCGGGCCGAATCAAAGCGAGGTCAATGGCACCAATATGGGCTGAGAGGCATTGGGCGAATTCGAGTGCTTGCGCCGGGTTCGGCGCGGAATTGAAATTGCCGGCGTGGCCGGCGGGCGCAGGCGCGAAGTGGTTGTTCTGGGCGCGGGATCGTCCAGCGGATGCGTTCGTGCCTGATCAGGCGGCGCGATGTGCCCGGTCACCGCGAGGCTCGGTTGCGGGGCGGTCGGGTCGGCAAAAGCCGGGGCCGATGCCCTGACGAGGGGAAGCTCGAGAATCATTCGCGTGCCCTGGCCGACCTCGCTTTGAACATGGATCGCTCCGCCCATCATTTCGGCAAGCTGGCGGCTGATGCTGAGCCCGAGCCCCGACCCCCCGAAGCGTAATGCGGTCGTCGGTTCGGCCTGGACATAAGCGTCGAAGATCGCCGCGGTGCGTTCGGCGGGAATGCCGATGCCGGTATCGGCGACCGACAGATGCAAGATTTCCGCGCCGTCCGCGCCGACGCTCGTCGCGACCGTCACCGACACCGACCCGGTTTCGGTGAACTTGATCGCATTGCCGATCAGGTTGAGCAGGATCTGGCGCAGGCGCAAACCGTCGATGTCGAGGTGGGAGCGGAAATCGCGCTCGAAGGCGAGCGACAGCTGGATGCCCTTCTGCTCGGCCATCGGAGTCGTCAACCGAACGCATTGTTCGATGCCATCGCGGGCGTCGTAGCGAGTGGCGGCGATTTCGAGCCGCCCGGCCTGGATTTTCGAAAGATCGAGCATGTCGTTCAACAGGCTGAGCAGCGCGGTTGCCGAATCATGGACGAGATCGAGCCGGCGGCGCTGCTGGCTGTCGAGCTCGCCCTCCTGCAGCAGTTCGACAAATCCGATCACCCCGGTCATCGGGGTGCGGATTTCGTGGCTCATGTGAGCGAGGAAAGAGGAGGAGGCGGCCTTGGCGGCTTTGGCCTCGCGCCGCGCGGCCTCGAGCTCGGTGATGTCCGAGATCACCCCGACGATCCCGATCGTCTCGCCAGCGTCGTTCAATTCGCACACGCCGTGCGATTTGATGTCGCGCACTTCGCCGTCGGGGCGGCGGACGCGGCATTTATGTTCCCAGTTCATGCCGTCGTCGCGGGCCTTCGCGAGTGACTTGCGAGCCAGCAAGGCGTCGTCAGGGTGATAGATTGCAAGGGCGGATTTGAGGCTTGGCCGGGCGACTTCGGCAAGGCCGCAAATTTTGCGGAAGCCCGCGGACCATTCGACCTCCATCGCCGGAAAGATGACTCGCCAATAGCCGACGTCTCCGACTCGTTCGGCGTGGCGGAAGGGATGCCCGCTCTCGCTTCCAGCTTCGCGCGCGCTGCCGTTCGCAGCTCCGCGCCCTGGGCGGTCATAATCGCTGCGGCAGAGGACCATGTCGCCTTGTCCAGAATATCCGATGACTTCACACTTCATCATCTATTGTCGAGCTCCAAGTCAAATGGAAGTATAGATATCACTCGCGAAATGATCTTGACCTACAACCATTTTGGATCAACAACGCGGTCAACCATCATCAAGGATGATTCGTTTATCGAGACTTTTCAACTTGGATAAGCGATGTGGGACGTTTCAATTCTCTTCGGCTCGCCTACGGCCGGCGGTCCTGGATTTCCCCCAGAACGGACCTATCTCCGCGCGGCTGTCAACGAGCGGCGCGAAGCCAAAGGCGGCGCTTGGCGATTCGGCGTCCTGGTCAGCGAGCTCAGGCGGGAGCCTCGGACGTCTCGAGAGCGCCCGAGCGGACCAGGAAGTCGCCGAACCGCTCGCCCTCAATGCGTTCGCTCGCGTAGCGGGCGAACAGATCGCCTAAAATTGCGAGGATGGTTTCCTCGCCGACATTCTCGCGCACCATCCGGTTCAGACGCTCGCCGTGAAAGCCGCCGCCGAGATAGAGATTATACTTGCCCGGAGCGCGCCCGCTGAGCGCGATTTCGGCGACATAGGGGCGCGAGCAGCCATTGGGGCAGCCGCTGATCCTGAAGGTGATCGGTTCGTCGCTGAGGCCGTGTTCGGCAAGGATCGCTTCGATCCTGGTCAGGATGTCGGGCATGTAGCGCTCGGCCTCGGCCATCGCCAGGCCGCAGGTCGGAAGCGCGACGCAGGCGATCGAATTGAGCCGAATGCCGCTCTTCGCCTCGCTTGCCGCAAGTCCGTGATCGGCGAGCAATTGCTCGATTGCCGGGCGATCGTCGGGCGCGACGTCGGCGATGATCAGATTCTGGTTGGGAGTCATGCGGAAGGTCCCGCGATGAACCTGAGCGATCGCGCGCAACCCGTCCATCCACGCCTGGTCGCCAATATTGGCAATCCGTCCGCTGGGGATGAACAGGGTGCAGTCGAGGCGCCCGCCCGCGGTTTCGTTCCAGCCGAATCGATCGCCGTTGGAGGTGAAGTGGAACGGCCGCGCCGGAGCGAGCGGCTCACCCATGCGAGCCTCGATCTCGCGCTTGACCCAGTCGACGCCCTTGTCGTGGACGGTATATTTGAACCGCGCGTGGTGGCGTTCGAGGCGGTTGCCATAGTCGCGCTGGACCGACATCACCGCGGCGGCGGCGTCGGACGCGCGGTCCTTGGGGATGTAGCCGATCACGTCGGCAAGCCGCGGGAAGGTCGTCGGGTCGTTTTCGGTCCGCCCCATTCCGCCGCCGATCGAGATGTTGAAGCCTTCGAGCCCGCCGGCTCCGGCAATCGCGATGAAGCCGAGGTCCTGGGTGTAGACGTCGATGTCGTTCGACGGCGGGACGACGAAGCCGATCTTGAATTTCCGCGGCAAATAGGTCGGGCCATAGAAGGGCTCGACCGGCTCCGACGCCGCGACGCGCTCCTCGCCATACCAGATTTCGTGATAGGCGCGGGTTCTCGGGATGAACTGGTCGCTGACCTGCCCCGAAATCACCGCGACCTCGTCGCGGATCGCCGAATCGTCGGAAGTCGACATGACGTTGCGGTTGACGTCGCCGCACGCCGCGATGGTGTCGAGCAAAGCCTCGTGGAGCGCCTGGATCGCCGGGCGGACGTCTTCCTTGAGGACCCAGTGGAACTGGAAGGTCTGGCGGGTGGTCAGCCGGATCATCTCGCCGCAATGCGCGCGGGCGAGCGCGTCGAGCTTGAGCCATTGCTCGGGGGTGCAGACGGTCCCGGGAAGACGGACTCGGATCATGAACTGCCACGCCGGCTCGAGCTTCTGGCGGCGCCGTTCCTCGCGGATGTCGCGGTCGTCCTGCTGATACATTCCGTGGACCTTGAGCAGCCGGATATCGTCGCCGGGAAGCGCCGCGGTGATCCGGTCGAGCAGCCCGATATCGATTGTTCCGCGCAAAAAATCGCTGTCGCGCTTGAGCGTTTCGTCGGGGCTCAGCCGCTCGACCGGCTGCGACAGATCCTTGCTCCGGTCGACCGTCGCCGAAGGTTCGAGTGTCGTCGTATCGGCCATTAATAAACGTCCCGCTGATAGCGCTGGTTGCGCTGCAAATTGCGAACATAGTCCTCGGCGCCCTCGCGCGCGAGGCCGCCCTCAGCCGCGACGATCGCGGTCAGGGTTTCCTGAACGTCGGGGGCCATCTGCGCCGCGTCGCCGCAGACGTAGAGATGCGCGCCCTCCTCGAGCCAGCCGTAGAGTTCGCCGGCGCGTTCGAGCATGCGGTGCTGGACATAGGTCTTGGGGCCGCGGTCGCGCGAGAAAGCGACGTCCATCCGGCTGAGCAGCCCGTCCTTGAGCCATTCCTGCCATTCGGTCTGGTAGAGGAAGTCGCTGCGGAAATTGCGCTCGCCGAAGAACAGCCACGAGCGGCCCTTGGCGCCTCTCGCCTCGCGTTCCTGCATGAAGGCGCGATAGGGCGCGATCCCGGTCCCGGCGCCGATCATGATGATCGCCTTGTCGTCCTCGGGGAGCCGGAACTGCGGATTGGGCTGGACATAGACCGGGAGCGTGTCGCCGACCTCCCCGCGATCGGCGAGGTGCGACGAGGCGACCCCGTTGCGCGGCTCGCCGTACAGGCTGTAACGCACCGGAGCGAGGGTCAGATGCGCTTCATCGGGCATTGCCGAAAGGCTCGAGGCGATCGAGTAGAGCCGCGGCTGGAGCGGGCGGAGCCCGGCGATGAAGCTTTCGGCGTCGAGCCCGTCGAGCGGATATTGGCGGACGATGTCGATGATGTGGTTCGAGCGAAGCCAGTCGAGGCGTTCGGCCCGCGCTTCATCCGAAGTCAGTTGCTTGAGCGCGGACGCGCCGGTCAGTCCGGCCCAATGGTCGAGGAAGCGCGGCGGAGTCACCGCGATTTCAAAATGACCTTCGAGCGCCCGGGCAAGCGTGGTCGCTTCGCCCTTGACCGTCAGCGGCGCGTCGCCCGAAAGCTTGGCCGCGTCGAGCAAATCCGCGACCAATGCGGGGTCGTTGCTGACCGCGACTCCAAGCGCGTCGCCGGGCTCGTAGACCAGCCCTGAGCCTTCGATATCGAGCTCGACATGCCGGGTTTCCTTGGACGAATGGCGTCCGACGATCGGGCTGTTCTCGATGATCCGCGCCGGGAACGGATTGCGCTTGTCGTGGAACGTCGCGGTTGAGAAGGCCGAGGATTCGGTCGCAGCCTGTGGCGGGGCGGCCGCCTGGGCTTCGGCGGCGAGCAGCGCAAGAGCCTCGGCGGTCCATTGCGCGGCGTTATCTTCATAGTCGACGTCGCAATCGACCCGCGCGGCAAGCCGGTTCGCACCAAGCGCTTCGAAGCGCCGGTCGAGCCGTTTGCCCGCCTCGCAATAATGTTCGTAGGTCGAATCGCCGAGCGCGAGCACCGCGAAGCGCAGGTCGGCGAGCTTGGGCGCCTTGGGCCCTTCGAGATATTCGAAGAAGTCGAGCGCGGGCTGCGGCGGGTCGCCCTCGCCGTGGGTGCTGACGATCACCAGCAGGTCCTGCTCTTCCTTCAGCCGGCGCGGCTTGTAGCGCGCCATCTCGATGACCTCGGCGGCCAGCCCGCGTTCGGTCGCGGCATCGCCGAGCGCCTTCGCCAGCCCGGCGCTATTGCTGGTTTCGCCGCCGTGAAGGATGGTCAGCGTCCGGCCGGCCGCGCTCGCCGAAGGCTGCGCTGCGGCGGCGGGAAGCCCGCCCGCGATTCCAAGCCGGGTGAGGCCCGCGTCGAGGCCGGCGAAATAGCCGCTGATCCAGCGCGCCTGCTCGGGAGTGACCGAGCCAGTCAGCGCCTCGACCTGCTTGCGCTGCTCGAGGCTGAGTGCGTCGGCCGGAAAGAGCGAGCGCGCGGTCATGACGCGTCCCTGTGCGATGTCAGATGACCCATTCGACTGCTCCCATTTGATCGAGATCTTCGGCGCTGACCTTGCGGCCTGGCCATGCTTCGGATTGCGGCACGTCGAGCGCCACGAGGACATCGAGCCCGGCGCGGCCCATCAGCACCGCGACCGCCCGCGCCCGGCGGAAATGCTCGGCGCGATCCTCTTCGTTTTCGCCAAGATCGCTGCTGAGGTTTTCGCGCATCGCCGCCTCGTCGAGGATGAAGGCGATCCGGCCCATCGCGACCAGCATGTCGCGGGCGCGATGGGCGACCTCGTCGCGCTGGCTTTCGGCAACCCCGGTCAGCCAGAAAATCCGGCTGGCCCCGGCGGCATGGTCGTCGCTCCGCGCCACATGGGCGGGAAACGCGTCGATCATCCCCGCGGCCACGGTGGTGTTGGCAAGCTTGTCGATCAGGATGAAGGCGCCGAGATCGCGGTCGAGCGCATAGGGCGAAGCGACCACCGCGCGGTCGAGATGGAGCTCGCAATGGCCGATGTCATTGAGCGCCAGCGGACGAGCGTCGGCGGGGTGGCCGCTGTCGACATCGACGATGTGATCGATCCGGGTGACTGTCGCCGAGACCGTGCGCGTGCCGAGCTTGAGCCAGTAGGAGCGGCCCGGATTGAGCGGCTCTTCGGCCATCCAGACGAGGTTGGCGGCGATCCGGTCGGCGATTTCGAGCGACGAGGATTGCGCTGCGATGACTTCCCCGCGCGAGCAATCCACATCGTCGGCGAGGGTTAAAGTCACCGATTGGCCTTGAACCGCGCGCTCGAGGTCGCCGTCGAGGGTGACGATCCGCGCGACCGTCGAATGGCGGCCCGAGGGGAGGATGCGGATCGCGTCGCCCGGGCGAACCACCCCCCCGGTGATCCGCCCGGCATAGCCGCGAAAGCTGCTGTCGGGGCGGTTGACCCACTGCACCGGAAAGTGGAAGGCGCCACCCTCGGCTTGCCCGGCGACGCCCGGAACCGTCTCGAGATGATCGAGCAGCGTCGGGCCGTCGTACCAGGGCATGTGATCGCCTGGAGCTGCGATATTGTCACCACCGAGCGCGGCGATCGGGATCGCGGTGAACGACCCGATCCCGATCTCGTCGGCGAAGACGCGATAGTCGGCGAGGATCGAATTGAACCGCTCCTCGCTGTAATCGACCAGGTCCATCTTGTTGATCGTGAGCACCAGCTGGCGGATCCCGAGCAGATGGACGAGGCACGAATGACGCCGGGTCTGGGTCAGGACGCCCTTGCGCGCGTCGATCAGGATGATCGCCAGATCGGCGGTCGATGCGCCGGTGACCATGTTGCGGGTATATTGTTCATGACCCGGGGTGTCGGCGACGATGAACTTGCGCTTGTCGGTCGCGAAATAGCGGTAGGCGACGTCGATCGTGATACCCTGCTCGCGCTCGGCGCTCAAGCCGTCGACAAGCAATGCGAAATCAAGATTGTCACCTTGTGTTCCCGACTTCCTGCTGTCGGCGTGCAAGGTCGCGAGCTGGTCTTCGAGCAGCACCTTGCTGTCATAAAGCAGCCGCCCAAGCAGCGTCGACTTGCCGTCGTCGACCGACCCGCAGGTGAGGAAGCGCAGCAGCGACTTGCGCTGCGCCGCGTCGAGATAGGCCTCGACTTCGGCGAAGGCGTGATCGGCGGCCGGAGGATCGACAAACGCGGTCGCCATCAGAAATAGCCTTCCTGTTTCTTGCGCTCCATGCTCGCACCGCCGTCGCGGTCGATTGCCCGGCCCTGGCGTTCGGAGGTAGTCGCGACAAGCATTTCCTGGATGACCTGGGGAAGCGTCCGCGCCTCGCTTTCGACCGCGCCGGTCAGCGGGTAGCAGCCGAGCGTGCGGAAGCGCACCGAGCGCTGGACCGGAACCTCGCCCTCGCGCAGCCGGAAGCGATCGTCGTCGACC
>JBKKAQ010000098.1:0-17746 GCA_046714555.1 Sphingomicrobium sp. | reverse complement strand
ATCATGGGTTATCTGATCCCCGGCGATATGTGCGACGTTCATTTTATCATCTTCAACCAAAGCGATCATAGCGTCGGCCTGCTGAGTGATTCGCAGGTGGCGATGGTCCCGACAAGCGAGATGATGGAGCTGATCGTCCGCTATCCCAAGATCGAGCGCGCGCTGCTGCTCGCGACCCTGGTTGACGGTGCGATCACTCGTGAATGGCTGCTCAACGTCGGGCAACGCGATGCCTTGCAACGGCTTGCGCATTTCTTCTGCGAGATGTCGGCGCGCCTTCTGGCGATCGGCTTGACCAATGACGATGGCTCCTACTCGTTCCCGGTGAGCCAGGTTGAACTCGCCGACACCATCGGGCTCAGCCCGGTTCACGTCAACCGCACTCTCCAGCGGCTGCGGAGCGACGGGCTGATCTCCTTCAATCATCGGCGGCTGACGATCCTCGACCCCGCTCGGCTCGTCGCCTTGGCGGGATTCGACCAGAAATATCTTCGGATTGATCAGGCGCCGCTAGAGAACGAATGGCGCCTGCTGGCCTGACTTCGCCGGCCGAACGCCGGCCCTTCGGACTGATCTTAATTTTCAAAAAACCATCAAAAGATAAGTCGGACCTTTTTGACGCGGCTACCGTGATCTTGGCTTCCAGTGTCGACTCGACTTTGGAGACGCAGTTTTTCGCTTGCCCCGCCTCCGTGATGAGCCGGGTTCGTCAATGACCCACCAGGAGATCAGGGATGCAATTTTCGTCTGGCATCAAATTAAGCGTCGCCGCAGCCTTGCTGCTTACATCGGTATCCCCTGCGTGGGCGTCGAGCCATCGCGAAGCTCCGAACATCACCGAGATGCCGAAGGTCGACAATACCGACGTCTACGCCTTTCGCAGCTACGAGACCGGCCGTGCCGGTTTCGTCACCCTGATTTCGAACTTCCAGCCCTTCCAAGAGCCCGGCGGAGGTCCCAACTATTTCACCATGGATCCCAACGCAGTTTATGAGATCCACATTGACAACAATGGCGATGCCAACGAGGATCTGACCTATCAGTTTAAGTTCCAGAACATTCTCAAGAACGGCACCGGCATTACGCTCAATGCCGGCGGCAAGACGCTTCCGATCCCTCTTCGGAATATCGGGCCGGTTACGGTCCCCAACGATCCCGAACTTAACGAGCGCGAGCGCTACACGATCAAGCAGATCACCGGCGACCGTCGCAACGGTGTCATCGCCAACGTGACCAACGCCAGCCTCGGCGGAACGACTTTCTCGAAGCCGTTCGACAATGCCGGCAACAAGTCGATCCCGAACTACCCGACCTATGCCGACCAGTTCATCTACAACATCACCCTCCCCGGCTGCGCAACCCAGGGCAAGGTTTTCGTTGGTCAGCGCGAAGAGCAGTTTGCGGTCAATCTCGGGCCGATCTTCGACCTCGTCAACTTCGTGCCGATCTCCGGCGACAGTGATCCCGTCTACGGTGACAGCACTCCGTTCACTGGCGGAATCACCCAGAGTGTGCTCAACCAGGAGTTGATCGAGGAACCTGGAGATCTTACAAGAGGTTACGGCTACAACATCACCAGCATCGCGCTCGAAGTGCCAATTTCATGCGTTGCCCCCACCAGCGGCAATGGGGTTATCGGAGTGTGGAGCACCGCGAGCCTACCGCAATCGCGCCTGCTCAAGACTAATCCGACCTATGCCGCTCCCGACAGCCAGGGCGGCGCGCTGACCCAGGTTTCGCGCCTCGGGATGCCGCTGGTCAACGAAGTGGTCATCGGACTTCCGAAGAAGGATTTGTTCAACGCTTCTGAGCCGCCGCAGGACGGTCAGTTCCTCGATTTTGTTACCAACCCGACCTTCCCCGAAATCCTTCAATTATTGTTCCCGGTGACGGCGCCCAACAATTTCCCGCGCAACGATCTCGTGGCGACTTTCCTCACCGGGTTCGCGACGCTCAATCAGTTGCCGACGGTAACGCCTTCGGAAATGCTTCGGCTCAACACCGGGGTTACCCCGACCGTGCGAGCATCGCAGCATCCGCTTGGACTGGTAGCAAACGATCTCGCGGGCTTCCCCAACGGGCGTCGTCCGGGGGACGACGTGGTCGACATCGTCCTCCGCGTGGCGATGGGACGCTTGTGCTATCCGGTCCCGATCGACAGCGTCCAGACCAATCTCGGGCTGTGCGCTCCGGCCGACGCTCCGAACGGGCTCGAAGCATTCACTGATGGCGCTCCAAGCAATGCAACCTTCGTGATGGACCACTTCCCCTATCTCAATCCTGCACTGCGCGGCGCGCCGCGTCCGCAGGACCAGCCGTAAGGGATGCTGGAAATGACCGGACAAAGGCGTCTCCTTGTTGCTTCGTTGACGCTTTCGGCCATTTCGCTTGGATCATGCGGTGTCGGTGGTGGGTCGGGGGGTTCTTCCCCGGCCCCCGCCGACAATGCGAAGATCGAGAAAGAGTTCGGCAGCCCGTTCGCCTCGGCGTATCGTGCGGACCCCAATTCGGCTCCCTACGTCCCGAAAGAAGGGGACTTGTCTCCAGTCTCGTTCACGGCCGACCCTGTGCCGCTCTAACCCGTCCTTATGGCATCGTCTGTTCGCCTTTTCTGGCAATGCTGCCGTCCGACCACCGGGTCGCGCGGCAGCAGCTTTTTGGGACCTCGCTCAGCGCGGCGGCTTGCCCTGGTCATACCCGAACGTCAGGCTCGAAAAAGTCGTGTCGAAGTCGGCTTTGGGATCGCCGCTGATGGGTTCGGCCCAGACAACGTTCAGCAGCCAGTCGCCAGCCGCGGGAACTCTGAATCTCGCGCGCCCCGAAGCGTCGGAGACAAGGGTGGCGACCGGGCGCGCGTCAAATTCGAGGCTGGTCAGCTTGACCGTCGCATTGGCCAGCCGTCGACCTTTGTAGAGTACCCGGACCGGCAGGATTCGCGTTGGGCCAAGGGCATAGGGGTTGCGTTCGGGAACGATTTCGAGCTTGAGCCCGATCGGCCGGGTGGCGAGCGCCTGATTGGCAGGAGTCATCTTGCCGACCTGGATCAGCGCCTTGGCTCGGCGGCTGTATTTCTCGCGCCCCGTGGTGCCCGTTTTGCCGGTTCGAGCCGCGCCGCGAGGATCGGAGCGAGCCCCTCGGTTTTGGCATAGTCGTTGAAGCGGATCGAGGGCAGTTCAGAAAAGGAATAATCGCTCTGCAGCGCAAGCACATGGAGTCCGGGCGAAGCGAAAGTGGTGACCAGGTCCGCGGGGCCGTCCTTGCGCAGATCGCTCCTTCGATCGCTGCGCCGGCCGCCGAAAAAGTCGGCGATGATCACGATCCGCTCGGAACCAAGTCCCCAGCGCTGGCGCGCTGCGCCGTGGCCGACCTCGAAAGTCACCGCCAGCGGCGTCGCGGGCGCGATCAGGAAGTCCTTCGGCTGCAGCCAGAAATCATGAGCGGCGGCGGGGGTCGCAATCAGCGTCAGCGCAACTCCGCAGGCAAGAAATTTCATCCGTCCTCGGCTCTTGTGAAAGGGCCCGGGACGCGCGGTGAAGCGGGGCTCGAGCGGTTGAACATTGCTCCAACGCCAAGCCGATCGAATCGTGCCCGAGGCAGATTTTCGAGCCGCGCCCGAGCTGCCGGAATCGGCGCTGCATTGCTCGCATTGGCGATTCCGGCGCCTGCGCTGGCGCATGAGGGGACCGGGCTTGCGGGCGGGATTATTGCGGGTTTCATACATCCCTTGTCGGGCCTCGACCATATGCTGGCGATGGTTTCGGTCGGGATCTGGGGCGCGTTTCTCGGGCGCCCGCTGGTAGTCGCTCTGCCGATGCTGTTCCCGACCGCGATGGCGGTCGGCGGCGGCCTTGCGATCGCCTCGATCCCATTTCCACCGATTGAAATCGGAATCGCCGCTTCGGTGGTGACTCTCGGACTGATGATCCTGCTCGCGGTTCGCGCGCCGGTCGCATTGGCGTGCCTCGTGGTCGGCGCGTTCGCGCTGTTCCATGGCTATGCGCATGGCGTGGAATTGCCCTCTGCCGCGGATCCGATCGGCTATAGCATGGGGTTCGTCCTTTCGACCGGGCTGCTTCACCTCGCCGGGATAGGGCTTGGCCTCGCGCGGCGTTTCTCCGCGGGCGCGGTTGCGCTACGAGTCGCGGGGGGAGCGATCGCGCTTGCCGGAACCGGGTTCATGCTTCAGGCGGTCGCGTGATGAACGGCGGGATCCTTCCTCTGCTCCTGCTGTGCGCGGCATCGGGGCTGGCCTTCGCCTTCGCATCGCCCCGCGCAGGCTGGATCGGAATTGCCGCGTTCGTCGCGACCGCCCTGATTGCCGGCCTGATTTGGGTGCCGGAGAGGGCTCGCAATTGGTTGTTCGTCGGGCTGTGGCTGAGCACCGCAGCGAGCGCGGCCTCGACCTACTTGCCGCGCCGGCCTGCCGATCGCTGGGCGATCGCGCTTGGGGCCAATAACGGCGTCTGGGCGGGAGCGACCGCGTCGAGCCTGGGGATGCAGCTCGGGCTGGTCGCGGCGCTTCCGCTGATTTTGTTGCTGATTCCCGGGCGATGGCTCGCGTCGCGCGGATATGCTATTGCAATCAAGGTCGTGGCGAGCTGGATCATCGCGGTCGCAGCGCTCGCCGCGATGGTTTCCTTGGCCCCCACCCCGGGCTATGCACCGGATCATATGGAATGAGCGTGAGACAGGTGTTCCTTGCCCCGATCGCCGTGCTGCTCGCAGCCTTTCCAGCGCACGCCCAGGTGATCGAGATCGATGATTTGGGCCAGGCGCAGACCTTTGATCGGCCGACCAGCTTTATCGCCGGGCAAGCGATCGCGATCGCCTCGCCTTCCGCCCCGCCCGCGCAAAATTTGGATCCGGCTGCCCTGCTTGCCGAGGCTGGGCGAAATCAGGGGCTCGAGCCGGGGTTGCTCGAGGCGGTCGCCTGGCAGGAATCGCGCGGCCGGATGAGCGCTGTCAGCTATAAGGGCGCGCTTGGAGTGATGCAGTTGATGCCCGCGACCGCGGCCGAGCTTGGAGTGCGGCCGCTCGATCTGGCCGACAATATTCGCGGCGGCGCGACCTATTTGCGTCGCCAGCTCGACCGCTTCGGAAGCGTCCCGCTGGCGCTTGCCGCATATAATGCCGGCCCGGGCGCGGTTCTACGTTACGGCGGAATTCCGCCGTATCGGGAAACCCGAAACTATGTCGATACGATCCTCGCGCGCTGGCAGCCGCGAGTCGCGATCGTCAGGGCCAAGACCAAGGCGACCGCCTTGCCCATCAACACCATGCTCATCGAGGTTGCAGGATTTTGATAAACCCCCGTTCGATCCTCGCGCTTGTCGCCATCGCCGCGCTCGCCGCGCCCGCCCGGGCGCAATATGCGGCCCCCGATCCGGCTGGGTCGGGTCCGATCGTGTCGGCGGTCAATTGGCTTCAGGGAACCCTGCTCGGCAATGTCGCGACCGCGGTCGCGGTGATCGCGGTCGCCGCGGTCGGCTTTCTGATGCTCACGGGGCGGATCAATTGGAAATATGGAGCGACTGTGGTGCTCGGGCTGTTCATTTTGTTCGGAGCGGCGTCGATCGTCGGCGGAATCCGTTCGGTTGCCGGAGGCTGAGAATGGCGGGCGACCGGCTTTTCAGGGCTTTGGCCCGACCGCAGATGGTGGCGGGGGTGACCTACCCCTTCTTCGTCCTCAACGGCATCGTCGCGGCCGAGCTTTTCCTGATCTTCAAGAGCCTGTTCGCTTTGCTTCCCTCCTTGCTGATCCATGCGCTCGGCTATGCCGCGCATCTTCGCGACCCGCACATCATGGCCTTGTGGCTGACCCGGCTGCGGCGGGTCCCGCGGGTCCCCAATCGAAGCCTGTGGGGCGCCAATGTCTATCGCCCGTGAACGCGCCGCGGCGCGCGAAAAGTCGGTCGGCGACCATCTGCCCTATCTGGCTCAGGTCGACGACCATACCATCCTTACCCGCGACGGGCTGGCGCTACAGATAATCCGGCTTGAGGGTCTGCCGTTCGAAACCATCGACGAGGTCCAGCTCGAGGCGCGCAAGGTCGCCCGCGACGCGATGCTCCAGGCGGTTGCCTCGGCGCGCTTCGCACTGGTCCATCATGTCGTGCGTCGAGCCGTCTCGGCCGAGCTCGAGGGGCAGTTCGCCGATCCGTTCAGCGCCGCGCTTGACCAGGCGTGGCGCGATCGGCTGTCCCAGCGTCGGCTCTACGTCAACGACCTCTATCTGACGCTGGTCATTCGTCCGCTCGCCGGCCGCGCGGGGGCTGCGGAGAAACTACTCGGGCTGTTCGGCGGGGCGCGTTCGGCGCGCGGCGAGACCAGCGCCGATCTCCGTCAGCTAGACCAGGCGCGCGAATCGCTGATGGCGGCGCTTGAAGCCTATGGGCCGCAAACATTGTCGACCTACGACTTCGCCTCGGGGCTCGCTTCGGAGCCGGTCGAGTTCCTCGCGACGATCCTCAACGGGACGACCTCGCCGATGCTTCTTCCGCAGGGCGAGCTCAATCAAGCGATCGCTCGCCGCCGGATCGCGTTCGGCGCCGACGCGATTGAATTCGGGCCGGTCGATGGCGCGGGCACTCAGGTCGCGGCGATCCTTTCGGTCAAGGATTATCCGGCGCAGACCGGTGCGGGGATGCTCGACGATCTGTACCGGCTGCCGTTCGAAATGGTTGTAACGCAAAGTTTCGCGGTGGTCGACCGCGGCCCCGCGCTCGAGCGGATGGACCTCGCGCTCAGGCGGATGCGCTCGGCCGACGATGCGGCGATCTCGCTTCGCTCCGAGCTGACCCTCGCCAAGGACGAGGTTGCCGCGGGCCGCGCTTTGTTCGGCGAGCATCATCTGACGGTGATGCTCAAGGCGGGAAGCTTGGCCGAACTCGATTCGGTGATCGGCGAAGTCCAGGCGACTTTGTCCGACGCGGGCTTTGTCGCGGTTCGCGAGGAGCTTGGGCTCGAAGCTGCCTTCTGGGCGCAATTCCCCGGCAATTTTGGCTATGTCGCCCGCCGCGCCTTGGTTTCGTCGGCCAATTTCGCGGGCTTCGCGAGCGCCCATAATTTCCCCGTCGGTCAGCCGTCGGGCAATTTCTGGGGCGATGCGGTGACGCTGTTCGAAACAACGTCAGCCGGTCCGTATTTTTTCAATTTCCACCGCGGCGATCTCGGCAATTTCACGATCATTGGGCCGTCGGGCTCGGGCAAGACCGTGGTGCTCGGCTTCCTCCTTGCCAAGGCGCGGCGATTCGCTCCGCGGATCATCTTCTTCGACAAGGACCGCGGCGCCGAGATTTTCCTTCGAGCGATCGGTGGGGTCTATGACACGCTTCGCCCGGGCGAGCCGACCCGGCTCAATCCGCTCGCGCTTCCCGACACCCCGGCCAATCGCCGTTTCTTGAGCGAATGGGTCGCCAAGCTCGCCACCGGCGATGGCGATCCGCCGAGCGTCGAGGAAGCCGGCTGGATCGCCGAGGCGATCGACAGCGCTTATGCCGGGCCGCCAGAGCATCGCCGGCTGCGCTATCTCGCCGAGCTGTTCCGCGGACGCGGCCGGGCCTCGGGCAACGATCTCGCTGCGCGGCTCGCGCCGTGGCATTCGGCGGGCGAGCATTCCTGGCTGTTCGACAATGAAGACGACGGGCTCGAGCTCAGCGCGGAGACGATCGGGTTCGACATGACCGCGATCCTCGACCAACCAGCGCTCCGCTCGCCGGCGATGCTCTATCTGTTCCACCGGGTCGAGGAGCGGCTCGACGGCAAGCCGGCGATCATCGTCGTCGACGAGGGGTGGAAGGCGCTCGACGACGAAGTGTTCGTCGCGCGTATTCGCGACTGGGAAAAGACCATCCGCAAGCGCGGCGGGATCGTCGGCTTCGCTACCCAGTCGGCTTCGGATGCGCTGCAAAGCCGGATCGCCTCGGCAATCATCGAGCAGGCCGGGACCCAGATCTTCATGGCCAATTCGGCGGCCCAGGCGAGCGATTACATCGACGGATTCGGGCTGACCGCTCAGGAATATGAGCTGGTGCGGACGATCCCCGAGACCGCGCGCGCGTTCCTCGTCAAGCACGGCTCCGACAGCGTCGTGGTCCGGCTCAACCTCGCCTCGGAGCCCGACATATTGACCGTGCTTTCGGGGCGCGAGCGCACCGTGCGGTTGCTCGATTCGATTCGCGGCGACGTTGGCGATTCGCCCGAAGCCTGGCTGCCCAGACTTCTGGAAGTGGCATGAACCCCGAACTGTGCAACTCGGACATTCCCGCGCGGATGGCGGCGCGGCTGCTGGTTGACACCGATTGCCAGGCGTTCGGACTGGTCGAGCGAGGCTATGCTGCGCTGTCGCAGCCGGGCGGCAACATCGCCGCCGCGCTGACCGGGCTGCTGGTGATCGCGGTTGCCTTGTTCGGCTATCGGCTCTTGCTCGGGCGCGGGCTGGCGCTGCGCGACGCGGTCGGGCTCGCGCTCAGGATCGGCATCGTACTGATGATCGCGACGTCTTGGGAAGCCTGGCAATTGCTCGCCTATGACAGTTTTGCCCGAGCCCCCGGGCGGATCGCGAGCGAGGTGCTCGCCGGGATCGGAGCGCGCGATCCCTTGGTCAGCCTTCAGGACGCGCTCGACAAGCTCGAAGCTGCTTCGGTCGGCTATCGCACCCGCGCGGGGCTCGCCTCGCCTTTGGTCGGAGGTCCGGCCGCGGCGGCGATGGCGCTCAACAGCTCGGGGCTGATCCTGACCCTGACGACCATCGGGGTGCTCGTCGCGATGCGCGTCGTGCTTGCGATCCTGCTAGCGATCGCACCGCTGATGGCCGGGTTCATTCTGTTCGATTCGACCCGCGGTATGGCGCAGGGCTGGCTTGGCGCAATGGCCACCGCGGCAATCGTCCCTTTGTTCGTGCTGATCCTCGCCGCGGTCGAATTCGCGATCCTCGGCCCGATCATCGCTCGAGTCCTGTCCGAGCAGGCGGCGGGTAATTACCAGACCAATTCGGTGATGCCGATCTGGCTGGTCACGCTCATCTTCGCGATCGCCTTGCTGTTCGCTCTGCGCGCTGCCGGAAGAATCGCGCGCGGGATTCGGCTTCCCGGGCGGAACAGCGAGGTCGTCGTCACCAACACCGTGAGCGGTGCCGCACCCGCCGGCGACGAGCGGATTGGTGCGCTTGCGGCGCAGACTTCGGCCGGGCGGATCGCCCATGCGCTCGAAACCAGCGTCCGCCGCGAAAGCCCAGCGTCGACTCGTTCGCACGGGGTGACGCAGGCGCTGACCTCGGCCGGATTTCGCGAAACTCGCTCGGCGAGCGGCGGCAGCGCCAGCAACAGCAATAATGCTATCGGAGTCGCGCCGCTGCGGCTGCGGTCGTCGCGCAGACCGGTCATCGCTCGCCGGTCGCGCGCCGCCACTCGGAGGGACGGATGAGCGACCGCGAAGAATATTTCACCGCCGCCCGGACCTGGGCCGACGGCCAGGTCGCGAGTTCGGCGCGCGAGACCCGGATCGCCTGGCGAGTCGCCGCCGGGGCGGGAGCCGTCGCGCTGCTGCTCGCGCTCGCGCTGGCGATGCTCGTACCGCTCAAGACGGTCGAGCCCTATGTCGTGACGGTCGACCGCCAGTCGGGAGCCCTCGAGGTCGCGACCACGCTCGGCTCGGGGCGACTGAGCCAGAATGAAGCGGTGATCCAGGGCCAGCTCGCGTCTTATGTCGTCGCTCGCGAGACCTTCGATGCGACCGCCCTTGCCCAGCAGTTCAGGCGGGTCCAGCTGATGTCGGCGCCCGCCGAGGCGCGCAGCTATGTCGCGCAAATGGCCGCGGCGAACCCGGAAAGTCCGCTTCGGACGTTAAATCGCGGGGACATCGTCGCGGTTCGGGTGCGCAGCGTCTCGATCACCGGGCCGGGCACCGCCTTGGTCCGCTTCGACACCTCCCGAACAACGGTGGGCGGGACGCCCGCTCCAGCGGTCAATTATGTCGCCGCGGTAAGCTTCGGGTTCAGCGGGCGGCCGCTTCGAATGGCCGACCGGTTCGACAATCCGCTCGGCTTCCAGGTCACGCGCTATCGGCGCGATGTCGAAGGATTGTTGGAATGAGGGTGATCGTTGCGCTTGTCGCGCTGCTCATGCTGACCGCGGCGCGCACCCCGCAGCCGGGTCCGCTCGACCCGCATATTCAGACGATTTTCTACGAGCCCGAGGAAGTCGTCCGGCTGCAAGGCGCGCTCGGCTGGCAGATCATGATCGAGTTCGCCCCCGACGAGCGGATCGAGAATGTCTCGATCGGCGATGCGCTTGCCTGGCAGGTGACTCCCAACAAGCGCGCGCGCAACCTGTTCCTGAAGCCGCTGATCCGCAATGCCGCGACCAACATGACCGTGCTCACCGACCGGCGGCTTTACACCTTTTCGCTCGAAACCAGCGCGAGGCTTCGGTCGACCCCTTGGGTGGTGCGCTTCGAATATCCGCGCGAAGTAGTGGTCGCGGTCGAGGAACCGCTGCCGCCGCCGCCGCCCCCGCTCAATTTCGATTATGCGATCGAGGGCGACCCCGCGGTGATCCCCGCGCGGGTGTGGGACGACGGCCTGATGACCTATTTCGAATTCGCCGAGGACAAGGCGATCCCGGCGATCTTCGCTGGCGGCCCGGGCAAGGATGAATCGCTGGTCAATTCCTCGACCCGCGGGCGGGTGATGATCGTCCAGCAGACCGGAACCCGCTTCACCCTGCGCACGGGAAAGCAGGTCGCGACGGTCGCTCCACGAAGCGGAGGAACGCCATGAGCGAGGCAATTCTGGTCAAGCGCCCGGTGGTCGCGAGGCCCGCACGGCCGACCCCGACGGCGGTGATCGCGAGCGGGTTTGCGCTGGCCGGGCTCGGCATTTTCCTTTGGCTCTCGGACGCGCGCGCTGCGCAGGCCGACCGCGATTCGCAACTTCCGCCTCTGGTCGCGACCAGCGCGCCCGCTCCCGCTCCGGCGCCGCCGGTCGAGGCAAGCGATGCTCCGGCGCAGAGCGCGGTCGCGTATATCCCCAATTCGCCCCCGGTTGCGCTGTTGCCGACCCCCGCGCCGCGCAGCTTCACGACGATCACTCCGATAGCTCCGGCGGGCACCGCCGATCCGATGCGCGAGCGGCTTCGAGCGCCGACCCTGGTGGTCGATTTGGCGCAGGCCGATCCGCCACGATCGCCGGGCTCGGCGCGAAGCGATTCGGGCGTCGACGTCCGAGTCACTCCGGTTCCCGCCGGAGGCGGCGACCGTAACCTGTCCGATACCGAGCGCTTCGCTTCGCGAGTCAGCGGCGAGGAGGTCGAAGTGGTCGAAGCCCAGCGGATGACCGGTCTCGGCCGGTTGATCCCGCAGGGCGCGATCATCGGCGCGGTGATGGAAACCGCGCTCAATTCGGACCTTCCGGGCTTTGCACGGGCGCTGACCCAGCGCGATGTCTACAGCTTCGACGGGTCGGCGGTGCTGGTCCCGGCGGGAAGCCGGGTGATCGGCCAGTACAAGTCGGGGGTGGCGCAGGGTGCCTCTCGAGTGTTCATCCTGTGGACCCGGATGATCCGGCCGGATGGCGTGTCGATCGAGCTCGGCTCGCCCGCGGTCGACGAGCTCGGCCGTGGCGGGGTCGGGGGCAAGGTCAACCGCCATTTCCTCCAGCGCTTCGGAGGAGCGATCCTGCTGTCGGTGCTGTCGGGCGGGATCAACGCCGGCGCGGCCGCGCTCAGTGGCGGATCGACCGTCGTCGTCGGGAGCGCGGGTGAAGCCTCGAACCTTGCCGGCCAAGCTTCGCGCGGGACCGATATCCCGCCGACGATCACGACCCGCCAGGGTGCCGCGGTGCGGATCTTCGTCGCGCGCGATCTCGACTTCACTCGAGTGGGGCCGGCGCGATGAGCTCCGCTCAGCGGGTCTATCTCGACGCGTTCCTCGCGCCGTTCACCGCCCATCTCGGGCGGAGCGATGTCACCGATCTCTATATCAACCGGCCAGGCGAACTGTGGCTCGAGACCGCTCAAGGGATCGAGCGCCATTCGGTCGCTGCACTCGACGATGCCTCGCTATGGCGGCTCGCGCGCCAGATCGCGGCGGCTTCCGACCAGGGGATCAACCGCGAACATCCGCTGCTTGCGGCGACCTTGCCAGATGGAGCGCGGGTCCAGATTTGCGCTCCGCCGGCGACTCGCGGAAATGTCGTCGTAGCGATCCGCAAGCACAGCATGCCCGATCTGCGGCTGTCCGACTATCTCGCCTCAGGGGCCTTTTCGCGGGTCGGCGAGCTTGCGCTCAAGCGCGAGGCGACCGACGCCGCGCTCGGCCAGTTGCTCGATGCGGGCAAGACCCACGAATTCCTCGCCGAGGCAGTGCGCGCTCGAAAGACGATCGTCATCGCCGGCGGAACCGGAACGGGCAAGACTACTTTTCTCAACGCATTGCTCAAGGAGGCGTCGGAGCTCGAGCGGTTGGTGCTGATCGAGGACACCCCCGAAATTCAGCTTCACCATGCCAATGCCGCGGGGTTGATCGCGGTCAGGGGCAAGCTCGGCGAAGCCTCGGTCAGCCCCGCCGATCTGGTCGAGGCCGCGCTTCGGCTTCGCCCTGACCGAATTATCATGGGCGAAGTCCGCGGCGCCGAAGCGATGAGCTGGCTTCGAGCGGTCGGCACCGGGCATCCGGGATCGATCACCACGGTCCATGCAAGCTCGCCGCAGGGCGCGGTCGAGCAGCTCGCGCTGATGGCGATGATGGGCGGGACCGAATTGGGACGCGGCGAGCTGGTCGATTATATCCGCGGAATTGTCGACGTGTTCGTCCAGCTCGGGCGCGACGGCGGAACCCGGCTGGTTACCGAAGTGCATTTCGAGCGCCATCGCTGACCGCGGCGAGCATTTTTCGCTTCCAAGAAAATCTTTTTCGATGGCGGGTGCCGGCCCAATCCGGGAGCGATCGAAATCGCGCTGGTCGCGCGCGGGCAACTGCACCATCTCACGCAGCTTGGCGAGGGATCGAACGAGACCGCCGAATGGCTCGCCCTGCTCGAAGCGGTCGGACTTGCCGAGGAGCTTGGCGAGCGCGACGTGCTGCTGTGCGGCGATGCGTTGGGAGTGATCGGCCAGGCGCTCGGAATCGCCAAGTGCCGAACCCCCCAAACGCGTGCATTTCGCGAGCGATTCGACATCGCGGTGCAACGCTTCGATCGGGTGCGGCTGCGTCACGTCAGGCGCAACCAGAACCTCGCCGGAATCGCGCTCGGCAACCTTCGACGGTAGCAGGGTTAAGAGCTGAGCAGTCCGCGCTGGGGCGGCTCGAGCGCGCCTAACCGAGCGTCGTTCGATGCCGCGCGAGTGAGCGCGGGCTTGCCGAATACGGGGCCCGTGACCGGGCTGGGACCGACCCTCGATTCCCACTTCAACGCATCGCCGATGATCAAATCGAGATTGTCGAAGCGCGGCTTCCAGCCAAGCTCGGCCTTGATCCTCTGGCAATCGGCGACGAGGATCGGCGGGTCGCCCGCGCGGCGTGGTGCGGTGCGGGTGACGATTGCGCGCCCGGCGAGGCGGCTCGCTGCGGCGAGCATTTCCCTGACCGAAAAGCCATGCCCATAGCCGCAGTTGGCGATCAGCGAGTCGCCGCCTGCGACCATTCGGTCGAGCGCTAGAACATGAGCGTCGGCGAGATCGCTGACGTGGATATAATCACGAACCGCGGTCCCGTCGGGTGTGTCGTAGTCGGTTCCGAAAATCCGCACTTCGTCGCTCCGGCCAGCGAGATACTCGGCGGCGACCTTGACCAGGTGAGTTGCGCCCGCGGTGGACTGCCCCGCCCGGCCGAGCGGGTCGGCGCCCGCGACATTGAAATAGCGAAGCGCGGCATAAGTCAAAGGGTGCACTGCGGCGGTATCGCGGAGCATCCATTCGCTCATCAGCTTCGACGATCCGTAAGGATTGATCGGCACGGTCGCTGCACTTTCGCGGATCGGCACCTCGCGCGGAAGCCCGTACACCGCGGCAGTCGAGGAGAAGACCAGATGCCTGACGTCGCAACGTATTGCGGACTCGATCAGGGCGCAGGTCACGGCGGTATTGTTGCGATAATATTTGAGCGGGTCGGCGACCGATTCGGCAACCACGATCGAGCCCGCGAAATGCATGATCGCGTCGATCCGGTCGCCCTTGAGCACTTTGTTGAGCAGTTCGCGGTCGCCCGCGTCGCCCATGTGGAAGGTCATGTGCACGGGCACCGCCGAGCGGAACCCGGTCGACAAATTGTCGAGCACCGACACTTCATAGCCCGCTTCGTCGAGCGCGAGAATCGCATGGCTTCCGATGTAGCCGGCGCCTCCGACGACCAGCACTCGAGAGTGCGTTTTTGAGTTACTCGCATTCATTCGGCGGCCTCGAGCGTGCGAGCGTCGGCGCCCGTCTGGTTCTGCTCGATATGGCGCCGGTAAGCCGCAAGCGCCTGCCCGACGACCTGATCCATATTATAGTAGCGATAGGTCGCGAGCCGGCCGACGAATGTCACTCCGACAGTGCCAAGCGCAAGCGCTTCGTAACGCTTGAACAGCGCCTGGTTCTCGGGTCGCGGCACCGGGTAATAGGGATCGCCCTCCGCGCGCGGATATTCGTAGGTGATGCTGGTCCGCGGCGATTTTTGCCCGGTCAGATATTTATATTCGGTAATCCGCGTGTAGGGCAATTCCACGGCGGGATAATTGACCGTTGCAACCGATTGAAAAATTTCCTGGTCGAGCGACACGTGGTGAAACTCGAGGCTCCGGTAGGGCAATTTGCCGTAGCAATGATCGAAATATTCATCGATCGGCCCGGTGAACACAAGATGGTCGAAGCTGATTTGGCTCCGCATATCGCGATAATCGACCCCGAGCGTGACAGTGATGTTGGGATGGTCGAGCATCTTTTCAAACATCGCGGTATAGCCCGCCGCGGGCATCGCCTGGAAGCTGTCGGTGAAATAACGGTCGTCGGTGCTGGTTCGCGTCGGGACCCGTGACGTGACCGACTTGTCGAGCTCGGACGGGTCCAGTCCCCATTGCTTGCGGGTATAACCGCGAAAAAAGGTTTCGTAGAGCTTGCGGCCGACTTTCGACACCACCACGTCTTCCGAGGTGCGAATGTCCTTGACCGGTTCGGCGACGCTGGTGAGAAAGGCCTCCGCTTCCTCGTCGGACTTCAGATCGAGCCCGTAAAGCGTATTGAGAGTGGTGCGGTTGATCGGCATCGGCACAAGAACGCCATCGACGTCGGCGAGCACGCGATGCTCGTACGGCCGCCACTTGGTGAAGCGCGACAGATAATCGACGATGTCGGGCGAATTGGTGTGGAAGATGTGCGGCCCATATTGGTGGATCATGATCCCCGCCGAATCGAGGTGATCGAAGGCATTGCCCGCGATGTGCGGCCGGCGATCGACCACCATCACGGTCTTGCCCGAACCGGCGGCGAGCCGCTCGGCCATAACCGAGCCAGCGAAGCCCGCTCCGACCACCAGATAATCAAAATGCGGACGCGCCTGCGTCTTCTCTTTGCGAACCGATTCGATCAGCGCACTCATCTCGGCGACGACCTTGTCCCATGACAATTGCGCCAGCGCCCGATCGGCTTGGACTTTCCAATGCGCCCGCTCATTGCAATCGAGCGCGAGCATCGCCTCGCATGCGGCGATGAACTCTGGCGCGGTGCGCGCGATCGCGACCGCTTCGAGATCGCCGTAATGGCGCACCACGTCGACGATTGGTGTCGACACCACCGGCAGACCGGCGGCGAGATATTCGGGGGTCTTGGTCGGGCTGATGAAGCGGGTCGCGGCGTTGATCGCGAACGGCATCAGCGCGACGTCCCAACCCGCCGCATAATGCGGAAGCTCGGAATATGTCTTCGAACCGAGGTAGGAAATATTGGCGCGCTGCGGCAGGCTCGCGGGGTCGATCTTGGTCACCGGACCGACCATTACGAGCGACCAGTCTGGCCGCGCATCGGCAATTGCGGCGATCAGCTCAAGGTCGATCCGTTCGTCGATCACTCCATAAAAACCGAGCCGCGGGGATGGGAGTCGGGCCTGATCGTCGGGATCGGCCTGGGTGACCCGTGCCGCTGCGAAATGCGCTGCGTCGACGCTTGAGGGAAGCGGGTGGACCGACCGATGGACCAAGCGCTTCGATTCGTAGAGGCTGTAGCCACCGGTGAAGACCAGGTCGGCGGCCGCGAACAATTCCTTTTCGAGACGCGGCAGTTCGGCGGGAGCAAAAGCGAAATTGGCGAGCTCGTCCATGCAATCATAAACTGTGTAGGCGACGTCGAGCCCGCGCGTCACAGGAAGCATCATCGGCGTATAGAACCAGCGGATCAATGGTCCGCGGCGCGACCCAAGTTCGGTCTTGAGAAGCGCCGCGATCTGTGCATTCTGTCGATGGACGCCGAGGTCCTTCGCGAGATGCGGAGTCACCACGGTGACCCCGCGAATCGGAGAGCTGGTTTCAACCCGCGCGACCCCGTCCTCGACGTCGAACAAAGGTTCTTCCCAGAAGATCACGTCCATCGTCTTCGCAAAGCGGCTCATTAAATGCTGCGGGCGCTGAAACACGAAATTCCAGCGCAGGTGCGACATGCACAGCATGGTCGGCCGAATTACATCGCCAGTGGATTGGGGAAACATGATCTGGCGATTGAGCATGCTCGTCCCCTGAAAGAATATTGAATAAACTCATCTGCGTGCGCGCGGTTCCTGCCGATTGCATAAGTAGAAAAAACAGACAAAAAGGCAGGGTGCGCGACGAAAATCACGCAAGTCTGAACCGCCGACAATGGACTTTGTTGCAGCGCAGCATCAAGCGCCAAAAAGCGCGCAAATTCAACCGCGCGAGGTTGCCGCCTTCATGCTTGCGACAAAGCGCCGGACCTCGGCGACCCGGTTCCCGCCTCCCGCGACCAGCTTGACGATCGCCGAGCCCGAAATCACCCCCGCCGCGCCCGATTGAAGCGCATGATCGACATGCGCCGGAGTCGAGATTCCGAAGCCGAGAATGGCCGGGGCCGCGCCCGCCTCGGCGAGCGCGGCCATCAGCGGCTTATGGTCCTGCGCGACGCCCTCGGACACGCCGGTGACCCCCGCGCGAGCGACGCAATAGGTGTAGCCTGATCCAAGTTCGGCGATCCGCGCTAGCGTTTCGTGGGGGGTGTTCGACGCCGCGATCAATACCGGGTCGATTCCTGCGGCGCTGATCGCCTGAGCAAAAGGAGCAGCCTCGAACGCGGGGACGTCGGCGATCAGCAGGGTGTCGGCGCCAGCCGCCGAGGCCTCGCTCGCGAAGCGATCGCGGCCTCGCGCCAGGACCAGATTGGCATAGGTCAGGATGCCGACCGGAATGTCGGGGTGGCGATTGCGGAAACCCGCGATCAGCGCGAAGCAGTCGGCGGTCCGCACTCCCGCCGCAAGCGCGCGCTCGGCGGCCGCCTGGATCACCGGGCCGTCGGCGACCGGATCGGAGAACGCGATGCCGAGCTCGAGCGCGTCGGCGCCGCCCTCGACGAGCGCGTCGAGCAGCAACCCGCTCTGCGCGAGGTCGGGGTCGCCGAGGACCGTGAAGGGCACGAACGCGCCCTCGCCATGCGCGGCGAGCGCCTCGAACATCGCCGCGTACCGCGCTCCGACCGCGGCGCTCACGCGACCCCCGGGACGTGCGCGGCGACGGTGGCGAGGTCCTTGGCGCCGCGCCCCGACAGGTTCACGA
>JBKKAQ010000097.1:0-10818 GCA_046714555.1 Sphingomicrobium sp. | reverse complement strand
CTATTCGGGGCCGGTGATCCATGTGCTCGACGCCAGCCGGGCGGTCGGGGTGGCGTCGGCGCTGATCAGCGACGGCGAGCAGCGCGGCGAACTGATCGACCGCACCGCCAATGATTACCGAGCGCTCCGCGAGCAGCGCGCCGGGCGCGGGAGCAATGAGCTTGCAAGCCTCGCCGAAGCGCGCGCCAACGGCTTCGACGGACGTGCCGACGGGCCCTCGCCCGAGCCGCTTCGTCCGGGCGTCCATGTGTTCGACCCGTGGCCGCTCGACGATTTGCGCGAGGTCATCGACTGGACTCCGTTTTTCCGCGCGTGGGAGCTGGCGGGCAATTATCCGGCGATCCTCGACGATGACGTGGTCGGGGAAAGCGCGCGGTCGCTGTTTGCCGATGCACAGCTCATGCTCGACCGGATCATTGGCGAGAAATGGCTCGTCGCGAAGGGGGTCGCGGCGATCTGGCCGGCCCGGCGCGAGGGGGACGATGTGGTGGTGAGGCCGGGCGCGAGTGAAGTCCGGCTGCCCTTTCTTCGCCAGCAGGTGCGCAAGCGCGAGGGGCGGGCGAACATGTGCCTGGCCGATTTCGTCGCGCATGAGGGGGATCATATCGGCGGTTTCGCGGTGGCGATTCACGGCATCGAGCCGCACATCGCCCGCTTCGCCGCCGACAATGACGATTATTCGGATATTTTGCTCAAAGCGCTCGCCGACCGGCTGGCCGAAGCCTTTGCCGAGCGGCTTCACCAGCATGTGCGGACGGAAATTTGGGGCTATGCGCCCGACGAGGCTTTGTCGAACGAGGATCTGATCCGCGAGAAATATCGCGGCGTCCGTCCGGCGCCGGGCTATCCGGCGTGCCCCGAGCATAGCCTCAAGCCGATCCTGATCGAATTGCTCGGCGACGGCGCGGGGATCAGGCTGACCGAGAATTTCGCGATGCTTCCGGCATCGGCGGTGTCGGGATTCTATTTCGCGCATCCGCGATCCTCTTATTTCGGGGTGGCGCGGATCGGTCAGGACCAGCTCGAGGATTATGCCGAGCGGCGCGGGGTCGATGTCGAAACCGCGGCGCGCTGGCTTCGCCCCAACCTCGACTAGCCTGACCTCGACTGGGCCAACCTCGACTAGACCGGCGTCCTTGGCTAGCGCGGTGGGGATGGTCCGAGCGCTCCTGATCCTGGTCGCACTGCTGGTTGCGCAGCCGCTTGCCGCGCAATTGCCCGGGGGGCGGCCGACCGCGATCACCCCCGAGCTGATCGCCGAGGGCGAGGCGCGCGCCGGGGGCGAGGTCGAGTTGGCGATCCTGATGCACACCAGCCCGGGGTGGCATGGCTATTGGCTCAACCCCGGCGACGCGGGCCTGCCGATGAGCGTCGAGTGGACGCTTCCCCCCGGGGTCGAAGCGGGGCCGTTGCGCTATCCGGTGCCCGGGCGGCTGAGCATCTCCGGGCTGATGAATTACGTCTATTTTTCGGATTATGCGGTGCTGGTGCGGTTGAAGCTGCCGCGTGGGGCGTCGGGGACGGTTGCGGTGCGAGCGGCGATGCGCTGGCTGGCGTGCACCGACGAGATTTGCGTTCCAGAGGCGGGGACAATTGCAATCGACATCCGCGTCGGGGGCGGCGCGCCGGTGGAGCGCAGGCGCTTCGACGAGTGGCGCCGCGCCTTGCCGCGACCGCTCGCGGCGCCGGCGAGCTTCGAATTGCGCGGGGATCGGCTGCGGGTCGCGATTCCGCTGCCGCGAATCGTGACCCTGGGCGATCCCTATCTGTTTCCGGTGAGCGACGGGGCGGTCGATTATGCCGCGCCGCAGCGCTTTTCGCGCAAAGGCGACGTGCTGGTCGCCGACCTTCAGCGGCGGCGCGGTGAGCCCGCGGAGTTCGGAGCGCTGCTTGCGCTTGGCGACGGTCGCGGGCTCAAGCTGGTAGCGCGGCCCGGCGCTGTGCCGAGCGGGGGCGAGCGGGTCGGGGAGGTGGATTGGCAGCTGGTGCTGTTCGCGGTGCTGGGCGCCTTGCTCGGCGGAATTTTGCTCAACCTGATGCCGTGCGTGTTTCCGATCCTGGCGTTGAAGGCGCTGCATCTGGCGCGCGGCGGCGAGGATCGCGGCAGCGCCCGGCGCGATGCGCTGGCTTATGCCGCCGGCGCGGTGATCGGGACCGGGGCGCTGGGGGCGCTGCTGCTCGCGATCCGCGCCGGGGGGAGCGCGGCGGGCTGGGCGTTCCAGTTGCAGGACCCGCGGACGGTGTTGTTGCTGATGCTGCTCGCGGGCGGAATCGCGCTCAACCTCGCGGGAGGATTCGCGCTTCCGGTGATCGGCGGGCGCGGGCGGCCGGCGGGAGGGTTCGCGACCGGAGCGCTGGCGGCGTTTGTCGCGACTCCATGCGCGGGTCCGTTTCTGGGCACCGCGCTCGGCACCGCCTTGCTGCTTCCGGCGGCGGGATCGGTGCTGGTGTTCGCGGCGCTGGGGCTCGGGCTGGCCTTGCCGTTCGTCGCGATCGCCTTCGTTCCGGCGCTTCGCGAGCGGTTGCCGGCGCCGGGGCCGTGGATGGAGCGGTTGCAGCGCTTTCTCGCGATCCCGATGGCGGCAACCGCGGCGGGGTGCCTGTGGTTGCTGTGGCGGCAGGCGGGCGAGCGCGGGCTGGCGGTCGCGGTGGTCGCGCTTGGGGCGCTGAGCGCGATGCTGCTGTGGGCGGGGTGGAGGCAGAGGCGCGGCGAGCCCAGCGGGGCGGTCGGCTTGATCGCGGCGGCGGCGATCATTGTCGCCGCGGTGGCGCTGGTCCCGCAGCGCGGAAGCATTGCTCGCGCGCCCGAGGGGGCCGAGCCGTGGAGCGAGGCGCGGGTCGCCGCGCATCTTGGGCAAAAGCGAGCGATGTTCGTCTATTTCACCGCCGACTGGTGCCTGACGTGCAAGGCTAATGAGGCCGGAGCGATCGACCGCGCCGCGGTGCGCGAGGCGTTTCGCCGCAACCGGGTGCGGGTGCTGGCCGGAGACTGGACCAATGGCGACCCCGCGATCACGCGCTTGCTCGAGTCGCGGGGGCGCGCCGGGGTGCCGCTCTATCTGTGGATCGAGCCGGGGCGGGCGCCCGAGGAATTGCCGCAGATCCTGACCCCGGCGATGCTCATCGAGCGGGCGGAGCGGAAGCGGGCGCGATAGCGGCGCGCTGCCACACCTTGCGCCCGCCGACCCAGGTTTCGAGCACTTGCGTCGCGGCGATGTCCTGTGGCAAGGCGGCCGAAATGTCGCGGTCGACGAGGATGAAGTCGGCCCAGCGCCCGGGATCGAGCGAGCCGAGCCGGTCCTCGGCGAAGGCGGCGAAGGCGGCTTCACGGGTGAAGCCCGCGAGCGCCTGATCGAGGGTCACGCGTTCCTCCGAACGCCAGCCGACGGGGGGCTGGCCGGCGGGGTCCTGGCGGCTGACCGCGGCGGCGATCCCGGGAAAGGGATTGGGCGATTCGACCGGGAAGTCGGAGCCGAAGGCGAGGTGCGCGCCGCTCAGGGCGATGCTGTTCCACGCGTAGGCGCCGGCGAGCCGCGCGGGGCCGAGGCGGGCTTCGGCCATCAGGCGGTCGCTGGTCTGGTGGGTCGGCTGCATCGAGGCGATGATCCCGCCGCGGGCGATCCGCGGCAGATCGGCGGGGTCGAGGACCTGGACATGCTCGATCCGCCAGCGGCGGTCCCCGGTGTAGGTCAGGGCAAGTTCCTCGAAGGCGGCGATGACCTGAGCGTTGGCGGCGTCGCCGATCGCGTGGACCGCGACCTGAAACCCGTCCATCGCCGCGCGGCTGGCGAGGTTGCGCAGCCTGACGTCGTCGAGCAGTTGCAACCCGCGGGTCGGGTCATCGGCGTAGGGCGCCTTGAGCAAGGCCCCGCGCGAGCCGAGCGCGCCGTCGGCGTAGAGCTTGACCCCGGCGAGGCGCAGCCGGTCGCTGTAGAGCCACGAGGTCGGGCGCGATCCGGCGATGCTGGCCATCGCCTCGACCCCCGAAGCAAAAGACAGGATGCGGATCTGGAGCCGTCCGGCGTCGGCGAAGCGGCGCATGACCAGCCATTCGTCGACGCTGGTGCCCATGTCGGTGACCGCGGTGAGGCCGTTCGAGAGGAGCATTTCCTGCGCCTTGACCAAAGCGCGCTCGGATTGCAGCGGGAGCGGCGGCGGGATGATTTTCTCGACCAGAGCGCGGGCATTGTCGACGAACAGGCCGGTCGGGACGCCGCCGCTTTTTTCGATCCGTCCGCCGGAGGGGGCGGGGGTCCTGGTGGTGATCCCGGCTTCGCTGAGCGCGAGCGAATTGCCGACTGCCGCATGGCCGTCGACCCGTACCAGCCACACCGGGCGGTCGCGCACCACCGCGTCGAGATCGGCGGCGGTGGGGAGCGCCTTGCCCGGCCAATTCTCCTGGTTCCAGCCGCGCCCGACGATCCACCGCGGGGTCGTGTTGCGCGCGGCGTAGGCCGACAATCGCTGCTGTACCTCGGGAATCGAATTGGTCCCGGTCAGATCGAGCTGGAGCGCGCCGAGCCCAAGCGTCATGACATGGCCGTGAGCGTCGATAAGCCCGGGGAGCAGGAAGCGGCGCTGGAGGTCGAGGCGATAATCGATCTTGCGCGGGCGCGGATCGCCGGCGCGGAGCAGCGCCGCGACCTTGCCGTCGTTGCCGATGACCAGCCCGGTGAAGCGCTGAAGCCGGCCCGAGCGGTCGACGGTGAGGCCGCTGGCATTGTCGAGCAAGGTGTCGGCAAGCGCGGGCGAGCCGAGCAGAAGCGCGGCGAGCAACAGGGTGAAACGCCTCATGCCTTGACCTGTCCCAAGCCGATCAACCCGGTTCGCCACGAGCCGAGGCGCATAGCATTGTTTGGCGCGTGGGGAAGGGCTAGGCGGCGGAGCAATGCAGACCGCGCCGACCATCGAGGAAATCCGCGCCGCGGCGACGCGGATCGCGGGCGCGGTGATCCGCACCCCGACCCTCAAAAGCCGGATATTGTCCGAGCGCAGCGGCTGCGAAGTGTGGCTCAAGTTCGAGAATCTGCAGTTCACCGCGGCCTATAAGGAACGCGGCGCACTCAACAAACTGCTCCAGCTGACCCCCGAGGAACGGTCGCGCGGAGTGATCGCGGCGTCGGCGGGCAATCATGCGCAGGCGGTCGCCTATCACGGGCGCAGGCTGGGGATTCCGGTGACGATCGTGATGCCCGCGTCGACCCCGACGATCAAGGTCACCCAGACCGAAGGCCATGGCGCGCGGGTGATCCTGACCGGCGAGCGTTACGACGACGCTTATGCGCATGCCAGCCAGCTGAGAATCACCGAGGGGCTGGTGTTCGTCCATCCGTTCGACGACCGCGACGTCATCGCCGGGGCGGGAACGATCGCGCTCGAAATGCTCGAGGATACGCCGACGCTCGAGACCTTGTGCGTTCCGATCGGCGGGGGCGGGCTGATGTCGGGAATCGGGATTGCGGCGCGCAGCCTCAACCCCGATGTGGAACTGATCGGGGTCCAGGCCGAACTTTATCCGTCGATGAAATGCCGCGTCGAGGGCTGCGATCTTCCGATCGGCGGCGACACGCTGGCCGAGGGAATCGCGGTCAAGCAACCCGGCGAGCTGACTTCGAAGATATTGGCCGAACTGATCGACGACATCTTGCTGGTTTCCGAGCGCGATATCGAGCGCGCGGTGGCGCTGCTGGTGGCGGTCGAGAAGACCGTGGTCGAAGGCGCGGGCGCGGCTGGAATCGCGGCTCTGCTCGCCCACCCGCAGCGCTTTGCGGGCAAGCGGGTCGGGATCGTGTTGTGCGGGGGTAATATCGACACCCATCTGCTTGCCAACGTGCTGGTCCGCGACCTCGTCGGAAGCGGGCGGATCGCGCGATTGAAGATCGAGGCGCAGGACCGCCCGGGGGCGCTCGCGGCGATCACCGCCGAGTTCCACCGCGCGGGGGTCAACATCATCGAGATCGAACATCAGCGGATCTTCACCCGATTGCCGGCCAAGGACACGATCATCGAAGTCGAGTGCGAAGCGCGCGATGACCGGGCAATCGACTCGCTGGTCAAGCGGCTTGAAGCGGCGCATTTCCGGGTCGAACGGGTCCAGCTCGACTAGATATGCGCCCTGAAGCTGCTGCATATGCGTCCGATTACGGGACAGTGGCCGGGTTTAACCCTGTTTCGCCCCATCTCCCCTCTTTTCAATTGCTCTGCCGAGCCGCATAAAGCTTTTGCTAACCATTGGAGCGGAACGACAGGAATGAGTGCACCTTTCCGCTTTCCGAAATTCTTTGTCACCAGCCCTTCGCCGTGCCCCTATCTTCCGGGCAAGGTCGAGCGGAAGGTGTTCACCGAGCTCAACGGGCAGAATTCGAGCGAGTTGAACGAGGCGCTCGGGCGGATCGGTTTTCGCCGCAGCCAGTCGGTCGCGTACCGGCCAAGCTGCATCGATTGCAGCGCCTGCGTTTCGGTGCGGGTGGTCGCCGACAAGTTTCAGCCAAGCGCGACCCAGCGCAAGCTCATCCGCCGCCATGCCGACCTCGAGGTGACCGCATGCAAGCCCTGGTCGACCGAGGAGCAATATGCGTTGCTTCGACGCTATCTTGCGTCGCGGCATCCGGGCGGCGGGATGGCCGAGATGGACGAGAATGATTTCGCCGACATGGTCGAGCAGACCCCGGTCAGAACCTATGTCGTCGAATATCGCGAGCCTTCGGTCGATGGCCGGCCGGGGCGGCTGGTCGGCGCCTGCTTGTCGGACCAGCAGGGCGACGGATTGTCGATGATCTACAGTTTCTACGATGTCGGTCCCGATGCGCGCAAGGGCCTGGGCACCTTCATCATCCTCGATCATATCATTCGCGCCGCGCGCGCTTCGCTGCCCTATGTCTACCTCGGCTATTGGGTCCAGGGGTCCGACCGGATGGCGTATAAGGCGAGCTTCCGGCCGATGGAGCGGCTCGGCCGCGACGGATGGCGGCGGTTCGGAAACGCCGAGCCGGTGGCCGCGCCGATCGACCTCGTGCTGCCATCGCGCAGCGAGCGCAAGCGGATCCTGATCGACGCGTAATGTCTTTTTGTTGAGTAAGACCGCATCAGCCCGCTCCCCCACCCGACCTCCCAATCAGTGTATTCTATGGGGGGCCGGGTGGGGGCGCGTGCCGGTGCGGTCTCGAGCGTAAGCGAGCAACAAGGACCGATCGGTTTGAAACTCAGGCGACCGCGGCTTGCTCGACCTCGGCTTCGTCGGTGTCGCGAAGCACATAGCCGCGGCCCCAGACGGTTTCGATATAATTGGCGCCGCCGCAAGCGAGGCTGAGCTTTTTCCTGAGCTTGCAGATGAACACGTCGATGATCTTGAGTTCGGGCTCGTCCATTCCGCCGTAGAGATGGTTGAGGAACATTTCCTTGGTCAGCGTGGTGCCCTTGCGCAGCGACAAGAGCTCGAGCATCGCATATTCCTTGCCGGTCAGATGGACCCGCGATCCGTCGACTTCGACCGTCTTGGCGTCGAGGTTGACCGCCAGCTTGCCGGTGCGGATGACCGATTGGCTATGCCCCTTCGAGCGGCGGACGATGGCGTGAATTCGAGCGACCAGTTCGTCGCGGTGGAACGGCTTGGTGACATAATCGTCGGCGCCGAAACCGAGCGCGCGGACCTTCGAATCCATCTCGCCGATGCCCGACAGGATCAGCACCGGAGTGCCGACCTTGGCGGTGCGCAATTTCTTGAGCACGTCATAGCCGTGCATGTCGGGAAGGTTGAGGTCGAGGCAGATGATGTCGTAATCATAGAGCTTGCCGAGATCGAGGCCCTCTTCGCCAAGATCCGTGGTGTAGACGTTGAAGCCTTCGGTGCCGAGCATCAGCTCGATGCTCTTCGCGGTGGTCGGCTCGTCTTCGATCAGCAGCACGCGCATCGCATTTCCCCTCAACCGCCGGTCCAAGCATACATCGCCTTCACCGCGTCTAATCAACCATTAACCATCGCATGTCTGAAGGCGAAAGGTTAATTAGGCGTAAAGGCGGCAAATCACTATTCCCGTTGCATCCGTGCATCACCTCAAAACGGAGCAATCTCCCGGCCATTTGCCGCCAGGGCCGCGCCATGCCATCGCGTCGCGGCCATGCTTGCTGACCGGATCATCTATATCGACGCCGAAGCGATCGTCATCGACAAGCCCGCAGGGTTGCCGGTCGACCGTCCGCGCGCCGGCGGACCGAGCGTCGCGGCGATGCTCGGTGATCTGCGGTTCGGGTTTCACCGCTTGCCCGCGCTGCTCCACCGGCTCGACCGCGACACCTCGGGGTGCCTGCTGCTGGCGCGCAATCCGGCGTCGCGGATGCGGTTTCAGGCGGCGTTCGAGCAGCATCGAGTCGCGAAATATTATCTTGCGCTGCTCGACGGCGAAGTGGCCGCGGACGAGGGGGTGATCGAGCTCGCGCTGGCCAAGGTGTCGAGCGCCGAGGAGGGTTGGCGGATGGTTCCCGATGCGGGCGGCAAGCCGGCGCGAAGCCCGTGGGCGGTGGTCGCGCGAAGGGACGGGCGGACCTTGGTCGGCTTCGCTCCCGAGACCGGGCGGACCCACCAGATCAGGGTCCACGCCGCGAGCGGGCTGGGAGTGCCGATCGTCGGCGACCCGGTCTATGGCGCGGTCCGCGGCGGCAGCGGCGAGCCGATGCTGCTTCATTCGGCGCAACTGTCCATTCCACGTGACAGGAAGTCGGCGATCGTCGCCGCCGCTCCGCTTCCCGAAAACTGGGGCGAGTGGCGCGGCGAATGGCGCCCGCCGGCGGCCGAAGCGGCGATGAGCGATGCGCCCTGAGGATGTGATGATCCCCGAGGCGGCGCTGAGCGAGCGCTTCCTCGCGGCGTCGGGACCGGGCGGGCAGAACGTCAACAAGGTCGCGACCGCGGTGCAATTGCGGCTCGACGTCTATGCGCTCGGGCTCCACCCCGAGGCATTCGCCCGGCTGAGGCGAACCGCCGGGAGCCGGATGACCAGCGCGGGCGAGCTGATCGTCACCGCCCGGCGGTTCCGCACCCAGGATGCCAACCGGAGCGACGCGCGCGAGCGGCTAGCGAAGATGATCGCCGATGCGCATATCGTCGAGGCCAGGCGGCGGGCGACCCGGCCGAGCCGGGCGGCCAAGGCGAAGAGGGTCGAATCGAAGGTCCAGCGCGGGGCGGTCAAGGCGCGGCGCGGAAAGGTGGATGTCGACTGATGCACGACTTGACGATCGCCGCTGCCGACAAGCCGGCATTGTACCGCGAGCTTGGCGCGGCGCTTGAGGCACTGGTGGCGGGGGAGAGCGATTCGATCGCCAACATGGCCAATGCCGCGGCGCTGATCTTCGACACCCTGCCCGGGCTCAACTGGGCGGGCTTTTATCGCAATCTGGGAGGCCAACTGGTGCTCGGGCCGTTCCAGGGAAAGCCCGCCTGCATCCGCATCGCGTTCGGCCAGGGGGTGTGCGGGACCGCGGCGGCGAGCCGGCAGGTCCAGCGGGTCGACGATGTCCACGCCTTCGCCGGGCATATCACGTGCGATGCAGCTTCGGCAAGCGAGCTGGTGGTGCCGATCGTCCGCGACGGGATGCTGGTCGCGGTGCTCGACCTCGACAGTCCCGAGCCCGCGCGGTTCGATGGCGATGACGAGGCGGGTTGCGTCGCGCTTGGCGAAATATTGGCGCGGATTATCTAGTGCGGGGGTACATCAGCTCAACTGCTCGAGGCGTTCGTCGCTCAGCGAGCCGGGGATGATCATCACCGGGCAGGGCAATTTGCCGGCGTCGGAGCCGGTGAGGTCGGCGACCAGCAGTCCGGGGGGGCCGCTCGCGGCGGCGCCGAGGACCAGAGCGGCGATTTCCTCGCGGGTGCCGATGAGGTCGCGGACCACCGACACCGGGTCGCCGGCGCGGATGACGATCGCCGGGGCGATCCCCGCCGCATCGACGATCTCGCCGACCGAGGAGGCAACGATTCCCTCGATGCGCAGGCGCTGCTCTTCCTCGATCGCCGCCTGGACCCGGCCCCACTGAACGAAATCCTGAGGCTCGACCACGGCCAGGACCTCGACCGCGCCGCCGGTCTTGGCGGCCCGGCGAGCGGCGAAGCGAAGCGCGACTCGCGCCTCGGCGCTGTCGTCGATCACGACCAGATAGGTCCTTTTCTGTTCACCGCCCCCGTCCATCGCCAAGTGCTGCGCGAAACGCGGGCCAGGCGCAAGCGCCCCGCGGTAGATCCACCGCCCCCTTGACCCGAACCGTCGCTTTGGCGTTTGTGCCGGCGAGCCCGACCCCACTGGAACATGATCATGCCGACCGAACTCAAGATGCCCGCTCTGTCCCCGACGATGGAGGAAGGCACTCTGGCCAAATGGCTGGTCAAGGAAGGCGATGTCGTCAAGTCGGGGGATTTGCTGGCCGAGATCGAGACCGACAAGGCGACGATGGAATATGAAGCGGTCGACGAGGGGACGATCTCGAAGATCCTGGTTGCCGAGGGGACCGACGGGGTCAAGGTCGGAGCGCCGATCGCGATCCTGCTTGGCGAGGGGGAAGATGTCAAGGCGAGCGCCGCGCCGAAGGAGGCAGCGCCGAAGGAGGCAGCGCCCGCACCATCCGCCGCTGTCGCGGCCCCCGCTGCAGCCCCCTCACCCCCCGCCGCTGTCGCGGCTCCCCCCTCTCCCTCGAGGGGAGAGGCGCTGGCCGCATCTTCACCCTCGCCCGCGATCAGCGCGATCGCGGTGCCGACCTTGAGCCCGTCGGTGCCCTCGCCCACGAGAATCTTCGCGATCACGCCATCGTCAACCGCTTCATATTCCA
>JBKKAQ010000096.1:0-4603 GCA_046714555.1 Sphingomicrobium sp. | reverse complement strand
TGCCCGGGCCATGCGACCATCCTCACCGGCTCTCGGCCGTCGCGCAACGGGATTATCGCCAATAATTGGTTCGACCTGTCGCTCGGCCGCTCGGACAAGTCGGTTTATTGCGCCGAGGACGAGAGCGTGGCCGGCTCCTCGTCATCCAGCTACACCGTCTCGCCCGTCCACCTGAAAGTAAAGACTCTCGGGGAAATGATGAAGGCGCAGCGCCCCGCGTCGCGCAGCGTGGCGGTCGCGGGCAAGGACCGCGCCGCGGTGATGATGAGCGGGCAGCTTCCCGACCAGCGTTATTACTGGAATGGCAAGGCCTTCGTCACCGATCTCAAGACCGTTTCTGCTCCGCGAAGCATTGCTCCGGTCAATCACGCGCTTGCCGCCGCGATCGCCACCCCACAGCCCGCGCTGATCCCGCCGCCCTTGTGTACCGCCAAGTCGCGGATTGTCGCGGTCGAGGGCGGAGGCAAGCCCGTCGGCGCGGGCGATTTCGCTCGAGCGGCGGGTGACGCCAAGGCGTTTCGATCCTCGCCGGCGTTCGACGGAGCCACGCTCGCGCTCGCCGCAAGCCTGTTCGAAGAGCTTCGGCTCGGCCGCGGCTCAGCGCCCGACCTGCTCGCGATCGGGCTCTCGGCGACCGATTATGTCGGGCATACGTACGGAACCGAAGGCGGCGAAATGTGCCTCCAACTCTTCTCGCTCGACCGCGATCTTGGCGATTTCTTCGCTCTGCTCGATCGGTCGGGGGTCGATTTTGCGGTCATGCTCACCGCCGATCATGGCGGGCAGGACATTCCCGAGCGCGCCCGCGAACAGGGTTTCGCCGGCGCGGCGCGGGTCGACCCGGCGCTTGCCACCTCGGTCGTGGGCAAGGCGATCGCCGAGCGGCTCGGGCTTCGCGGCCCGGTGCTGGTCGGTGACTCCTCGTTCGGCGACATTTATCTCGACCGAGCGCTCTCCGCCGCCGATCGCACGCGGGCGCTCGGAGCCGCGCTCGCTTTCTATCGCGCTCACCCTCAGGTCGAGGGGGCGTTCACCCATGACCAGCTTCGCCGAACCGCGATTCCCGCCACCTCGCCCGATCGCTGGAGCATGGCACAGCGCGCCCGCGCTTCGTTCGACGACCGGAGGTCGGGGGATCTGGTGGTTCTCCTGAAATCCCGGATCACCCCGATCACCGACACCAAAGGCGGCTATGTCGCGACTCACGGCTCGCCGTGGGACTATGACCGCCGTGTCCCGATTCTCTTCTGGCGTCGTGGAATTGCCGCTGCGTCACATGAGGAAGCGGTTGCGACGGTGGATATAATGCCGACACTGGCGGAGATGATCGCGCTGCCGATCGTTCCCGGCACGATCGACGGCAAGCTTCTAAACCTGACTGCTCCCGCGATCAGACAGAACCCTTAACATCTTGAAGGCTTGCGTTTTTCCGCTGCCGACGGCAACATCGCTGCCGGATCAAAGGAGACGCAAGATGCGTGTATTGGCAGTTGCGCTCGCTGCATCGATGATTGTGTCGGGCTGCGTTCAAACCCGGCAATTTGCCGACCTTCAGTTTACTCCGCCCCAGGGCGACTACCGCTTGCTGGTGATGCGTCCCGACGTCACCGTCGGCTCGGTCACCACCGGCGGAATGGTCGAGCCGCGCGCCGACTGGACCGACGTCTCGCGCGCCAATCTGATCGCCGCGCTGAAGGCGCAGCAGGCCGGGCGTGGCGGCAATGCGCTGGTGCTCGAGCGCCGCGACAGCCTGCCCGGAATCAGCGCCGAGACCGTTGCCGAGCTCGAGCGGCTTCATACCGCCGTCGGAGGTTCGATCGCGCTCCACAAATATATGGGCGCATATTTGCCGACCAAGCGCCGCCAGGGCCTCGACTATACGCTTGGTGCCGAAGCGGTCGCGTTCGGGCGCAAGACCGGTTTCGATTATGCCTTGTTCATGCACGCCGAAGACAGCTTCGCCTCGGGCGGGCGGGTCGCCCTTGGAATCCTCGGGCTGGCCGGTTGCTTCATCGGTTTCTGCGCTCCGACCGGCGGCGGCGGCCAGTTCGCCTACGCTTCGCTGGTCGATCTGCGCAGCGGAGAAGTGGTCTGGTTCAACGTCCTCCAGACCGGAAGCCAGGTTGCCGGTATCCGGATGGGCGACATCCGCAAGCCCGAGGGCGCGGCGCAAATGGTCGATCGGTTGCTTGGGCGAATGAAGCCTGGGAAAGAAGTCCGCCGGACGATGGACCGCCGCTCATGAGCTGCTCTTGCCACTGGCCATCCGTCAATCGCCGCGCCTTGCTTGCCGGGGGCGGGGCATTGACCGCCGCGCTCGCCACCGGAATTGCCCAGGCGCGGATCCTGCCTTCCGCAATGACCCCGCTGATCGGGCCCGGCTATCGCCCGGTCGACGAGGATGAAAAGGGGCTGTGGCACCAATTCGCCCGGGTCGAGGAAGAAGTCGCCGGCTCGAACCTGATCATCCGCGATCCCGCGCTCAATCGCTATCTCGGCGACCTGATCGGCAGGGTCGGCGGCCCCGCGGCGCGCGACATGCGTATCTATCTGGTCCGAATTCCGCAGTTCAATGCGGTAATGTTCCCGACCGGATTCACCGTGATCTTTTCGGGGATGCTGCTCAGGATGCGCAACGAGGCCCAGCTTGCCGGAGTGATCGCGCATGAATCGGCGCATTTCCTTCGCAAGCACCAGCTTCGCCAGTGGCGCGACATGCGCCGCAAGACCGACATCTTCTCGATCCTTGCAATGGGGGCGGGGGTCGGCGGGGCAGGGGTCGGCGTCAATACCGGGCAGCTGACCCAGCTTGCCCAATTGGGAACGATCCTTTCCCTGCTCAAATATAATCGCGGGCTCGAAGCCGAAGCCGATGCGATGGGCGCTCGTCTGCTCGCCGAAAACGGCTATCCGCCGATCGAAATGGCCAACACCTGGGAACAGTTGATCGGCGAGGAGAAAGCTTCGGCCAAATATCGTCGCAAGAAGCGCCACCGCGACGCATCCTTGTTCGCGACCCATCCCGCACCCGAATCGCGAATGGCCGACTTGAAACTCAGCGCTCGCGAATTGACCGTCCCGGGGCGAGTCTATGACGAAGGGCGGACGCGCTATCTCTCGGCGATCGCCGCGATCCGGCCGACCCTGCTCGACGATCAGGTCAAGCTCAACAATCCCGGTGCAAGCCAATATATCGTCGATACCCTCGCCAAGGACGGCTGGAACGGCCTGCTGCGTTACAACGAGGCTGAGATCTGGCGGCTGCGCAATCGCCCGGGCGATGCCCAGCGAGCTGCCGCCGGCTATGCCGCGGCGGTCGCGTTCCCCGATGCTCCCGCCGAAGCCTGGCGGTGGCACGGGCTGATGCTGATCAAGGCCGGGCGCCAGGCCGAAGGGCGCGCGGCGCTCAACCGCTATCTCGCGCTCAAGCCCGCCGCTCCCGACGCCGCCTTCGTTCGCCAGATGCTTGTCCCACCGGAGCTTGTTCGATGACTCGTTTCAAACGCCTGTTCGGCCTTGCACTCATGGCGTCGCTCGCGGGTTGCGCGGGCGGCGAAGGGATCAGTAGCGGCGGCTATTCGCTGGTCCGTGCACGAAGCGTCTCGGTCGGGGACGATTCGCTCGCGGTCACTCCGCGGCGCGAATGGAACCGCGCCGCCCGGCAGCTTCTCAACGATGTCCGCTGGGTCGAGGACTGGACCCTCAATGGCCCGATCCTCGATTCGATCAGTTTCGTCACCGGGCTTCCCGACGGCAAGACCCTCGTCCATCAAACTCGCCGCGACGACCAGCAGGTGCCCAAGTTCCGTTCGGACATGACTGCTCCGGAAATCGCCTCGATGATCGAAAGCCTTTACCGTGTGCGTGGCGGAACGGTCGATTTTCGCACCACCGCTCTTGCTCCGCGCGCCTTTCTCGGCGCCAATGGCTTTCAGCTCGATTATGAGCATCTCGACAGCGATGAGCTCCAGCGCCGCGGCCGCGCGGTCGGCGCGGTGGTCAATGGGCGGCTCTATCTGATCCTGATCGATGCCGCGCGCTCGCATTATTTCGACGCGGCGCTGCCCGACTTCGAAGCGATCGTCAGTTCGGCACGCAAGCGCCGCTGACCGGATCGGAGCTTACTGGGTCCGGGGGTGGCGGAGGGTCGGCCTCGCCGGGCAGCGGCGGAGGCTCGAGCGGTGGGCGGCTGGCCATTGCGCTTAACCGATCGGCGACATCGGGGTGCTCGGCGCCTCGGTTCCCGGGCTCGACGGCGCCGGGACATCGACATTGGGGGTGGGCGGGCTGACTTCGGGCGGGGCAATGCTCGGCTCGGGGGCGGTGCTCGGGCCGGGATCGGTTCCCGGGCCCGGGGTTGCCGGTTGTTCGGGGAACGGCGGAAGCTCGGGAATGCTGGCCACGAAAAATCTCCTTGTCGCGCTTTCAACGCACGGGAAAGGGAAGGGGTTGCTCGACTGGGCCCGCCGCGGACCAGAGCCGACTTGCCCCACCCGCCATCCTTGCTATAGCCGCGCACCTTGAAGCGTCCGCGCGGGCGTGGCGGAATTGGTAGACGCGCTTGGTTTAGGTCCAAGTATCGCAAGATGTGGGGGTTCGAGTC
>JBKKAQ010000095.1:0-5279 GCA_046714555.1 Sphingomicrobium sp. | reverse complement strand
TGAATTGTGCCGCCTCGGTCGATTCGGCGAGCGCGGTGGTCGAGGATTCGCCCGAGATCGCGGTCGCCACCCGGTCGAAATAGCCGGTGCCGACCTCGCGCTGGTGGCGAGTCGCGGTGTAGCCCGCTGCTTCGGAGGCGAATTCGGCCTGCTGAAGCTGCGAGTAAGCGCTCATTCCCGACGCGCGGTAGTCGGTCGCAAGCGAGAACATCGCGTGGTTAAGGCTGTGGAACCCCGCCAGAGTGACGAACTGGAACTTGTAGCCCATCGCTCCCAATTCGCGCTGGAACTTGGCGATCGTCGCCTCGTCGAGCTTGGCCTTCCAGTTGAAGCTGGGGCTGCAATTATACGCCAGCAGCTTGCCCGGATGCTGCTTGTGGACCGCCACGGCGAATTTGCGCGCGTCGTCGAGATCGGGGTGGCTGGTTTCCCACCACAACAGGTCGGCGTGCGGAGCGAAAGCGAGCCCGCGGTTGATGCAATGGTCGAGCCCGCTGCCGTCCTTCAGGCGGAAGAAGCCCTCGGCGGTGCGCTCCCCGGTGAGGAAGGGCTGGTCGCGCGGATCGATGTCCGAGGTAATCAGCTTGGCGCTTTCGGCGTCGGTCCTGGCAACGAGAACGGTCGGGATTCCGCAGACGTCGGCGGCGAGTCGAGCGGCCTCGAGGTTGCGGATATGCGCCGCGGTCGGGATCAGCACCTTTCCGCCCAAATGGCCGCATTTCTTTTCGGCGGCGAGCTGATCTTCGAAATGGACCCCGGCGGCGCCCGCTTCGATATAGGCTTTCATGATCTCGAAACAGTTCAGAGGTCCGCCGAACCCGGCTTCGGCATCGGCGAGGATCGGAGCGAACCAGTCGCGGCTGACCTTGCCTTCGCTATGTTCGATCTGGTCGGCGCGCTGCAAAGTCTTGTTAATGCGCTTGCACAATTCGGGGCCCGCATTGGCGGGGTAGAGCGACTGGTCGGGATACATTGCGCCAGCGGTGTTGGCGTCGGCGGCGACCTGCCAGCCCGAGAGGTAGATCGCGTCGAGCCCGGCGCGGACCATCTGCATCGCCTGGTTGCCGGTGAGCGCGCCGAGCGCCCGAACCGGCTCCTCGCGCTTGAGCAATTCCCACAGGCGGAGCGCACCGCGGCGAGCTAGGCTGTGCTCGATCGGGACCGAGCCGCGAAGCGCGCGAACCTCGTCGGGCGAATAGCTGCGCGCGATCCCGTCGAAGCGGCCCTCGGGGGCAGGGACGAGGGCGTTGAAATCGGGCATGTCGCGAACCTTTCAATTTTGTGTCAAACCCATACTGCAGTGCAGCGAGCGTTGGGGGAATGGCAAAAAAGGTCGATGTGTCACGATTTGACTTGAGCATTTTGAGAAGTTCTTACAAACTGTGACGATGGGGGAAAGCAAGCTCTATCTCGGCACCCGGATGCGCCGGCTTCGCCGCGACCGCGGAATGTCGCAAAGCGCAATGGCGACGGCGCTCGGAATTTCGCCGAGCTATCTCAACCATCTCGAGCGCAACCAGCGCCCGGTCACCGCGGCAGTGCTGCTGCGACTCGCCGACAGCTATGACGTCGACATCAAGAGCTTCGCCGCACCGGGCGCCGAGCGCACCGGGCCCGAGCATCTCAGCGAGATTTTCGCCGACTCGATGCTCGCCGATCTCGGGGTGCCGCGCTACGAACTGGCCGAGCTGGCGCATAATGCGCCGTCGATCGCCGACGCCATCGCTCGGCTCTACTCGGCGATCAAGGAAGCCGATCGCTATCCCTCGCTGGGCGAAAATGGTGATCCGCGAACTCTGGTCACTCCCGAAAATTGGGTGCGAGACTATATCCAGCAACAGCGCAATCATTTCCCCGAGCTCGAGGAGTGCGCCGAAACATTGGGCGGCGCGCTCGCCGATCCCTTGTCGATGACCGAGCCGTTGCGCCGCCGGCTTAAGGACGCCTGGGGGATTACCGCGCGGATCGTCTCCCCCGCGGAGCTCGGCAATGCCAGCCAGGCCTATGATCCCGAGCGCCGCCTGTTCCTGCTGTCGTCGCTCCTGCGCTCCGAGAACCGCACCTTCGGGCTCGCCTACCAGCTTTGCCTGGTCGAATTCGCCGACGTGCTCGAACGCCTGGTCGAGGCCGCTGCGCCGCCAGACCCGGGGGTTCGCCATTTACTCCATATGAGCCTCGCCAATTATGCCGCGGGCGCGGTGATGATGCCCTACGGCAGTTTCCTCGCTTCGACCGAGGCGCATCGCTATTCGATTGACCGATTGTGCGGTGAATATGGCGCCAACGTCGAGCAGGTCGCGCACCGGCTGACAACGATGGGCCGCCCGAGCGCGCGCGGAGTACCCTTTTTCATGCTTCGGGTCGACCCGGCGGGGAATATCTCGAAGCGGTACGCGGGCGAGAATTTCCCCTTCTCGCGCTTCGGCGGAAGCTGCCCGCGGTGGAATCTGCACACCGCCTTCCAGACCGCCGGACGAGTCATCACCCAGGTCATCGAGACCCCCGACGGGCAGCGCTTCTTTACCGTATCGCGGACCATCGATCGGCCGATCCCGACCGATCTGTCGGGCGGGCTGCTCGCGATCGGGCTCGGCTGCGATATCAAGCACGCCCACCGCCTGTCGTGCGCCGACGGCTTCGACCTCGGCAATCCGCCGGTCACCCCGGTCGGTCCCGCCTGTGCGATCTGCCCGCGGGTCGATTGCCCCCACCGCGCCACCGCGCCCGCCGGGCGGATGCTCGCAGTCGAGGAAAATCGAAAGACGATTTCGCCCTATCCGTTCTTCGTCGGCTAGGCTTCATTCGCCCGGCAATGTCGGTTAGGGCGCGCCCGATGACCCAGGATTTCGCCCTCGACAGCAAGAGGATCATGTGGATCGATCAGATCGATGCCGCGCCCGATGCGGCTGCGCTCGAAGCCTTGCGGGTCGCGGCGCTTGGCAAGGCGGGCGAGGTCACCGCCTTGCTCAAGAGACTTGGGAGCATGTCGCCCGACGAGCGGCTGAAGGCGGGGCCGGCGATCCACGCGCTTCGCGAAGCGGTCGGCGCGGCGATTGCGGATAAGAAGGCCGCGCTCGACGATGCCGAGCTCGAGCGGCGGCTAGCGACCGAGCGGATCGATTTGTCGCTCCCCACGCCGGAAACTCCGCGCGGGACGGTCCACCCGGTCAGTCAGGTGATGGACGAACTCGCCGAGATTTTCGCCGACCTCGGCTTTGCGGTCGCCGAGGGTCCCGAGATCGAGGACGACTGGCATAATTTCACCGCGCTCAACATTCCCGAGACTCACCCCGCGCGGGCGATGCACGACACCTTTTACCTCGCCGGCAACCATGACCAGCCGATGGTGCTGAGGACTCACACCAGCCCGGTCCAGATCCGGACGATGATGAGCCAGAAGCCGCCGATTCGCATCATCGCCCCGGGGCGGACCTATCGGTCGGACAGCGACGCGACTCATACCCCGATGTTCCACCAGGTCGAGGGGCTGGTGATCGACCGTACGATTCACATGGGGCATCTTAAATGGACCCTTGAGACGTTTTTGAAAGCCTTTTTCGAGCGCGACGACATCATGCTGAGGCTTCGCCCGTCGTTTTTCCCGTTCACCGAGCCATCGGCCGAGGTCGATGTCGGGTTCACCATGGTCGACGGGCGGCGTGTCCTTGGACGCGACGAGGGGTCGATGGAATTGCTCGGGTCGGGGATGGTCCATCCGCGAGTGATCGAGGCGTGTGGGCTCGATCCCGCCGAATGGCAGGGGTTCGCCTTCGGCTGCGGGATCGATAGGCTGGCAATGCTCAAATATGGCATCGACGATCTGCGCGCTTTCTTCGACGGCGATCTGCGCTGGCTCAAGCATTACGGGTTTTCGGCGTTCGACGTTCCGACCTTGTCGGGCGGAGTCGGGGCGTGAAGTTCAGCCTGTCGTGGCTCATAGCGCATCTCGAGACGAAGGCCGACGCCGCGGCGGTGGCGGCGCGGCTGACCGCGATCGGGCTCGAGGTCGAAGGGGTTACCGACCCCGCCGAAGCGCTCGCTCCGTTCAGAGTGGCGAAGGTGCTGAGCGCGGACAAGCATCCGCAGGCGGACAAATTGCAGGTGCTCAGCGTCGACGCCGGCGACGGCCCGGTGCAGGTGGTGTGCGGCGCGCCCAATGCGCGCGCGGGGATGCTCGGAGTGTTCGGGCCGCCCGGGGCCTATGTTCCCGGAAGCGCGATGGTGCTCAAGGTTGCGGCGATCCGCGGAGTGACGTCGAACGGAATGATGTGCTCGGTGCGCGAGCTCGAGCTTGGCGAGGAACATGACGGGATCATCGAGCTCCCCGCCAATGCTCCGGTCGGCGCGAATTATGCCAAGTGGGCGGGGCTCGACGACGCGGTATTCGACGTCGCGATCACTCCCAATCGGCAGGATTGCATGGGGGTCCGCGGGATCGCACGCGACCTCGCCGCGGCGGGGCTCGGTCGATTGAGACCGCTTGAAGTGCCGCGGATCGAGGGAAGCTTCGACTGTCCGGTCGCGATCGGAATAAAGGATCGCGACGGTTGCCCGGCGTTTTTCGGGCGGGTGGTTCGCGGCCTGAGCAATCATCCTTCGCCCGAGTGGATGCGGCAACGGCTGCAGTCGGCGGGGCAGCGGCCGATCTCGGCCCTGGTCGACATCAGCAATTATGTGATGCTCGATCTCGGCCGGCCGAGCCACGCCTATGATCTGGCGCATCTGAGCGGAGCGGTGACTGCCCGGCGAGCTCGGGACGGCGAGACCGCGCTTGCGCTCAACGGCAAGAGTTATGCGCTCGACCCAAGCGTGACGGTGATCGCCGACGAGGCGCAGGTCCACGATATCGGCGGGATCATGGGGGGCGCCGACAGCGGCGTCGGCGAGGCGACCAAAGATGTCCTTCTTGAAGTAGCTTATTTCACGCCCGAGCGGATTGCGGTCACCGGGCAGAAGCTCGGCCTGACCAGCGACGCCCGGATGCGGTTCGAGCGCGGGGTCGACCCGGCGTTCCTCGACGACGGGCTGGCGATCCTGACCGGGCTGATCCTCGAGATTTGCGGCGGCGAGGCGTCGCGGGCGGTTCGAGCAGGCGAGCCCCCGGCCCCGACCAAGAGGATAAAATTCGACCCAGCGCTGACGCTTGCGCTCGGCGGGCTCGAGGTCGCGCCGACGCGTCAGCGCGATATCCTCGAGTCGCTCGGCTTCACTTTCGCAAGCGAGAGCGAGGTGCGCGTGCCGAGCTGGCGGCGCGATGTCGACGGGCCCGCCGACCTGGT
>JBKKAQ010000094.1:0-5640 GCA_046714555.1 Sphingomicrobium sp. | reverse complement strand
TTTGAGGCTCTGCTGGTAGAGCGTGTGGAGCATCGCATGGCCGGTGCGGTCGGCGGCGGCGCAAGTCCGCTGCGCGGCGGGGCCTTCGCCCATGTTCTGGGTCATCCCGCCGAACGCGCGCTGGTAGATCAGCCCTTCGTCGGTGCGGCTGAAGGGGAGCCCGTAATGCTCGAGCTCATAGACCGCGGCCGGGGCCTCGCGGCAGAGATATTCGATCGCGTCCTGGTCGCCGAGCCAGTCGGAGCCCTTGACCGTGTCGTACATGTGCCAGGTCCAATGGTCGGGACCATTATTGCCGAGGCTCGCGGCGATCCCGCCCTGCGCCGCGACGGTATGGCTTCGGGTCGGGAAGACCTTGGTCACGCAGGCGGTCTTCAGCCCCTTTTCGGCCGCGCCCATCGTTGCGCGAAGCCCGGCGCCGCCCGCGCCGACGACCACCACGTCATAGCTGTGGTCGATGATCTTGTAGTTCGCGCTCATTCGGCGCTCCCTCCGAATGCGATCCTGCCAAGAGCGAACAAGCCGATCGACGCACCGCCGACGGCGAGGAACAGCAGCAGCCCGTTGAGCATCAGGCGGTCGCCCTCGCCATGGACATAATCGTCGACCACCACCTTCATCCCGTCGAGCGCATGCTTGAACGCAACGATCACGAACAGCGCCATCGGCACCGCTCCGCTTGCGCCGCGAAGCCATTCGGCGAGGGTCCGCTGGTCGAGCCCGGGGAGCAGCACGAGCGAGGTGATCAGCCAGACGCCGAGCAGAAGCAAGGCGGCGCTGACCAGCCGCTCGGCGATCCAATGTTCGCCGCCATGGTGCGCCGATCCCAATCCGCGCACCCGGCCGAGCGGGGTCGAGCTGTCACTGAGGCTCATGCCATCGCTCCGAGAAGATAGGCCCACAGCAAGGCGGTGAGCAGGGCCGAGACGATCATTGTCGCGACCGCCATCGCCTTGTTGGTTCTGAGCTCATAGCCCGCGCCGGTATCGAGCAGCATATGGCGCATCCCCGACAGCATGTGCTGGAAAAAGGCCCAGCTCAGCCCGATCAGGACCACCAGCCCGAGCGGGTGGGTCGCCGCCTTGGTGAAATCGGCATAGGAGTCGGGCCCGCCGGCGATCGCGGCGAGCCACCATGTGAGGAGGGCGAGCCCCGCGACCGATAGAGCGCCGCCGGTCACTCGGTGAAGGATCGAGACCAGCATGTGCGGTCCCCATCGCCAGATGGTGAGATGCGGCGACAGCGGCCGGGAAGGATTGCGCGGCATTGGGGCGGCTCCGTTTTTCAGTCGGGGACCGCTTAGGGTGATGTCCCGGCAGTGGCAAGATTCGTGGGGCGCGCCTAACCCCGCCTTAACCAGTCGCGGGCGATATAGTGACGGCGGACTTTGGCACGGGACAGGCAAAGCAGGAATGACAATGGCGATGATCGGGCGTTCGAACCATGCCAATCGGAGCGGGGGCTATGACCTCGCGCGGGGCATCAGGCAGTTCGATGTCGCGGGCGATCTTGCGCTTCGCTCGGCCAATCTGTGGACCGACATCTCGGCCAGCGAGCTCGACATCGCCCGGGCGTTCTGGAGGCGTTACCGGACCCCCGGCGGAGCGCGCCCGATCTCCGACGACCGCCAACTCGAGCATCAGGCGCTTGGTTTCCTGCCGTATCTTCACTCGAAATTCCTCCGCCTCGACAGCGACGAATGGGTCGTTACCGCGCGATCCTATGTCGAGCGGCTGCAATCCTCGGGGATCAGCCTGTCGACCCTGCTGTCGGGGATCGCCGGCCAGACCGACGCCGCGCTCGACGCGATCCGGCTGGTGATCGAGCCCGGCGAGCCTAGAGTGGCGATGTCGCGAACGCTGCGCGAGGTCGAGATGCTCGAGATCGACGTTTTCGTCCACCATGCGATCTGCATTTCGCGCGGCGACAGCGAGCAACTCCAGTCCGAGCAGGCGGGCGAATTCAACCGCAAGGTGATGAGCGTGGTCGAGCGCTGCACAACCGAGAACGAGCGGCTGCGGGCGCAGGCCACCGCGACCTCGTCGAGCGCTCGCGGGATGCTCGGCAAGACCAGCGAAGTCGCCGCCGCCGCCGAGCAGTCGGCGATCGCGATGCGCGAGGCGGCGCAGACCGCGGCGGGGCTGATCCGCGCGATCGAGGATGCGCGCAGCGAAGTCGAGGTCGCGGCCGGGGTCGCGACCCGCGCCGGCGGGCAGGCTGAACAGGCGGTCCAGGTCAGCCAGGCCCTGTCGGGCCACGTCGGGGCGATCGAATCGATCCTCGGCCTGATCCGCGACATCGCCGGCCAGACCAATTTGCTGGCGTTGAACGCGACGATCGAGGCCGCGCGCGCCGGGGATGCCGGGCGCGGCTTCGCGGTGGTCGCCCAAGAGGTCAAGAGCCTCGCCTCGCAGACCGCCCGGGCGACCGACGACATCACCGCCAAGATTACCGCGATCCAGCTCGCCACCCGCCAGACGGTCGACGCCAACGGGTCGATCCAGTCGACCGTCGAGGAGGTCCAGATTTCGGCCGACCGCAACCGCGAGGCGATGGAGTTGCAGGCGCAGACGGTGACGATGATCACCGCCGCGGTCGACGAAACCGCGCTCGCGGCCGATTCGATGAGCTCGACTATCGCCGCGATCCGCTCGGAAACCGAGAATGTTGCTCGCGACATCGATTCGGTCGAGCAGGGCTTCGGCCGGTTCAGCGAGCAGATGGCCGACTTCAAAACCACAACCAATAATTTCGTCGCGAAGTTCGCCGCCTGATCTTTTTCCACGGCCGGCCCCGCGCTAGGCGGAGACATGAACATTCTACTGACCGGGGCGAGCCGCGGAATCGGCGCCGCGACCCTCGCTGCCCTGAGCGCGGCCGGCCATCGCGTCGTCGGCCAGTCGACGATAGGCGGCGGCGGACTGCTTGGAGCCGACTTCGCCGATCCCGCGGCTTCGCGCGCTCTGTGGGCTGCGGCGCTCGAGGCGCTTGGCGGTCGGATCGAGGTGCTGGTCAATAATGCCGGGATCTTCGAGGGGGTCTCCGACGATGCCCCCGACGAGGAATGGCACGCCGCGTGGGGGCGGACGCTGGCGGTCAACCTCCAGTCGGCGGCCGATCTGTCGCGACTGGCAATCGCGCATTTCCGGGCGAGCGGCGGCGGGCGGATCGTCAACGTCGCGAGCCGCGCGGCCTATCGCGGGGACAGCCCCAAACACTGGCATTATGCGGCGTCGAAGGCCGGGATGGTGGCGATGACCAAGAGCATCGCGCGCGGTTACGGCCGTGACCACATCCTCGCCTTCGCGGTCTGCCCGGGGTTCACCATGACCGGCATGGCCGAGGATTATCTCGCCAGCCGCGGTGGACAGAAATTGTTCGCCGACATTCCGCTCGGGCGGATCGCTGCGCCCGAGGAAGTCGCCGAGACGATCCGCTGGCTCGCCTGCGACGCGCCTGCGTCGGCGACCGGAGCGGTGATCGACGTCAATGGCGCAAGCTATGTGCGGTAAAAGCGGGATTCCCGCCTTCGCGGGAATGACGGGGAGGGGCGATGAGTGAGCTGGCGGGTGACCTTGCATTGCACTCGCGCCGAGGCCGAGGCGGTCGCCGAGGGCGAGGATCTGTTCGCGCGACATGATTTTCCGCCGGTGCTGGTGGTCGACGAGCCCGATCCGGCGGCGCCCGACGACTGGCGGTTGCACGCCTATTTCGAGCGCGAACCGGGGCGCTCGGACCTGGTCCTGCTATCGCGGATCGCGGGCGGGTCGGCGCCCCAGATCGAGCATCTCGGCGAGGATGATTGGGTAAGGATGAGCCAGGCGGGGTTGGAGCCGATCCGCGCGGGGCGCTTTTTCGTTCACATCCCGACCCACCGCGAGGCGGTGCCGCAGGACTCGATCGCGTTCGAGATCGATGCCGGGCTGGCGTTCGGAACCGGGCAGCATTCGACCACCGCGGGGTGCCTTGCCGCGCTCGACCGGCTTGAAAGCAGCGGAGCGAATTTCGCCGAGATCGCCGACATCGGCACCGGCACCGGGCTGCTCGCCTTCGCGGCGATCGCGCTATGGCCGGGCGCGCGGTGCATCGCCACTGACCTTGACCCGATCGCGGTCGAGGTCAGCCGCGACAATGCCGCGATCAACAGGGTCGCGCTCGGGTCGGGGGCCGGCGAACTATTGCTGTGCGTCGCCGACGGGATGGACTCGCCCTTGCTTGCCGCGCGCGCCCCGTTCGACCTGATCATCGCCAACATTCTCGCTGGGCCGCTGACCGAGCTTGCGCCGGCTTTTGCCAGGGCCGCCGCTCCGGGCGCGACGGTGATTTTGGCGGGTTTGCTCGACACGCAGGCGGATGCGGTGATCGCCGCCTACGAAGCGCGCGGCATGCGCGTCGTGGAACGCGGCGCGGGCGAATGGTGCGTGGTCGTGCTCGAAGGCCAATAAATGTCATTGCGAGAAGCCGAAGGCGACGCGGCAATCCACCTTGCGAAGCTGGATTGCTTCGCTACGCTCGCAATGACGATCAGCTGTTGGCGACGATCCGCGCCCATTGCGCTTCGTCGATCACCTTCACTCCCAGTTCGGCGGCCTTCTTCAATTTCGAGCCCGCTCCGGGTCCAGCGACGACCAGGTCGGTTTTCGCGCTGACCGAGCCCGCCGAGCGCGCGCCCAATCGTTCGGCCTGCGACTTGGCCTCGTCGCGGCTCATCGTTTCGAGGCTTCCGGTGAAGACGATGGTCTTTCCGCTCCACGCGGTGACGCGGGCGGTCGAGACGAAGGCCGCGGGCCGGGCGAGGTCGAGCAGGTCGGCGAGCGCTTCGCGATTACGGGGTTCGTGAAAGAAATCGACCAAGGCCCCGGTGACCACCGGGCCGACTCCCTCGACCGCCGATAAGGAAGCTTCGGCGCCGTGCCCGGTCGCGGCTTCGGCGAGCGCCTCGATCGTCCCGAACGCCTTCATCAGGTCGCGAGCGGTGATCGCTCCGACATGGCGGACGCCGAGTCCGAACAGCAATCGCGCGGGATCGAAACCGCGCCGGGCGTCGATCGCGGCGAGCAGATTGTCGACCGATTTTTCCTTCCACCCCTCGCGCCCGATTAGCTCGGCGCGGTGCGCGTGGAGGCGGAAGATGTCGGCGGGCGAATTGAGCCAGCCGAGGCCCGCGAATTCGGCGATGCTCTTTTCGCCAAGACCGTCGATGTCCATCGCTCCGCGCGAAACGAAATGCTTCAACCGCTCGATCCGCTGCGCCGGGCAGGCCAGCCCGCCGGTGCAGCGGACATCGACCTCGCCCTGTTCGGCAACCGCCTCGCTTGCGCATTGGGGGCAATGGTCGGGAAAGACGTAGGGCGCGCGTTGTTCGTTTCGCGAGAGATTTTCGACCACTTGCGGGATGACGTCGCCGGCACGCTGGATGCGGACCCGGTCGCCGATGCGCAGGCCCAGCCGGGCGATCTCGTCGCGGTTGTGAAGCGTGACGTTGGCGACGATCACTCCGCCGACCCCGACCAGAGCGAGCCGCCCGACCGGGGTCAGCTTGCCGGTGCGGCCGACCTGGATGTCGATCGCCTCGATTATGGTTTCGGCCTGCTCGGCCGCAAATTTGTGAGCGAGCGCCCAGCGCGGGGCGCGCCCGAC
>JBKKAQ010000093.1:0-8448 GCA_046714555.1 Sphingomicrobium sp. | reverse complement strand
CGATCGAATTGCCTGGGGGGACCCCCCGCCTCACTCGTCCACACCCCTTTGTCCCTCCATCTGTCACCAACAAGCTTGGGCGTGTCCCCCATAACCTTACAATTCCCCCCCCCCCGCCAAATTTTCTGGTCTAGGACCTCCAGTCTAACAATGTTCCAAGCGGGAGTCATCTATGGATGGAATCTAACATCTCGACCCGCGTCCGCTCCGAATATTTCGTCGCGGTTCCCCAAAGGCGACCTTGCCAGCCCGTGGATCGCGACCAGCTCGCCTGCCGTGGCGAGGCCCGCTTTGACGCGGCCCGGTACGGTGCGACAAGCTCGACCATGTCGCCGGGCAGATGAAGGCGTGCGATGTCCCCGGCCTCTGCCCCGCTGATAAGCGTCCGATGTGCGGCGGGGGGAATGCTATCATTGGCTGCGGCGGGTTCGCGCCGCACCGCCCAGAGCGAACTCGACCGCCTCGGCACCACGCATCGGGTTTGGGCCCGCGTCGGAATGAGTGACGAACAACGCGAAGTCGGTGGGCCGCACGCACTGGTCGCGTGCGTCGCTCGCCCCGAACTGCCGCCGCAGGACTCGTTCGTGGTCGACGATCGACTTACCGAAGCTCGTCCAAGATGGCGAGCAAGGCCGGAAGCACGGGCTCGGTGACGATCGTCGTGACCCCCGCCCTCGCTGCGATCCGGGCAATGTCGGGATTGGCGAGCGCCGCGCCCGACGCCGCCGAAAGCGTCGCAAAATGCCGCTCGAGCACTTCGATGTCGCCTGTCGCGAGTTCATCATCGACCGCCACCGGAATGATCCCTGCAGGCACTTCGCCCGGTCGAACGACTCGTACCGCGCTTCGCTCGGCCGCCCAGCTCGCAAGGCGAGCGAGCCAGGGATCAGAGCGTTCATCAGGGATTTCGACCGCGAGCTTACCGGCATAAATTTTGCCCGCGCGGCCATCGACCGTTACCTGTTGTCCGTTCTCGATCGGGTGAGAGCCAATACCCACCACGCAAGGACGGCCGAGCGCCCGGCTGACCACCGCCGCGTGCGAAGTCGAGCCGCCATGCTCGGTAATGATCGCTTTTGCGGCGATCATTCCGTGAATGTCGTCCGGACTGGTAGTCGATCGAAGCAGGACGACATCCTCGCCCGCCGCGGCGCGGGTTTCGGCTTCGCCTGGATCGTTGACGATAACGCCGATTGCCACGCCGGGGCACGCGCCCTCACCTTGGGCGATCGGATCGACTTCGTCGGTCGCTTTGTCGACAAGGCGCGGAAGAAGCAGGGTCCTGATTTGTTCGGGAGTGACCCGTGAAAGAGCGGTGGATACGTCGATCAGTCCCTCGTCAACCATATCGACCGCGGCGTGGACCGCGGCATCGGGCGCGCGTTTCGCCGATCGCGACTGGAGCAGAAACAATTTGCCGGTCTGGACGGTAAACTCGATATCCTGGATATCGCCATTATCGCGCTCAAGCTTGGCGGTCGCTTCGAGCAGAGCCGAATGAGCGGCGGGCTCGAGCCGCTCCATCTCGGACAATGGCAGCGGAGTATATTTGCCCGAGACGACATCCTCCCCCTGCGCGCGCGGAAGATATTCGCCGAATGGCTGCGCTTCGCCGCTGAGCGGATTGCGGCTGAAGATGACCCCGGTCCCGCTATGCTCGTCCAGATTGCCGAACACCATCGCCTGGACCGTCACCGCGGTTCCGAGGTCGTGCGGAATTCCATTATGCTCGCGATAGCGGCGCGCGCGGCGGGTGTTCCAGCTTTCGAACACGGCTTCGATCGAAGCGTCGAGTGCGGCGCGCGGCGAGACCGGGAGGTGGTGCCCGTTGGCCTCGATCTGTGCGCGCCACTCGCTCGCATCCGAGTCGCGATCGAGCTCGATGGGTGTCTTGAGGACGATGGCGCTGAACAGCTCGAGGAAGCGGCGATGGGTGTCGCGGGCAAAGTCGGCCTGCCCGGTCTCTTGCGCCAAGGCCTCCTCGCAGCGTTGGTCGATTCCTAGGTTGAGGATGGTGTCCATCATTCCAGGCATCGAGATTGCCGCGCCCGAGCGGACCGACAGCAGCAAGGGCCGCCGGTCGCCGCCCAATTCCCGCCCGGTCTCCTGCTCGAGCCAGGCGAGCGCCGAATCGATCTCTTGCGCTAGGCTTGCTGGAAAGCCGCCCGCGTCAAGATAATGAAGGCAGGCGGTAGTGGTGATAACGAAGGCCGGGGGAACAGGCAGGCCGGCGGCGCGCAGGCGCTCGATCGAGGCCGCTTTGCCGCCAATCAATTCGCGCGGCGGGTTGGCAGTTCCGTCGAGCCGCACGATCCACTCCGAAAACGCCACTGTTTATTCCTCCCGTTCGCGAGCCATCATCCGTAGCAGATTTTCGTGCAGTTCGAACCGGACGGTGTGGTAGCTGTCGCGGTGGACATCGCTGACCCATTCATGTTCGCCATCCTTGGCGGCTTCGAGCGCGGACAAAAGCTTGTCGCGATAGCCCCCGAGCCGCGGAGTGTCCTGCTCGAGCCCCGCGCCGTGCAAGCTCCTCGTCGCGACCACTGCCGATGCTGCTGATGCCAGCGTAGTTCCAGACGTTGGTGCGGTACCGACCGGTATCGCCGAGCCCGAAGTTGTTGGTGTGCGGTGCGGTGCCCACTTTGTATACGAACACGAACTCGTGCTGACCCCGATAAGAAGTACCCATGCCCGCATTCTTCATGGTCCATACGCAGAGCTGTTTGTGCTCGGTAAACGCCGCCCGGCCAGCCCCGAGCAACGGCCACATGCCCCGCCAATCCATGCAAACAAAGGCGATCGCCCCTCTTTGCACCGATGGGCGGCATTGCGGAGCGTGACTTCGGCAGTGGATTGTTGAATCCAAACGCCTTGATGCAGCTTCCGCGATGAAGCGGACCCGCGATCACGGCCCGCTTCATCGCCCCCGACCTAGATCAGGGGCGCCGCGTCGACATAGACTTGGAACCAGTCCGTCACCGGGTCCCCATTGGCGTCGGTCAGCGTCACCTGGAAGTCGAGCGGTTGGTCGGGGACCGCCTGCGATTCGACAAAGCCGAAGAAGCCGATGTCGAACTTGCCCCCGACCCCCTCGACCAGCACCTGGTTGTGGGTTCCGTCGGTTTCCCACTCGACCTTGTAATCGGCGTCGAGCCCGGTGATCACCGCGGTGTTTCCGCTGAGATCGACGGCAATGTTCGCATCGTCATAGAGGCCGAGATTGCTCGTATCCTCGAGGATGGTGGTGCCGTCGGCATCGTAGACGATCACCCGGCTGATATTGACGGTAAACAGGCCGCTTGTCTGGGTTCCGTCCAACGCAGCGCCGGCGGCGCCGGTGAAACCCGAGCGTGGCGAGCGCCGAGTCGGACGCAATCGTGATCAGGTCGGACGTGCTGGTCGCAACACCGACATCGGTCGGGAAGCTGTTGTCGAGAGCAAGCTCGGTGAACAGATAATCAGAGAATTCGGTCGGCAAACTCGTGACAATGACGTCGCTGTCGAGCCGCGGGGTCGCGGTCGGCGTTCCGTCGGTGCCGTTTTGCAAGCCGCTGGTTTCGTCGAGTGTGAAATCGCCGTCGATGGTGATCGTGATGGCCATGATTGCCCTCCGCAGCTTTCAGTCATGTTTCCGGCGCGCAGCTTCACGGCGCCGCAAGCGCATAATCGCTCCGGTCTTGCCCGCTGCAGCGAATGTGAGTGAAGCCCGCCTGATCAGGTCGGGGTATGAAGATCGTCCTCAGCCATAGCGAAAAGCCCTGCCCTCGAAGTTCGGGACATCGGGTGCGGCAAGCGCAAACTCATCGAGCTTGCCTCCCTGGTGATGTCACGATCACTCACTCAACAGCGCCGGCACCCTTGGTCGCCTGGCGAGACGCGAGTCCCTTGGAACTCATGCTGCTCTGTCCATATGACATGTAAATAGGTTGGATAACAAGAATTTAACCAACTTATGTTGTCATCCGCGTCTTCAGATTGCTGCGGGCCAAGCCGATTCCCTTGGCTTTGCAACCACCTGGCGAAGTTGATCGCCGCGACCTCGTCGCGCTCGTCAAGATGAAGGTAGCCCGACTGAAACAGACCGGCCCTTTCGAGCCGCCCCAAGTCCGGAATTCTGAGCTCGCGGTGGTTGAGCTCGATCAGCCCGTCCCGCCTCAAGTCCTTCATTACCCGATTGACGTGCACCGAGCTCAATCCCGTCGCGTCGGCAAGGTCGCACTGGGTCAGCGGAAAATCGAAGCGGTCGCCCCGCGCAAGCCCGACGAGCTGCATGCGATGAAATAATTCAGCAATGAGGTGCGCAAGATGCTCGTGCGCGGTTCGCTGACCCATGTTGAGGATCCATTCGCGCCGGATCGAAGCCTCGACCAGCTCGCTCCGGTAAAGCGCATCGGCGACGCGCGGAAAGCGGGCGGTCAGCGCGTCGAGCTCCGCCCGGTCGATTTCGGCGAATTTCAGGCGCGTGATCGATCCGATGCCATAATCGGTCCTTGTCAATATATGGGTCTTGGGATCGCACAGATCGCCCGGAAGGACGAACCCCAGCGTCTGGCGCCGTCCGTCGGCAAGGCTCTTGACGGAGCAGGCCCAGCCTTCGACGATCAGGATAATCGTTCCCGAACGGGCGCCTTCACGGGTGAGATTGCGGCGGGGCGCTATTTGCCGGACCGACCTTGTCCCGACGCGGCCGATCGCCGCGCATTCGCCAGGCGAAAGCTCGACATAGGCACTCAGCAATCGGGCTAAAGGCGAAACCACCCCACTTCTTCCCCCCACCAGCACATCTACCCCTAACTCGTTAAAATCCAATTATCCATTCTTCCTTGCCGTTTAGCGTTAATCACCGCACGAATGGCCCCGCGCCGCGCGATCGCCGGCGGTGGGCGATCGGCCAGCCTGGGCCTGCCGCGGCGAAGACGGCCACACCCCGCCCGCCGCCCGGCCGATCCTCGCGGTTGTGCCCGGCAATCCTCTGGTCTACCGGCCTCGGGCGCAGCCTGATGCGCGATTTCCTTCAGCCAAGAGCGTCCAGTCCCGCCGTGAACCGCCCCTTCGACAGCATCGCACTCATCGGGCTCGGGCTGATCGGCTCGTCGATCGCCCGCGCGGTCCGCGAGACGATGCCGGGGGTCAGGCTCACAGGCTATGACAGCGACCCCCTCGTCCGGAAGCGCGCGGTTGAGCTCGCTCTGGTCGACCGTGTCGCCGACCGCCCCGGGGACGCCGTGGCCGATTCCGGCCTGGTCATTTTCTGCGTCCCCGTCGGGGCGATGGGCGAGGCCGCGCGGGCGGTCGCCGGGCAATTGCCCCCCGGCATATTGGTCAGCGACGTCGGCTCGTCCAAGGTGGCGGTCGCCGCTGCTCTGCGCGAGGCGCTTCCCGGCGTCAGCATCATCCCCGCTCACCCCGTCGCCGGGACCGAGAACAGCGGGCCCGACGCCGGCTTCGCAGCCTTGTTCCATGGCCGCTGGTGCATCCTCACCCCCGACGAAGACGCCGCCGCCGAAGACGTCGAGCGCTTGTCGGATATGTGGCAAGGACTCGGCGCCAGGGTCGAGCTTATGACCGCTCCGCACCACGACATGGTTCTGGCGGTGACCAGCCATTTGCCCCACCTGATCGCCTACACCATCGTCGGCACCGCTTCCGATCTCGAACGCGTCACCAAGAACGACGTGATCAAATTTTCGGCCGGGGGATTTCGCGACTTCACCCGCATCGCGGCATCGAACCCGGCGATGTGGCGCGACATCTTTCTCACCAACAAGCAGGCGGTGCTCGATATCCTCCAGGTCTTCACCGAAGATCTGTCCTATCTGCAACGGGCGATCCGCCAGGACGACGGCGACACCTTGTTCGACCTGTTCACCCGCACTCGCGATATCCGCCGCGGAATCATCGAACAGGGGCAGGATGTCGGCAAGCCCGACTTCGGCCGCGGCTCGGCCGAATGAGCCGGCGCGCCCGCCTCGCGATCGGTCCCTGCCTGATGATCGGTCCCCGCCTGATAATCGGTCAACCCCGATGACCGCACCCAGGACCGACGACGTCCGCGTTCGCGAGATCAAGCAGCTTGTCCCGCCGTCGCACCTCATCCGCGAATATCCGATCGGCGACACCGACAGGACCCTCGTCCATTCGGCGCGCGCCGCGATCCACAAAATCCTCCACGGCGAGGATGACCGCCTGCTGGTGGTGGTCGGCCCCTGCTCGATCCACGATCCCGATGCCGCGCGCGACTATGCGCAGCGGCTCGCCGGGCAGCGCCGCCGGCTCGGCGACCGGCTCGAAATCGTCATGCGGGTCTATTTCGAAAAGCCGCGCACCACCGTCGGCTGGAAGGGACTGATCAACGATCCCGGCCTCGACGGAAGCTTCGACATCAACCGCGGGCTTCGCGCGGCGCGGGCGCTCCTGCTCGACATCAGCCGGCTCGGGCTTCCCGCCGGGACCGAATTTCTCGACATGATCAGCCCGCAATATATTTCGGACCTGGTCTCGTGGGGAGCGATCGGCGCCCGAACCACCGAATCGCAGGTCCATCGCGAGCTCGCCTCGGGATTGTCGTGCCCGGTCGGGTTCAAGAACGGCACCGACGGCAATTTGCGGATTGCGTTCGACGCGGTCGCCGCCGCGTCGCACCCGCACCATTTCCTCGGAGTGACCAAGAGCGGTCATTCGGCGATCGTCGCGACCGACGGCAATCGCGACTGCCATGTCATCCTGCGCGGCGGCAGAGAGCCCAATTACGACCGCTCGAGCATCGCCGCGGCGTGCAGCGAAGCCCAGGCGGTCAAGCTTCCATGCCGGCTGATGATCGACGCCAGCCACGGCAACAGCCGGAAACTGCCCGACAACCAGCGCGCGGTGGTCGAAGACCTTGCCGCCCAGCTTGCCGATGGCGAGCGCTCCTTGTTCGGGGTGATGCTCGAAAGTCATCTGGTCGGCGGGGCGCAGCCACTGACCCCCGGGCAGCCCTTGACCTACGGGCAGAGCGTTACCGACGCCTGCCTCGGCTGGGACGATACCGTCGAATTACTCGACATCCTCGCCGGGGCGGTCGACCGGCGTCGGGCGCGGGCCGATGGCTAGCACAATCGGCAAGAGCGTAATAGCATGGCGCTGAACGCCGCTCTGATAGGCAGCAGCACGGCCGCCAGCGGTGAGCGAGATTTGACCATGCACAGCCCTCCAACCGACGTGCCGAGCGGGGAAGCCGCCGCCGCCTCTCCGCTGGATAAATTGCGCAGCGAGATCGACGCGCTCGACGATGCCTTGCTCGAACTGATCGAGCGGCGGCTGGCGGCATCGAACGCGGTGGCGGCGCTCAAGCAGAGCGAAGGCGACCGCTGGCTCAAGCTCAGGCCGCGGCGCGAGGAACAGATCGTCCGGCGGCTGATCGGGCGCGCCCGGCTTTCCTCGCCCAAATTGATCACTCATGTCTGGCGCAATCTGTTGTCGTACAGCGTCCAGGTCCAGGCGGCGACCGAGCTGGTGCTGTGCGCGAGCCGCAATCGCAACGATCTGGTCGAACATATGCGCGAACGCTTCGGCTGGGCGGCCGAGGTCCGCTGGGTCGAAAGCCCCGGGGAAGCGATCGACCTTATCCGTCGCCGCGAAGCGGTTGCGATGATCGAGCTCGATCGGCTCAGCGACTGGTGGCTCGGGCTCGGCGAGCGGGACGAGGTGCGGATCTTTGATGCCGCTCGGAGCGCCGACGGCTCGGTCTGCGCGCTGCTCCTCGGGCGAATCGCCGCCGAGGATTTGCCCCGCGAGCAGAGCTTCTGTCTGCTCGGCGAACCGGCCCTGCGCGAGCGGATTGCGAGCGGCGAGCAAGTCGAGGCAATTGCCTTTTCGGGTGATTCCCGGCTGTGCGTCAGCCGTTCGGGCGATTTGGCGGCGCCGCAATGATTGCGCTCGACCAAGGCGATTTGCTCGAAGCGCGCGCCTCGTCGCCGCTGCGTGGCTCGATCGGGGTTCCGGGCGACAAGAGCATGTCGCACCGCGCGCTGATTCTCGGCGGGCTGGCCGAGGGAGAAACCCGGATCGACGGATTGCTCGAAGGCCAGGACGTGCTCGACACCGCCGCCGCGGTGCGCGCTTTCGGGGCGAGCGTCGAGCGCATTGGCCCGGGCCAGTGGCGGGTGGTCGGGGCGAAATGGCGAAGCCCGGCGGGCCCGGTCGATTGCGGCAATAGCGGGACCGGCGCCCGCTTGCTGATGGGCGCCGCTGCGGGATTCGAGCTTGAAGCGCGCTTCACCGGCGACGTCTCGCTGAGCGGCCGGCCGATGGAGCGGATTTTCGCGCCGCTTCGCGCAATGGGGGCGCGCTTCACCGCGAGCGAGGGCGGGCGATTGCCGGCGACTCTCTACGGCGGCGGGCTGAGCGGGATCAGCTTCGTCAACGCGAAGGCCTCGGCGCAGGTCAAGTCGGCGATCCTGCTCG
>JBKKAQ010000092.1:0-7742 GCA_046714555.1 Sphingomicrobium sp. | reverse complement strand
CAAAGTTTTCCCGACGCGCAGCCACACCGTTGCAGCGCAGGGCGGCATCGCCGCGTCGCTCGGCAACAACAGTCCGGACCATTGGACCTGGCACATGTATGACACGGTCAAGGGGTCGGACTGGCTTGGCGACCAGGACGCGATCGAATATCTGTGCCGCGAGGCGCCTGCGGCGGTGTACGAGCTGGAACATGCCGGCCTGCCGTTCAGCCGCACCGACCAGGGCAAGATCTACCAGCGCGCATTCGGCGGCATGACCCAGAACATGGGCGAAGGCCCCGCCGCGCAGCGGACCTGCGCCGCCGCCGACCGCACCGGCCATGCGATGCTCCACACGCTCTACCAGCAGAGCCTCAAATATGACGCCGACTTCTTCATTGAATATTTCGCACTCGACCTGATCATGGAGGACGGCGCCAATGGACCCGAATGCCGCGGGCTGGTCGCCCTGTGCCTCGACGACGGCTCGATCCACCGCTTCCGCAGCCAGTCGGTGGTGCTCGCCACCGGGGGTTACGGGCGCTGCTATTTCTCGGCGACCAGCGCGCACACCTGCACCGGCGACGGCAATGCGATGGTCCTCCGCGCCGGCTTTCCGCTCCAGGACATGGAGTTCGTCCAGTTCCATCCGACCGGGATTTACGGCGCGGGGGTGCTGATCACCGAGGGCGCGCGCGGCGAGGGCGGTTATATCACCAACTCCGAAGGCGAGCGCTTCATGGAGCGTTACGCTCCGTCGGCCAAGGACCTTGCGAGCCGCGACGTGGTCTCGCGCTCGATGGCGATGGAAATTCGCGAAGGCCGCGGCGTGGGCGAGGAAAAGGACCATATCTACCTTCACCTCGACCATATCGATCCGAAGATCCTTGCCGAACGGCTGCCGGGAATCACCGAGACCGCGAAGATCTTCGCCGGGGTCGACCTGACCCGCCAGCCGATCCCGGTGACTCCGACGGTCCATTACAACATGGGCGGAATTCCGACCAATTATCATGGCGAGGTGGTCACCTTGAAGGACGGCGATCCCGACGCGGTGGTCCCCGGATTGTTCGCGGTGGGCGAGGCGGCGTGCGTCTCGGTCCACGGCGCCAACCGCCTGGGCTCGAACAGCCTGATCGATCTGGTCGTGTTCGGCCGCGCCGCGGGTCATCGCCTGGGCGAAGTGATCAAGCCGCAAGCCGCGCAGAAGCCCCTGGCGAAAGACGCCTCCGACCTCGCGCTCGCCCGTCTCGACCGCTTTCGCCACTCCGACGGAGCAAGCACAACCGCTTCGATCCGGCTCGAAATGCAAAAGACGATGCAGGCCGATTGCGCGGTGTTCCGCACCGAACGCTCGCTCGCCGAGGGCCAGGCGCGGATCGACAAGGTCTATTCGCGGATGAGCGACGTAAAGGTCAGCGACCGAAGCCTGATCTGGAACAGCGACCTCGTCGAAACCCTCGAGCTCGACAATATGCTCGGCCAGGCGGTCGTCACGATGCACTGCGCCGCCAACCGCAAGGAAAGCCGCGGCGCTCACATGCACGAAGACTTCCCCAATCGCGACGATGCGAACTGGATGAAGCACAGCATCGCCTGGTTCGAAGGCTGGGGCGGCGAGGGTGGGGGCGTCAGGATCGACTATCGCCCGGTCCACGAATATACGCTGACCGACGAGATCGGCTACATCAAGCCCAAGGCGCGGGTGTACTGATCGCGCGGGGCTTGTCCCCAGACGAGCGCGGCCACCCGTGACTGATCGCGCTTCGACCCCGCCGCTCGCCTGGCACAAGTTCCTGGTGGCGCTGCTCGCGGTCCTCGCGATTATCTCGGCTGCGCGGGGCTGCGCCAATGCGCTCGCGCCCGACGGAAGCATCGACCTTGGAATGCCGCTCAAGGCCGCCCAATTGCTTCAGCACGACAATCCCTATCGCGATTATGTCCCCGGTGACCAAGCGCTTACCGGCACGCTTCAGCCGCACGTCAATCCGTTTGTGATGACTCCGGTGCACGTGCCCTCGGCCTTGATGCTGCTGTGGCCGTATAGCGGCCTGTCGTGGCCTGCTGCCAAACTCGCCTGGCTCATTTCCAACCTGTTTTTCACCGCCGGCGGGTTCGCGCTCGCGGTCAGGCGCTTCCTGCCCGACCGCTCGCCGTGGCTGACCGCGGCGCTCGCCAGCCTGCTGATGATCAGCTTCCCCTGGCGGATCGTGATCGGCAACGGCCAGCACCTCATGGCTTCGCTGTTTTTCTTTCTGCTCAGCGCAGAGCTTGCTCAGCGCGGCCACCGCATCTGGTCGGGGGTCGCTCTTGCCGCCTCCTTCCTCAAATACACCGTCATCCTGTTTCTCTTGCCCTGGTTTGCCTTGAAGCGGCAGTGGACGCCTCTCGCCATCGCCTTCGCGATCCACGGGCTGATGACCTTGGGAATCGCGATCCACCTGGGCGAAAACCCGCTTGTGCTGGTCCAACAAGCACTCGGAGCTGGAACCGCGACCCTGCTTGTGTCGGGCTATATCGACCTGTTTGCGGTCGCTGATTGGCTCGGCGCGCCCTTGGCGCTCGCTGCCAAGCTCGCCGTCGCACTGGTCGTCGCCGTCCTGTGGCTCGGCCTGCGCCGTCCGCCACCCGACGAGCATCCTTATCTCGCGTCGCTCTGCTTTGTCTCGGTGGTGGTCGTCTACCACCGCCTGTACGATACTCTGGTCTTGCTGATCCCCTTGCTCATTGCCCTCGGACAGTTGCGCAAGGATCGGCTGGTGGCGATGCTGATCCTTGCGACGATATCTTTTTGCTGGTTCATCGACCGCCTGGTGCTCGCGCTCAGTCCCTGGCTCGGCCGAGCGGCCGCCAGCTTCACCACCGCCTACGCCGCGCTGGTCGCCTCTTTGTTCTACCTGACCCTGCTGGTGTTGCTTCACCGTCAGTTCCGAGCCGCTCCATCTGATCTGGAGGGTCGCGTTCCAGGCTCACACCCGATCTGATCGCTCGAGCGAATGCGAGCGTATAGGGCCTCGCGGCATCAGGGGCGGCCGATATCTAGTCGGCCCCCTTCCCTCGCTATTTTTTCGAAAGCTGCCCGCGAACGGCGCCGGCCGGATATTCGACGTTATGCACGTTGACATAATAATCGGCCGGATTCTTGAGGATTTCCAACGCAAGCTGTCGAGTGACCGTGACACAGCCCGAACTCGAGCCCGAAGTTGGAGCCGTCAGAAATACCTCCGGCGGACCCGCGGCCCCCACGGGTGCTTCATGAATATGCGCATCGGTCGCAGGTGCGATGTTGGCGACCGTCAACCGGTAACAGATTTGCCTCTGGCCCGGATTGACCGTGACCAACGCCGAGCCGTTTCCATCGGGATCGCCCGGACCGGGCACTTCGGCCGCTCCACTGAGCGAGGCGGTGAGTTTTCGGCCGCCATCAGCTGCCAATGCGCTTGCCGACAAAAGGCCCGCGCAGAGCAAAGTCGCCGATCCGACACGGATGAAAGATGAGCTTGCCATTATGTTGTCCTCGAAAAGATGGTCCCTTCTAAACTATTGAAAAGCTGCGGCGTTCCGCGAAACCTCTCGACAGGTTCGATCGCCTCTGCACGACCATCTTTGACCCCGAAACAAAGAAAACTGTTATCGCATCATATAAGGCTCATACGCCCCGGCGGCATTCCCGATACAGTGAGTAGAACCATTCCGATTTGACGACCAACCGTGCTTGAACTACGACGAGTCGAGCAAACGGAGGGGCAAGCGTGACCGAAGAAACTCCCAGCGCCAAATTCCGCCGTGCGATTCTGAGCGGTTTCCTGCTCGCCTTCACGCTCTTCTTCGTATGGCTGCTGATCTACGATCGCCAAAACCAGTCTTCGGTCGCACGCCAAAGCATTACCCAGGGCTGGGGCGATGCGCAGACCATCGGCGGGCCCGAACTTCATGTCCCGTTCCTTGCTCCGGTAACCACCATCATCGAAGGCCAGCCGCGCCAGATGATGGCCGAGCGGCTGCTTGTCGTCGCGCCCACCGGGCTCGATGTCGCAACCGATATCCGGCCCGAGCGGAGGACGCGCTCGATCTACGATGTGGTGATTTACCGCGCCTTGTTCACCGGCCGCGCGCGCTTCGATCTTCCCGCCGATTTGACCCGGTTGGGGGTTCCTTCGGGAGCGCTCCGTCTCGATCGTTCAGAGCTGCGCTTCGGAATCAGCGACCCGCGGGGCTTGAGTGCCAATCCGGTCGTGACCGCGGGCGGGAGGCCGCTCGCGCTCGGTCCCGGCGGCGGCACCAGCCTGGTCGCTGGCAAGGGGTTCTACGCTCCGATCGATCTCACCGGTGTCGATCGGTCGGGTCTCAATGTCGATTTCCGGTTCGCGCTTCGCGGCAATGGCGAGGTTTCGCTCGCCCCGCGCGCCGGCGATACACGCTGGAAAGTCACCTCGCCGTGGCGCAACCCGTCCTTCGCCGGCCAATTTCTTCCCGAGGAGCGCGCGGTCAACGACCAGGGGTTCGACGCGGTCTACCGGATCGGCCATCTCGCGCTCGGGCGAAGCCTGATCTTCATCGACGGCCAGCGCGACGAACAGGTCGGCCGCAACCCCCCGGCGCTTGCGACGATCGGGCTGGTCGAACCGGTCGACCTCTACGCCCAGGTCAATCGCGCGACCAAATATGGCGCCTTGTTCATCGGCTTCACCTTCCTTGCCTATCTCTTGTTCGACATCATCGGCGGGGTGCGCGTGTCGTGGGTGGAATATCTTCTCGCCGGGGCGGGGCTCGTGTTGTTCTTCGTTCTGCTGCTCGCCTTTGCCGAAGTGATCGGTTTCGGCCCCGCCTATCTGCTCGCGGCCGCCGCGATTACCGCGCTTAATACCGCTTATTCGGCGGCGGTGCTCAAAAGCTGGCGGCGCGCGGGGGTGATCGGCGGTCTGCTCGCCGCGCTTTACGCGGTGCTCTACGTGCTGCTCAGCCTCGAGGCCTTTGCGCTTCTGATCGGCTCGTTGTTGCTGTTCATTGTGCTGGCCGGGGTGATGTACGTCACTCGTCGGCTCGACTGGGCGGGATTGCGCTCCGAAGTGCCGTCGGCGGAGCGATGATCGCGGCTTTTGACCGCGCCTTCAAACCCGCTAATGCGCCTGGACCGATGAGCGATCCGATCCCCCCCAAGCGTATTTTTCCGTCCTCCAAGGTCGACGCCGAGGCAGCGAAGCATGTCCCCAGCTCGCCCCAGACCGAGGATCCGGCCTACCGGCTCGCCTTCCAGGACAATGATTTCCTGCTTCGCGAGGATCTTCGCCCGGTCCGCTTCCAGCTTGAATTATTGAAGCCCGAGCTTCTGCTCGACGAGGCCGGGATCGGCTCGACCTTCGTCTTCTACGGCTCGGCGCGAATTCCCGAGCCCGGCAAGGCCGACGCATTGATCGCCGCCGCGACCAGCGACGAACAACGGCTGATCGCCGAGCGTCTCAAGGCCAAGTCGAAATATTACGACATCGCGCGCGATCTCGCTCAGCTCGCCAGCGGCTCGGACCGCGATTCGGAAGGCAAGCGCCACTTCGTCGTCTGTTCGGGCGGTGGGCCGTCGATCATGGAAGCCGCCAATCGCGGAGCGAGCGACGCCGGCGCCGAATCGATCGGGCTCAACATCGTCCTTCCCCACGAACAATTGCCCAACCTGTTCGTCACTCCGTCATTGAGCTTCCAGTTCCATTATTTCGCGCTTCGCAAGATGCATTTCCTGCTCCGCGCGCGAGCGGTCGCGGTATTCCCGGGCGGGTTCGGGACCTTCGACGAGATGTTCGAGCTACTGACGCTCATCCAGACCGGCAAGGTCCGGCCGATGCCCGTGCTTTTGTTCGGGCGCGATTTCTGGGAAAGGATGATCGACTTCCAGGGGCTCGCCGACGAAGGCGTGATTTCGCGTCACGACCTCGACCTGATCAGCTGGTGCGAGACCGCGCAGGACGCCTGGGCCTGCGTCCGCCGCCATTATGAGCAGACCGAAGCCCGGCGGGCCTGAACTCATGATGTGAGGTGGAAGCGCGCAGCGCTTCCACCTCAGACGATCGGACTCTACTCGGTCTTGACCCCCGACGGCCCGGTCAATTTGGCAGCGCCTTCGCCGCCGACATTCTTGGGGTTGGCGCCCGCCTGCTGCTCGGTCAGCACCGGTTCGTTCTCGGCCTTCTGCGCTCCAGCGCCGACCGCCTCGGCCGCTGCCTTGTCGCCCGCTGCCGCCTTGTCACCCTCCGCAACAGGCGCTTCGGCCGGAGCCGCGGGAAGCGGCAGCGGCGAATCGCTCTTCGAATTGAGGTAGGCGATGATGTTGGCGCGGTCCTCGGGGTTCGACAGTCCGGCGAAGGTCATCTTGGTTCCCGGAGCATATTTCTTGGGGTTGGCGAGCCAATGGCTCATCGCATCCCAGTCCCAGCTCCCCGGAACGCTTTTCAGTGCGTCGGTATAAGCAAAACCCGCGACATGACCGTGAGGCTTGCCCATCACCGCGTAGAGATTGGGGCCAAGCGCATTGGCGCCGCCCTTGTCGGCATTGTGGCAGGCGGCGCATTTCTTGAACACCTGCTCGCCCTTGGCCGGATCGGCGCTTGCAAGGTAAAAGGCGATCGGCTTCTCGGCTTCGGCACCGCCTTCGCCTTCCTCAACCACGCCCTCGATCGGATAGCCCATCTTTTCAGGCCGCTCGGCATGAAACACCTCGCCGGTGACGATCGACGCGCCGAGCGCGACGATCCCGGCAAACAGCACCCAGCCCGCGATGGTATTGCTACGGTCGTCCATTGGTCCCCGTTCGCCGATGCTCAGTCAAGTGAAAGTGGCGCCTCCTTTAAGCGGGCAACCCTCAATCTTCAAGCCACCAGCCAATGCTCGATCAGACTATGCGCGATTGCGTATGGCGGGGGGACGATAAATCCCGCACAGCCCTCTCCCGCCATCGCCGCCGCAACCTCCGCGCGGCTGAACCAGCGCGCGTCGTCGAGCTCGTTCCGGTCGATTATCAGCGCATCGTCCACGGCTTGAGCGGTGCAGGCGATCATCAGCGACGACGGGAACGGCCACGGCTGGCTCGCGACATAGCTCACCTGGCTGACCGCGATCCCCGCTTCCTCGTTCAATTCCCTTGCAACCGCGGCCTCGATCGTCTCGCCGACCTCGACGAATCCGGCGAGCGCGGAATATAGCCCCGGGGGAAATTGCCCCTGCCGCCCCAACAGCACCCGCCCGTCATTTTCGGCGAGCATGATCACCACCGGGTCGACCCGCGGGAAATGCTCGGCGGAGCAGCTCGGGCAGCGCCTCGACCAGCCGCCACGGACCAGTTCGCTCGGCGCGCCGCAGGTCGAGCAGAATCGATGGCCGCGGTGCCAGTTGGCGAGGCTCAGCGCCGCTGCGAACAAAGGGGCGTCGATCGCATCGAGCCGGGCAAGCAGTTCGAACGGAGCGCGCTGGCTTGCCGCCTTGGCGCTCGGCAGCGGCGAGAAGCGCGGTTCGCCCCGGTCGAGTCCGAGGAACAATGCGCGCTCGCCGGGCTTGCGCCATTTCAGCCGCCCCTCGCCGTCGAGCGCTGGGAAGCCATCGTTCCACTCGAGCTCGAGCGCGGTCGAAGCTCGGGCGAAATCGGCGATTGCCTCGGGCTGGCCGCGAAGCCGGTCGGCGCGGTCGATCCCCGAACCGGAAAAAAAGGCCTCAGGCAGCAAGGCTTTGGCAACGCCGAGCAAGGACAAGTTCGGCGGCGCGGCGATACAGGCTTGGAA
>JBKKAQ010000091.1:0-7307 GCA_046714555.1 Sphingomicrobium sp. | reverse complement strand
TCGCCGGGGTGTGCGGGCCGCCGAGCGCTTCGATCAGCCCGTCATAGCGCCCGCCGGCGACCACCGTGCCTTGGGCGCCCAGCCGGTCGGTGATGAATTCGAACGCGGTGTGGCGGTAATAATCGAGCCCGCGAACCAGATGCGGCGCGAGTTCATAGGCGACCCTTGCCGAAACGAGCCCGATTCGAACCTCGGCGAAGAAATCCTCGGCTTGGCCTGACAACGCCATCGTCGGCGCGCTGTCGGCGGCGGGGCGGTCGCGCGGGTCCTTGCTGTCGAGGATCCGCAGCGGGTTCCTGACCAGCCGGTCCTGGCTGTCGGGCGAGAGCACGCCGCGATACGCCTCGAAATGATCGATCAGCCGCGCCCGCCACTCGTCGCGGCTGGCGGCGTCGCCGAGGCTGTTCAACTTGAGCGTGACCCCGCCGATGCCGAGCTCGGCGAGCAATTGCGCCGCAAAGGCGATCGCCTCGACATCGGCGGCGGGTTCGGCCGCTCCGATGATCTCGGCGTCGAGTTGATGAAACTGGCGAAAGCGGCCTTTCTGCGGGCGCTCGTAGCGGAACGCCGGACCGTGGGTGGCGAGCTTGAGCGGCGCAAACTGCTGCCAGCCCTCGGACAGAAAGGCCCGGGCGATCCCAGCGGTGAATTCGGGGCGCAAACTGATCGAATCGCCCGAGCGGTCCTCGAACGAATACATTTCCTTCGACACGACATCGGTGGTCTCGCCCATCGTCCGAGCGAACACCGCGGTCGGCTCGATCACCGGCACTTCGACCCGCTTGAACCCGAACAGCCGGCGCACCCGGTCGAACCCCGCGATCACCGCGTGAAAGCGGTCGGCATCTTCCCCGATCAGGCTTTGGGTGCCCCGAACGGGCTGCGGCGTCGTCATAGCGCGTGCCAATTGCACATTTTAACGTTTGCAGGGAAGCGCGGCGAGCCTAGAGGCCAGTTGCAACCATGAACATCGATCTGATTCCCGCGGGCGACAATCCGCCGCAAAGCGTCAACGTCCTGATCGAGGTCCCGATCGGCGGCGAGCCGGTCAAATATGAGCTCGACAAGACATCGGGGGCGATCTTCGTCGACCGCATCCTCCACACCGCCATGCGCTATCCGGCCAATTACGGCTTCATCCCGCAGACGCTGGGCGAGGACGGCGACCCGCTCGATTGCCTCGTGATGGCGCGCTGGCCGTTCATGCCCGGCTGCGTCGTCCGCGCGCGCCCGGTCGCGGTTCTGTTTCTCGAGGACGAAGCGGGAGGCGACGAGAAATTGCTCGCGGTTCCCGAAATCAAGACCAGTCCGTTCTACGCCGACGTGATGGAGGGCGCCGATCTGCCCGCGATCGTACTCCAGCAGATCGAGCATTTCTTTACTCACTACAAGGATCTCGAGCCCGAAAAATGGACCCGGGTCGGCACCTGGGGCGGGCGCGAGGACGCCTATCGGGTGATCGTCGAAGCCCTCGAGCGCGCGCGCAACCACTAAGACTCGAAAGGCTGGTGATGGGTCGAACGGGGTTGACCGGATTGGTCGCGATGCTGGCGCTCGGCGGCTGCGCTTCGCTCGCGCCTTCTTCTCCGACAACGCCGTCCTTTCCGTCAACCCCGCGCGCTGCTCCGGCTGGGCTCGCTCCGCTCGGCCCGGCCGAAACCGCGACGCGAGCGGCGCTCGAGCGGATCCGCGCCATCGATCCTCTGATCCATTCGGTCCTCGCTCTCGATCCGACCGCGATCGACCAGGCTCGCGCGATCGACCGTTCGCCGCGGACCGGCGCGCTGTCGGGCCAGCCGGTCCTGATCAAGGACAATATCGAGGTCGCGGGGCCCTTGCCAACGACCGCCGGAAGCCTTGCGCTGGTTAAGAATGTCACCGGCCGCGATTCGCCCCTGGTCGCCCGGCTGCGCGCCGCGGGTGCGATCATATTGGGCAAGACCAACCTTAGCGAATGGGCCAATATCCGCTCGAACAATTCGATCTCGGGATGGAGCGCGGTCGGCGGACAGACCCGCAACCCCCACGCGCTCGACCGCAATCCGTGCGGATCGTCGAGCGGAAGCGGTGCGGCGGTCGCCGCCGGGCTGGTCGACCTAGCCATCGGCACCGAAACCGACGGGTCGATCACCTGCCCCGCGGCGATCAACGGAATTGTCGGGTTCAAGCCGACCGTCGGGCTGGTCAGCCGGACTCATATCGTCCCGATCAGCTCGAGCCAGGATACCCCCGGCCCGATGACCCGCACCGTCCGCCAGGCCGCCGAAATGCTCGGCGTGATCGCGGCAAGCGACCCCGCCGACCCCGCCACTCGCGACGCCGACAAGCGCCGTTCGAATTATGCCGCGAGCCTCGATCCGGCCTCGCTCAGGGGCAAGAGGCTGGGGGTGATGCGCTTTGCCTCAGGCTTCGGCACCGACGCCCCGTTCGAAGCCGCCCTGGCGGTGATTAGGGCGCAAGGCGCGACTTTGGTCGAGATTAAGGAATTCGACGACAAGGCGATCGGCCCCAACGAATTGGACGTGCTGCTGACCGAATTCAAGGCGGGGATGTCCTCTTATCTGGCGACGACCCCGCCAACTGTCGGGGTTCGCAATCTCGCCGACGTGATCGCCTATAATCGAGCCCATCCGGCGCAGGAACTGGCCTTGTTCGGGCAGGAAACCTTTGAAAAAGCCGAAGCGACCACGGGACTTCGCGACCCCGCTTACCGCAAGGCGCGCGCAATCAGCCTTCGCGCCGCGGGCGCCAGGGGCATCGACAAATTGCTCGCCGACCACCGGGTGATCGCCATGATCGGGCCGACGATGCCCCCGGCATGGAAGATCGACGCGGTCAATGGCGACCAGATTTCGGGGGGCGGCGCGGGCAGCCTCGCGGCGGTCGCGGGCTATCCGCACCTCACCGTGCCGATGGGCGCGGTCAAGGGTCTGCCGGTGGGCTTGAGCTTCCTCGGCCCCCGATGGTCCGACGCTCTGATCCTGTCGCTCGGCTTCGCTTATGAGCAGGCGAGCCGCGCCGCGGTCGTGCCGCGCTTCCTGCGTTCGATCGAGGAGGCCCCCGAAGTCGCGCCGCTGCTCGAACCGGCGGGCGCGGCCCGCTAGCCGCTGGACGAAGCGGCGCATTGCTCTATCGTTCGCTAATGCCAAGCGCCAAGACCATCGGCAACCGCATCGCCCCGCCGCGATTTCTGCTGTTCGCCGCGATCCTCGCCCCGGGCTGGGGGATCGGCATCTGGGCGATCGGCTGGCAGCGCGGGCTGATGATCGGCTTCGACATCGCCGCGCTCGCCTTTCTGCTCGCCTCGGTCAATCTGTTCAACGACCGCCCCAAGGAAATGCGCGCCGCGGCCAAGGCCAATGACGCCAACCGGGTCGTGCTGCTGGGAATCAGCTTCATCATCAGCCTCGTGATCCTCGTCGCGGTCGCCGGCGAATTGTCGCGCGACGGCGGTTTCACCCCGTTCGAGACCGCGCTGATCGTCGTCACTCTGGTGTTGGTGTGGACCTTCGGCAATGCGGTCTACACGCTGCATTACGCGCATCTCTATTACAGTAGCGACGACGGGGGCGCGGACGCTACCGGGCTCGATTTCCCGGGCAAGCGCGAGCCCGATTATGCCGATTTCTGCTATTTCGCCTATACCCTCGGGGTCGCGCTGCAGACATCGGACGTTTGCGTTACCTCGCCGCATATCCGCCGGGTGGTGACGGCGCATTGCATCGCCGCATTCTTTTTCAATCTCGGGGTGCTCGCGTTGACCGTCAATGTGCTCGGCGGGGGCTAGTCCGGGGATCGTCGCGGCCAAAGGCACGCAAAATGTCGACGCGCTGGTCCGTGGCTGTCTCCTTGGGGCGCGCCCCGCCGGGATCAAACGATGAGCCTTGGCGAGCTTGAAGTGATCGAGCGGTTGCGCGCCATCGCTACTCACCCGGCCGCGCGCGGGCTCGCCGACGATGTCGCGCTGATCGACGGGCTGGTACTGACCCACGACAGCATTGCCGAGGGGGTGCATTACCTTGCCCGCGACCCGGCCGAAAGCGTCGGGTGGAAGCTCGTCGCGGTCAATCTGTCGGACTTGGCCGCCAAGGGCGCGGCGCCGCTCGCGGCCTTGCTGTCGCTGACTCTCGCCGGCGACGGGACATGGGAAAAGGCCTTTCTCGACGGGGTCGCCGAGGCCTGCGCCGAATATAAGCTCGCTTTGGTCGGCGGTGACACGATCGCTTTGCCGCGCGGAACCCCGCGGGTTCTCGGGCTGACCGTGATCGGGCGCGCCGGGCCCGCCACGCCCTCGCGCAGCGGAGGCCGGCCGGGCGACCGGCTGTGGCTGGTCGGCTACCTCGGCGATTCGGCCGCGGGGCTCGCCCAATTGCGCGCCGATCCCGCCGCAACCGGCCGACTGGTCGACGCCTACCGCCGTCCCACGCCATTGCTCGAAGCCGGGGCAGCGCTCGCACCGCTCGCCAATGCGATGATGGATGTCTCCGACGGGCTTCTGCTCGACCTTGCCCGGATGATCGCCGCGAGCGGCTGCGGGGCGGTGCTCGATCTCGATTCGCTTGCACTGTCGCCCGAATTCGTCGCGTATCGCGGCGCGGATCGTCAGGCGCGGCTGTTCGCGGCGACCGGGGGCGATGATTATGCGCTTCTCGCCGCGTTTCCCCCCGATCTGGACCCTAATTTAAACCTTTGTTCAACTTCGGGGCTTAGAGCCAATTGTATCGGGAACCTGGTTGCCGGCGAGTCGCTCGACATCGCCGACGCTCAAGGGCCGGTTCGATTGCCGGAGCATTTGGGTCATGTACACCGTTCTTCCTAGCGTTCGCCATCTCGCACTGTCGCTGATCGGGCTCGCCTCGGGAATGGTCACCGCCTTGTTGCTTCACTAAGTCGTCCGCACTCGAACCGCTCCCGCTCCACCGGCTTTTCACGGCACTTGCCAGCCGCCCGCCAGCCCCCTAGAAAACCGCGCAATTCGGGCGCCCGCGATCCGCGCGGCGCCCGCCGGCCGACAATGGGGAAGCGACACCAATGGATCTCATCTACATAGCCATCGCCTGTGGCGTGGTGGCGCTGCTTTACGGCCTGATCACCAGCCAGCAGGTGCTTCGCGCTCCCGCCGGCAACGCGCGGATGGTCGAGGTCGCTGCTGCAATCCAGGAGGGCGCCAGCGCTTACCTTCGCCGCCAGTATATGACGATTACCATTGTCGGTGTCGTCGTGGTGGCTCTGGTGTTCGCCTTCCTTGGCCCGGTTTCGGCGTCGGGTTTCGTCATCGGCGCTCTGTTGTCGGGGCTGACCGGGTTCGTCGGCATGAACGTCTCGGTCAAAGCCAATGTCCGAACCGCCGAAGCCGCGCGCACCAGCCTCCAGGGCGGGCTGACGATGGCGTTTCGCGCCGGAGCGATCACCGGGATGCTCGTTGCCGGACTCGGGCTGCTCGCGATCTCGATCTTCTTCTGGTATCTGATCGGTCCCGCGGGGCATAATCCGGCCGATCGCGAAGTGATCAACGCGCTCGTCGCTCTGTCGTTCGGAGCTTCGCTGATCTCGATCTTCGCTCGTCTCGGCGGCGGCATCTTCACCAAGGCGGCCGACGTCGGCGCCGACCTCGTCGGCAAGGTCGAGGCCGGAATTCCCGAGGACGATCCCCGCAACCCCGCGGTAATCGCGGACAATGTCGGCGACAATGTCGGCGATTGCGCCGGAATGGCGGCCGATCTGTTCGAAACCTATGTCGTCACCCTCGGCGTGACGATGGTCTCGATCGCTCTCTCGGTCGGGCCAAACTCGCCTTATCTGCTGCCGCTGATGGGCTTGCCCTTGCTGGTCGGCGGGGTGTGCGTGATCACCTCGATCATCGGCACCTACATGGTCCGGCTGGGCAAGCGCGAATCGATCATGGGCGCGCTCTACAAGGGCTTCTGGACCGCCGCCGGGCTCGCCGTTCCGGCTGTCTATGCCGCGACCGCCTACACGCTTGGCGACATGAACACCGTCGTCGCGACGGTGAAGGATATACAGGTCACGGGAATGGACCTGTTCTGGTGCATGCTCGTCGGGCTCGGCCTGACCGGCGCTCTGGTGTGGATCACCGAATATTATACCGGGACCAATTACCGCCCGGTGCGAAGCATCGCCAAGGCGTCGGAGACCGGGCACGGCACCAACGTCATCCAGGGGCTTGCGATCAGCCTTGAATCGCCCGCGCTTCCGACCCTCGTGATCGTCGTCGCGGTCATCGCCTGCTTCCAGCTCGCCGGAGTGATCGGGGTCGCGATGGGCGCGACCGCGATGCTCGCGCTTGCCGGAATGGTCGTCGCTCTCGACGCTTATGGCCCGGTGACCGACAATGCCGGCGGGATCGCCGAATTGGCGGGCCTCGACGATGAGGTGCGCGCGCGCACCGACGCATTGGACGCGGTCGGCAACACCACCAAGGCGGTAACCAAGGGCTATGCGATCGGTTCGGCGGCGCTGGCGGCACTGGTCTTGTTCGGCGCCTACACCACCGATCTCACCGAATTCTTCCCCAATCTCGCGGTCGATTTCGCCTTGAGCAATCCCTATGTGATCGTCGGCCTGCTGCTCGGCGCGCTGCTTCCGTTCAGCTTCGGAGCGTTCGGGATGACCGCGGTCGGCCGCGCCGCCGGTGCGGTAGTCGAGGACGTCCGCGCCCAGTTCCGCGACAATCCGGGGATCATGGAAGGCTCGAGCCGCCCCGATTACGCGCGGACCGTCGACCTCGTCACCAAGGCGGCGATCAAGGAAATGATCATCCCGTCGCTGCTGCCGGTGCTCACGCCGATCGCGGTCTATTTCCTTATCGGAGCGGTCGCCGGACAGGCCAATGGCTTTGCCGCGCTTGGCGCTTTGCTTCTCGGGGTGATCGTGTCGGGTCTGTTCGTCGCGATCTCGATGACCTCGGGCGGGGGCGCGTGGGACAATGCCAAGAAATATATCGAGGACGGCAATCACGGCGGCAAGGGCAGCGAGGCGCACAAGGCCGCGGTGACCGGCGATACCGTCGGCGATCCGTACAAGGATACCGCCGGCCCGGCGGTCAACCCGATGATCAAGATCACCAACATCGTCGCGCTCTTGCTGCTCGCGGCGCTGGCGGGACACGGCGGCTAATCACCGAATTCAGCCGGATCAGTTTGGGCGGGGCCAGTTCGGCTCCGCCCTTTTTTGTCGGGTTAGCCGGCCGGTTGCGCCGCGCCTTGAAAAGGAACATGGTTCCGCGCGCCGGATCAGTGACTTAGGTGGGGCAAGCCGTGCGCTATTTGTTGGGCCTGTTATCGTTC
>JBKKAQ010000090.1:0-11406 GCA_046714555.1 Sphingomicrobium sp. | reverse complement strand
ATATCGATTGGGGTCCCCATGGCGTCGCTAAGGAGGCGAGCAGTCTTGCGGCAATGGCAGTGATAGGGATCGCCCAGCGCCAGCGTTCGCTGAGGCATTCCGTGAAAGCTGAGCAGTAGTCGATCGGGCACGAATTCTAGTGCCGCCATCTGGCGTTCCAAACTGGTCTTTAGAGCAGCGATGTACAGCGGGTCGTCATGATATGGCGGAAGCGTTCGAAGAGCAGGCTGCCAGCGCATCGCGGTGATTGCGGCGAAGACCGTGTCGTTGGCGCTGGCGGTGGTCGCTGCGCAATATTGGGGGTAAAGCGGCGCGGCGAGAATATGCTCGCACCCGGCATCTCTCAAACGCTCGATAGCCGTTCCGATCTCGGGGCGACCGTAGCGCATCGCATGTTCAACCATCACATGACCGCTCAAACGCTTGTCCAGCGCTTCGGATTGGCGCCGGGTGATAGCGGCGAGCGGTGATCCGTCCTTGGTCCACACCTGGGCATAGGCCTGCGCTGATTTCCTGGGGCGGGTGCGAAGAATGATCCCGTGGAGAATTGGGCGCCATGCCCATGCCGGGATTTCGATTACGCGCCGATCGCTCAGGAATTGCCCGAGATATTTGCGAACCGCGCGAGCATTGGGCGAATCGGGAGTGCCGAGGTTGATCAGCAGGACGCCAATCCGCCGCGGCGGGACGAGTGGGTGATCGACCGGAGGCTGGCACTGCGTCATCATCCCCCCGCCATCGGGGCGAACGGAAGATTGCGCAAGCGCGGTCCTCCACCTGCAGCGAGTGCGTTGGCCACCGCCGGGGCGAGTACTGCGTAGCCCAAGCCGCTCACCCCGCCAGAACCCTGATTGCTGTTAATCAATTCGATCTCGATACTCGGGACCGCGGCGAGCCGAGACAGTCGGAGTGAAGAGAAATTTCGGGCAACGGCAGATCCGGCGACGAAATCCGGCGGCGCGGTCGTCGCCAAATCGAGCGCGGCGAGAAGTCCCCCTTCGACCTGTTGGCGGACAAGCCCGGGATTCACGATCCGCCCGCAATCGACCGCAGCGACGAGGCGCGTCACTCGAACACGCTGGTCGTCGCCGATGCTTGCCTGGGCAAGCAGTCCGATGTGCGACCCGAACGCCGAATGCGCAGCCAGGCCGAGCGTGCTTTCGGGACCTCCGCCATCCCAACCACCAATCGCGGCTGCGGTTGAAATCGCTCGAGCCAGCCGTACGTTTCCGCCGAGCATACCCATTCGAAATGCCAGCGGCTCGGCCCCAGCGGCGCGCGCCAGTTCGTCGATAAAACTCTCGGTAAGGAAGGCGGTGAGGCCGTGCATTCCCCCGCGCATATAGCCGCACGGGGCCGGGAGATCCGCAAGTATCGAATCAATCCGTACATCGCGAATGGCATAAGGAGGGACTGCTCCAGCGAGCGTCCCCCCAAACGGGTGGCGCCGCGCAATGCCCCCCGTGAGGCGAGCAAGTGCGGAATTCATTCCGTCGGCACAGGCAATGCTTGCGCTCCAGGCGGCAATCGTTCCATTTTCGCCGGGCAGTGCTAACATCCGCGCCACCAGCGGCGTTCGAACCGGGCTGTGACTCTGTTCGACCCTGGCCGAGAAGATCAACTGCACCGGGCGGTCGATCTCACGCGCAAGCTCGACCGCGATCGGAATTGCTTCAGCTTCGAGCGCTCGGCCCCCGCCGTCGCCTACCAACATCGGGTAAAGCGTTGTGTGGCGCGCGCGGTCCTTACCAGCTGCGATTGCCACGGTGCGCGCCATTTCGGGCGCCTGTGTCGCAGCCCAGACTTCGAGCCGACCGCCGCGAAAACGTGCGGTCGCGGATCGCGGTTCAAGAGCGAGGTGCTGAGCAGGGCCGATGGCGTAATTCGCAACGAGCGGCCGGGAACCCTCGACAGCCCCGTCAAAGTCACCGCGCTGGAAAAAGCGCCGGGGTTGACCGCGGTCAATCGAGTCCTCGAGGATCGCGTTCATGGCCGCGCCGTCCGCGTTCGCGGGCCCAGCGAAGCGCGGCGCTGCCGCGACCAGAGCGCGCTCGGCCAGCCACCAATTGTCGGCGACCACAGCGATCCAGCGGTCACGAACGACAATTCGCACGTTTGCAAAAATGCGCTGCGCGCTCTTGCGCGAGAATCCGATCAGCCGACCCCCGGGCGGGGCAAGGCGAACCGACGCATAAAGCATTCCCGGCATGCGAACGTCAGCGGCGAAGCGCGCGCTTCCATCGCTTTTTGAGGGGAGATCGATTCGCTGAAGTGATTGGCCGGCAAGCGGCCCTCTACCGCTGGACCTTTGCGCAGCGCGGCGCGGCGGAATTATTCGCGAGGCATCGACCGCCAGTTCGCCGAACCCGAGCCGTTTGCCTTCATGAGTGACGAAACCATTGGCGGTGTCGCATTCAGCTGCCGCGACGTCCCATCGCTTAGCAGCTGCGCTGATCAACAAGGCCCGCGCGGTCGCGCCCGCCTGTCGCAGCGGAGCTTCGAACGCTCGAATCGAGCTCGCTCCGGCTGTGATCCGCAGCGGTCTGGCCGCCCGGCCAATCGGGAACCCGTCTCGCTCGGTCCAGCCCTCAGCACCTGCCACCGAATTGGCGTAGGCGGGCGCCGAAGCCGCCGGCTCGACCGCGATCGTCTCCCAGGCGGCGCCAAGCTCGTCGGCAAGGATTTGCGGGAGAGCGGTCCACACCCCTTGGCCGGTCTCGACTTGGGGGATCACGACCGTTACCCGCCCGCTACTGTCGATCTTGAGGAAATGATCGAACAGAGCTTCGCCCGGCCGGCCGCGCAGCCCGCTGGCAACGGTTCGCGGCCAGCCGAGGAAGGCGAGGATCAGTCCGACCCCGGCTCCTCCACCAACCAGCCAAGTGCGGCGGTCGATCGCCGGGACCGCAAGTTTCAATGCGCGTACTGCTTTTTGAGCGAGACCCGGTCGATCCTGCCGGTCCCGAGCCGCGGCAAGGGTTCGGGGCTGAATATCATTCGCGCCGGAATCTTGAATGCCGCGAGCCGGGTTTCGAGAAAGCGTTGCAATTCGGCGGCATCGAGCAACGCACCCTTGCGCGGGTGAAGGACCGCGACGGGGACTTCGCCGAGCCGCTCGTCGGGAGCGGCGAATACTGCGGCTTCGGCGACCGCCGGGCAGGCGTAGCAGGCGGCCTCGACTTCCTGGCTCGAAATATTCTCGCCGCCGCGGATGATGATGTCCTTCTGGCGGTCGACGATGAATAGATAGCCGTCGTCGTCGAGATAGCCGATGTCGCCGGTGCGGAAGAAATGATCGGCGGTAAAGGACAGTGCGGTGGTTTCCAAAGCGCCCCAATATGCGGTGATGGAAGCGGCCGATCGGATGAGTATTTCGCCGTGTTCACAGGGGCTTAGGTGGGTCCCGTCGGAGCCGAGGATGGCAAGCTCGACGAACGGCCTTTGCGGGCGGCCGGTCGAGGCGGGTTTGGCCGCATAGTTGGACCAGAAATTGCCGCAGCCGACCGCATTGGTTTCGGTCAGGCCGTAGCCGAGCGCGGGCGACGCGCCGGGAATGGCGGCCTTGAGCCGGGCGACATGATCGACCGGGCGCGGCGCGCCGCCCGCCGCGATGTCGGTCAGGCTGCCCAGCTCGAAGCGGTCGCGGTCGGGGTGGTTGATCAGTTCGAGGCTCATCGTCGGCACACCGACGAAATAGGTGATTTTCTCCGCTTCGATCAAGCGCAGCGCCTCGCTCACATCCCATTTGGGCATCAACACCATTGCGCGGCCGAGAACGAAGCTGTTGAGCAGCAGCGGAACTTCGCCGGTGACGTGGAACAAGGGCAGGGCGACGAGCGTGCGCGGCGGACCGGCGGGGGCGCGGCCGTCCTCGGTCAGAAGCCCGCGCAAGGCCATCAGCCCGAGCGCGTAGGCATAGACCGCGGTGGTCACCGCGCGGTGGGTCGACAAAGAGCCGCGCGCTGCGCCGGTTGAGCCCGAGGTGAACAGGATCGTCGCATCGTCTTCGGGAGCGATTGCCGGAAGCTGAGCGGGATCGCCCGCTTGACCGCCAAGCAAGGGCGCGAGCGCCCCGGCGAGAGGCGCATCGGCATCGAGCCCGACCACCCGCCAGTCACCCGCGACCTTAGCGATCCGCTCGGCGCGCGGAGCGTCGGCGATGATCAGCACCGGGCCGGTCAGCCCGAGCGCAAAGGCGAGCTCATCGCGCTGCCACCAGCCGTTGAGCAAAGTGGCGATCCCTCCGGCCTTGAGCGCGGCCATGTAGGCGATGATCCACGCCGGGCAATTGCGCATCGCGATGGCCACCCGGTCGCCCTTGCGGATCCCGCGTCCGGCCAGCGCGAACGCAAGCCGGTCGGACCACAGATCAAGTTCGGCGAAGCTCAGCCGCTCGTCGCCCGCGACCACCGCTTCGGCCGCCGCATTGGCGGCGCAGAAAGTGGCGAAGAAGGACGGCAGGGTCGCGGGCAGATTGGCGACGATCGCCCGGCCCTGCGGGTCGCGATCGATCACCACCTGGCCGCCGGGACCGGTGAGTTGGGCAATCATCGCGTCGAACCGCCGGTCAAGCTCAGTCGGCATCCGCCCTCCTTTGCCTTTCGGCGCAGTGACCTTATGAGGCGGTCGAGCCTGAGGGGGAAGCCTAACATGATCATCGCAACGCTCAGCGCATCGCAGGCGATCGCCTGGACCGAGCTTCACCTGTCCCCGGTCGCGCTCGATCTCGGCTTTTTCCAATTGCGCTGGTACAGCCTCGCTTACCTCGGCGGGATTTTCGCGGGCTATTTCTATCTGCTCAAGCTGCTCAACCAGCCCGGAGCGCCGATGGCTCGGCGCCATGCCGACGATCTGGTGTTCTATGCCTCGCTCGGGGTGATCCTGGGCGGGCGGATGGGCTATGTCCTGTTCTACAATCTGGCTTTTTATCTCGACAATCCGGTCGACATTTTGAAATTGTGGGACGGCGGCATGTCGTTCCACGGCGGGGTCATCGGAGTGACCCTCGCGATCCTTCATCTGTCGCGCAAGGAAGGGCTGCCGTGGCTTCGAATCCATGATTATGTCGCCTGCACCGTGCCTTTCGGACTGTTGTTCGGCCGGCTCGCCAATTTCGTGAACGCCGAATTATGGGGCGCGCCGAGCAATGTCGCCTGGGCGGTGCGCTTTCCCGAACTGATCAATGGGGTGTCCACCCTCGGCCCGCCGCGTCATCCGAGCCAGCTTTACGAGGCAATCCTTGAAGGCTTCATCCTGTTTGCGATTCTGTGGACAATGTTCTGGAAAACCGAGGCGCGCTATCAGCCGGGCAAGCTGGTCGGTGCGTTCATCTTCTTTTACGGCTGCTTCCGCTTCGCGGTCGAATTTGTCCGCGAGCCCGACGAGCAATTGGCCGCCTTCACCCAGGCGAGCGGGCTTCACATGGGTCAATGGCTGTCGCTGCCGATGATCCTTGGCGGAATTTATTTGATGATCACCGCGCCCGGGCGGCGGCAGCGGATCGAGCCGATCGCCGGGACCGAGAGCGTCGCCTGATGGGCGACTTCCTGCGCGCGGGGAGCAATCAGCGGTGAATGTCGTGACGACCCGCCCACCCCCAGCCCCCCCCGCAAGCGGGAGAGGAAATTTGGCCGAGCGGCTGCGCGCGCGGATATTGTCAGGCGGGCCGATCGGGGTCGATGAGTATATGCGCGAGGCCAATGCGCATTATTATGCGACCCGCGATCCGATCGGCGCGGCGGGGGATTTCACCACCAGCCCCGAAATCAGCCAGATGTTCGGCGAGATCGTCGGAGCGGCGCTGGCCGATTGCTGGGTTCGGGCGGGGCGGCCAAGCGAGGCGATCTATGCCGAGCTTGGGCCGGGGCGGGGAACGCTTGCCGCCGATGCGCTTCGAGTGCTGCGGCGCGCGGGCTTTGCCGGCGAGGTGCATCTGATCGAGACCAGCCCGGCGCTTCGCCGGGCGCAGGCGCGGCGGGTGGCCGAAGCGCAATGGCACGGCCGGATAGAGGATTTGCCCAATGTCCCGCTGCTGCTCGTCGCCAATGAATTCCTCGACGCGCTCGCCGTGCGGCAATGGGTCAGCGAGGAGGGCCGCTGGAGCGAGCGGACGATCACAGTCGTTGGCGACCGCTTGGGATTCAGCGGCGCGCCGGGAGCGGCGATCCGCGAGGATTCGCCCGAACGCGAGGCGGCCTGCGCGGCGGTCGGAGCGCATCTCGCGGCGCATGGCGGGGCCGCTTTGCTGATCGATTACGGGCATGGGCTGACCGGTGAAGGCGATACGCTCCAGGCGGTGCTGAGGCATGGCTTCGCCGACCCGCTGGCGAACCCGGGGGAACAGGATTTGACCGCGCACGTCGATTTCGAAGCGGCCGCTCGAGCCGCGACCGCCGCCGGGGCCAGCGCCACCGCTCTTGCGGATCAGGGCGAATGGCTCGAGCGGCTCGGGATCGCCGATCGCGCGGCGGGGCTTGCGATAAAAAACCCCGAGCGCGCCGACGAGATCGAGGTAGCGCGGCGGCGGTTGTGCTCGCCGGGCGAGATGGGGCAATTGTTCAAATTGCTTGGCCTGACCGCGCCCGGCTGGCCGGTTCCGGCGGGGTTCGCGCAATGACGATCGAATATCGCGACGCGGTGCCGGGCGATGCCACGGCGATCGCGGCTTTGTTCGCGCGCATCTTCACCGACACCTTCGGCGCCTTGTATCGCGGCGACGACCTCGCCTTGTTCCTTGCCCGCGCCGACCCGGCGAGTTTCGAGCGCGAGATCAAGGATCCCGAGTTCGCGGTGCGGGTCGCCGCGCTCGGCGAGCAATTACTGGGCTTCATCAAGCTCGGCCCGCCGGCGCTGGCGATCGAAACCCCTGATTCAACGATCGAGTTGCGGCAGCTATATATATTGGAGCTGTGGCAGGGCGAGGGAATCGCCGCCGCCCTGTTCGACTGGGGGGTCGAGGAGGCACGGCGGCGCGGCGCGCGCCACATCCAATTGTCGGTGTTTGTCGACAATCACCGCGCCAAGGCATTTTACCGGGCGCGCGGGTTTGTCGTGGTCGGGCGGTATGATTTCAAAGTCGGGAGCCACGCCGACGAGGACATCGTCATGCGACTCTCGCTGTGACTGGTGAGGCGCGGTGAGCCCGGGAGGCGCGGTGAGCGTCGAGGTGATCCGCGCCGGCGCGCTGGCCGGGGTCGTCCATGGCTTTCTCGGCCGCAGGGGTGGGGTGTCGACGGGCGAGATGGCCGGGCTCAACGTCGGGCTCGCCAGCGGCGACGAGCCCGGGCGGATCGCCGAAAATCGCGCGCGCGCAATTGCGGCGGTAATGCCCGGAGCCAAGCTTGCGACGCTTCACCAGATCCATTCGGCAATTGCGATCGAGGCGGTCGAGCCGTGGCCCGACGATGCGCGGCCGCATGCCGATGCACTGGTCACCGACCGTCCGGGACTGCTGCTTGGAATCCTCACCGCCGATTGCGCGCCGGTGCTGCTTGCCGATCGCGCGGCGGGGGTGGTGGGTGCGGCGCACGCTGGCTGGCGCGGAGCGATCGGCGGCGTGACCGACGCCGTGATCGCGGCGATGGAGAACCTCGGCGCAAGCAGGGAGCGGATCGTCGCGGCGGTGGGCCCGTGCATCGCTCGGGCATCCTATGGGGTCGATCAGGCCTTTTTCGACCGATTTGCCGCCGATGCGCCGGACAATCAGCGTTTTTTCGAGCGAGGGCCCGCCAAGCCGCATTTCGATCTCGAGGCCTATGTCGTCGCCCGGCTGGGCGCCGCGGGGATCGGACGGGTCGAGGCGCTGACGCTCGACACCTATGCCGACCCCGGGCGCTTCTTCAGCTTTCGCCGGGCGAGCCATCGCGGCGAGGCGGGCTATGGCCGGCAGATCAGTGTGATCGGCATCGCGCGCTAGCGATGCGGCGCGGTTTGGGGCAATGCTCGGCCCAGCAGGAGGGACCAGTGCCAGACGAAAATGTGATCAGCGGAACCACCCCGACGCGGCGCCCCAAGACCCCGACGACCCATATCGGCAGCCATAAATTGAGCGCGGGCACGCTGATGATGGGGCATGGCTATGATCCGGCGCTGTCCGAAGGGTCGCTGAAGCCGCCGATCTTTCTCACCTCGACTTTCGTGTTCGAAAATGCCGCGGCCGGGAAGCGCTTTTTCGAAGGGGTCACCGGCAAGCGGCCGGGGGGCGCCGAGGGGCTGATCTATTCGCGCTTCAACGGTCCCAACCAGGAAATCCTCGAGGACCGATTGAAGCTGTGGGAGGAGGCCGAGTCGGCGTTGAGCTTTTCGAGCGGGATGTCGGCGATCGCGACGCTGTTGTTGACCTTTGTCGAGCCGGGCGACGTGATCGTCCATTCGGGGCCGCTTTACGCCGCGACCGAGACCCTGATCGCCAAGATCCTCGGGCGGTTCGGGGTCAGCTGGCTCGATTTTCCGGCGGGCGCGACCCGCGAGGAAATCGATCAGGTCATCGCGAGCGCGCGGGCCAAGGGGCGGGTGTCGCTGATCTATCTCGAAAGCCCGGCCAATCCGACCAACGCCCTGGTCGATGTCGAGGCGGTCGCGGCGGCGCGCGATTCGGCCTTTGGCAAGGAGGACAGGCCGCCGATCGCGATCGACAATACTTTCCTCGGGCCATTATGGGCGAGGCCGATCGACCAGGGCGCCGATTTGACGGTCTACAGCCTGACCAAATATGCCGGCGGGCACAGCGACCTCGTCGCGGGCGGGCTGGTCGGGTCGAAGGCGCTGATCGAGCGCATCCGGACGATGCGCAACACCATCGGGACGATCTGCGACCCGAACACCGCGTGGATGCTATTGCGCAGCCTCGAGACGCTCGAATTGAGGATGACCCGGGCGGGGGAGAATGCGGCCAAGGTGTGCGCGTTCCTCAAGGACCATGCCAAGGTCGAGACGGTCGGCTATCTCGGCTTTCTCGACCCGGGGTCGCGCCAGGCCGACATTTATCGCCGCCATTGCAGCGGGGCGGGGTCGACCTTTTCACTCTATCTGAAGGGCGGCGAGCGCGAGGCCTTCGCGTTTCTCGACGCGCTGCGCATCGCGCATCTCGCGGTCAGCCTCGGCGGGACCGAGACTCTGGCGAGCGCTCCGGCGGCGATGACCCATTTGTCGGTGCCCGACGAGCGCAAGCAGGCGCTCGGGATCACCGACAATCTGGTGCGAATTTCGATCGGGGTCGAGAATGCCGAGGATCTGATCGCCGATTTCGCCAATGCGCTGGAGGCGGTCTAGGGGTCAGCCCCAGTCCTCGACCCGCCAGCCGCGGTGGCGGGCGAGCTTGGCGAGGCGGGCGTGCGGATTGACCGCGACCGGCTCATCGCACCAGTCGAACACCGGCGCGTCGGAAGCGTGGTCCGAATAGAAACGGACGTCGCGGCGCTCGAGCTGATGCGCTTTGAGCCAGGCTAGGATCATCCGCAATTTGGCTTCGCCGTAGCAATTCTCGCCAAGGATTTTCGAGCGGACCTGCTGGTCGAGCCCGATTAGGCTGTTGGTGCCGATGGTCTCGTCGAACCCCAGCCGCTCGGCGATCGCGCTGGCGTAGAGGCGGTAGGAGGCGGTCGCCATGACCAGCCGCCGCCCCTCGGCCCTGTCGCGGGCGATCGCGGCGAGCGCGCCGGGGCGGATGTTGGTCGCAAGCGTCGCTTGCGCGAAGCTGTCGACCAAGGGAGCAAGCGCAGCGGGAGCGATCGAGCGGCCGAGCAGAAGCGCGTGGTTGATTTCCTTGAGCGTTCCGCGCGGGATCAGTCGGAGTACGTAGGCGAGCATCGCCAGCGCGACGAGGGGGATAAGGGCGAGCCGCCACGGCGCGCGGCGAAGCGCGCAATGGAGCAGGAAAGGAGTGTAGGTCGCCCGCCGGGTAACGGTGCGGTCCATGTCGTAGATCGCCAGATCGGTCATTGGCGGCATTCGAGGATCGCTTCGACCAGCGCATGGTCGGCGGGCTTGTCGACATCGACCGCGGCGAGCGGATCGCGCATTTCGATCGCGCGAATGGTCAGGCCGAGCCGCCGGCCGAGCGCGGCGGCGGTCTGGTCGAGGGTGCGAAGCCTGAGCGCGGCTCCGAGCAATAGCCCGGGGCCGAGCGCAAGCAGCATTTTCCAGCCCTTCTTGCGATCCTGTTCGACCCTGCTCCACAGCGCGACCGCGTCGCGTGCGCGGGGCGAGCCCAAGGCGAACAGATTGGCGCCGCTATAGGCCTCGCCGCGAAAGCGGATCCAGGTTCGAGCGCTTGCCGGCAGCCGGGCGGTCAATGCGGTCCGTCCGACCAGCCCGACGGCAAGGTCGGCACCGTCCGCGCGAGTTAGAAAGTCGGCGATCATCGCCGGGTCGAGAAGCGCGTGATCGGCGGTGGTGACGAGCAATGGCCAGCGGGTAATCGGGTCGTCGCAGACCGCCTGGAGGGTGGTGGCGATCGTCGCTCCCGACCGCTCGACCGTCAGCCGCGGATCGGCGGGAAGCACCGCGGCGATCCGCTCGGGCGCCTGGGCGAGCACCCGCACTTCGGCGATGGCGGGGCTGCCGAGCAGCGCGCGGACCGGGCGGACCAGCATCGGTTCCCCCGCGACCGGGATCAAAGCCTTCAGGTCGGTGCCGTGGCTTGCGGCGAATCGATCGACCCCGGGGCGCGACCCGGCGAGAAGCAGCGCGGTCCAGCGGGTCATGCCAGCCAGGAAGTGACGGGGAGCCCGCGATCCTTGCGGGCATTGGCCTGAGCAAGCCGAACCGCGTGGAAGATCAGAGAGACAAGGGTCCACAGAGCGACCAGTTGAAGCCCGATGTCGGGGCGCTGGAACAGCATCGATCCGACGAGGATGATCATGTTGGGATTGCGTCGTGCGGTGACCAGGCGAAACTGGCTGTCGGTCGGCCGCCAGACATGGATATGCATTCCGAACCTGCGGACGAACACCCCTTCGATCAGCCGCTGGGCGACATAACCGCAGATGATCGCGATCAGCAGCATCGACGACAATACCGGCTCGATCGGGGTGCCGTAGCGGTGAAGCCCTTCGGCCCAGGCCCACCACCAGAAAGGCGGGTGGACCAGGTCGATCCCGTGATCGAAGATATTGCCCCATTTGGACGAGGTACCGGTGCAGCGCGCGAGCTTGCCGTCGACGGTGTCGAGCACCATGAAGGCGAAGCCGGCGGCGATCCCCGGCCAGTAATGCCCGTTCCAGAACAAATAGGTCGCGAGCAGGCAAAGGATCGCTCCGACCGCGGTGACGATATTGGGCTTGAGCCCGGCATTGGCCGCCCAGCGGGTCAGATAAAAGGCCGGCCGCCGCCATAGATAGAGAGTCAGCACGTCTGTGACGCCCTTGTAGGCGGCATCATAAGCGGCGCGTTCGACCGGTTCGGGAT
>JBKKAQ010000089.1:0-8165 GCA_046714555.1 Sphingomicrobium sp. | reverse complement strand
GCTCGGAACCGCCCCTTCCCACCGCCAGCGGATCTATTTCGCCAATCATTCGAGCCATCTCGACACGATCCTGTTGTGGGCCGCGCTCCCCCCCGATCTTCGCGCCACCACCCACCCGGTCGCCGCCGCCGATTATTGGGGTAAGGGCCGCATCCGCCGCCACATCGCGCTTAAGGTCTTGAACGCGGTGCTGATCGACCGCGCCGGCAAAGGGCGAACTGGGGGGGGCCCGCTCGCACCGCTCAACGCTGTTCTCGCACAAGGCGAGTCGCTGATCATTTTCCCGGAAGGCACCCGCGCATTCGAACGCCTCCCCGGACCGTTCAAGCCCGGGCTGTTCCATCTGGCAGAGGCCAATCCCGCGGCCGAGCTCGTCCCGGTGTTCCTCGACAATCTCCGCCGCGCGCTTCCCAAGGGCAGCCTGTTTCCGGCGCCGATCATCTGCGCCGCCCGCTTCGGCGCACCGATCGCGCTTGTCCCCGGCGAGACCAGGGCCGCCTTCGCCGAGCGCGCCCGCGCCGCGGTGGTCGCTCTGGCATGACCGGCTCTCCCGACCCCAGGATGCTGCTTCTGTTCGGCGGCGTCGCGGCGATCTTGCTGCTCGCCTCGCTCATAGGCTGGCTCCTCGCCCGCAAAGCCATCAGCAAGTCCGGCAGAGCCACCGTCGCCAACCTCAATGCGCGGATCAAGGCGTGGTGGGTGATGGTCGCGATCTTCGCGCTCGCCTTCACCTTCGGCAAATCGGTCACCATCCTGTTGTTCGCCATGGTCAGCTTTTACTGCCTTCGCGAATTCATCTCGCTCACTCCGACCCGGCCGTCGGACCATCGCGCGGTCGCCGCCGCTTTCTACCTTTTCATCCCGCTTCAATATTGGCTGGTATGGGACGGCTGGCTGTCGATGCTGACCATCGCCATTCCGGTCTACGCCTTCCTGCTCTTGCCCGTGCTGTCGGTGATCAAGGGCGAAACGCAGGATTTCCTGCTGCGCACCGCCAAGATCCAATGGGCGCTGATGCTGACCGTCTTCTGCATCAGCCATGCGCCCGCTCTGCTCATCCTCGACATTCCCGGGCAACAGAATTTCTTCTTGCTGTTCTTCCTCATCACCGTCGTCCAGTTGAGCGACGTGCTCCAATATGTCGCCAGCAAGATTGGCGGCCGGACCCCGATCGCGCCCAATGTCAGCCCGTCGAAGACGCTCGAAGGGCTGGTTGGCGGAGGCCTCGCCGCGACCGCCGCCGGTGCCGCCCTGTGGTGGATCACCCCCTTCACTCCCCTCGAAGCCGCGGCACTCGCCTTCGCGATCGTGTTCGCCGGCTTCCTCGGCGGGCTGGTCCTGTCGGCGGTCAAGCGTTCGCTCGGGGTCAAGGATTGGGGCGGGATGATCCAGGGGCATGGCGGAGCGCTCGACCGGATGGATTCGGTGACCTTCGCCGCGCCCTTGTTCTTCCACCTCGTCAATTATTTCTACGCGGTCTAGCCGCTTGCACCGCCGATGATCCTGATCGCGGCTTCATGGGGGCTCGCCGAAGCGATCCTGCTGTTCATCGTCGCCGACGTTCCGATCAGCGCGATCGCGGTCCGCCACGGCCTTCGCGGCGGAATCATCGCCTCGCTCTACGCCGCGCTCGGCGCTTCGGCCGGGGGCGCTCTGGCCTACGCCTGGGCGAGTATCGACCCCGCGGGCGCGGCGCATGCAATGCTCGCGCTTCCGGCTATCGACGCTCCGATGCTGATCCTCGCGATCAGCGATTTTCACGCGCGCGGCTATCAGGCGGTGCTTGGCGGGTCCTTTTCGGGGGTGCCGTTCAAGCTTTACGCGCTCGCCGCCGCCGCCGATGAAGAGCCCTTGCTTCGGTTCGCCGCAATGACCCCCTTGCTCCGCCTTCCGCGCTTCCTGCTGGTCACCTTGGTCAGCGCCTCGGCAAGCCGGTTGCTTGCGCGCTGGATCGGCATGCCCGGCCGGCTCGTCACCCTCGGACTGTTATGGCTGGTGTTCTACGCATTCTATTTCTCGGCGATGCCCGGCTGATCTCGACCCTCCGACCCCTCTCGACTTGGCCGCTCCATCGCGCCAAGGACGGCCAATGGCCGAGGATCCGATTGCATTGTTCGACCTGTGGTTCGCCGAGGCTCGAACAAGCGAGCCCAACGATCCCGAAGCGATGGCGCTCGCCACCGTCGATCCCGCGGGCCTTCCGTCGCTGCGGATGGTGCTGCTCAAGGGTCACGGTCCCGACGGCTTCGTCTTCTATACCAACCTCGACAGCCGCAAGGGCAATGAGCTCGCCGCCAACCCCCACGCCGCCTTGCTGTTCCACTGGAAATCGCTTCGCCGCCAGGTGCGGATCGAAGGCCCGGTCGTTGCCGTCGCCGACCTCGACGCCGACCTTTATTTCGCCAGCCGGAGCCGCGATTCGCATCTTGGCGCCTGGGCCTCCGACCAGTCGCGCACCATGCCCGACCGTGCCACCTTCGAATCTCGCTTCGACGATTTGGGGCTGAGCTTCGAAGGCCGCGATGTCCCGCGCCCGCCGCGCTGGTCGGGGTTTCGGCTCGCCCCGCAATCGATCGAATTCTGGACCGACCGCGCCCACCGGCTCCACGAACGCCGCCTGTTCATCTGGCAGGGGGCGTGGAGCGAAAGCCTGCTCTACCCATGACCGCGTTTCACGACCATCACTCCGAACGTTCGAAGCTGTCGACCCGCGCCGCGCTCGCCAGCGTCTCGGCGGCGCTTCTGCTGATCGCGCTCAAGGCCTGGGCGGCGGCCGAAACCAGCTCGATGGCAATGCTCGGAAGCCTCGTCGATACCGGACTCGACCTGATCGCCAGCCTCGTCACTCTCGCCGGGGTGCGGATTGCGGCGGTTCCCGCCGACAGCGATCACCGCTTCGGCCACGGCAAGGCCGAAGCTCTGGTCGCTCTGTTCCAGATCGTCCTGATCGCGATTTCGGCGGGGTGGATCGCCTATCGCTCGGCCCAGCGGTTATTGAGCGGTGCCGCGACCGGCTCGGCCGAGCTCGGCATCAATGTCTCGCTCGCGGCGATCGCGGTAACCTTCGTTCTGATCCTTTATCAGCGCCGGATCATCGCCCGCACCGGCTCGATCGCCATCGCCACCGACCGCGCCCATTACCAGTCCGACCTGCTGCTCAACGGCTCGGTCATCGCCGCGCTCGCGCTCGACCAATATGCCGGGCTGGTCGGCGCCGACGCGGTGTTCGGATTGCTCATCGCCGTCTGGCTGATCCACGGGGCGTGGAGCAATTCGGCTCGCGCGATCGACCAGCTGATGGACCGCGAATGGCCCGAAGCGCAGCGCGCCGCCTTCCTCGCCGCAGCTTCCGAATATCCCGAGCTGGCCGGGCTCCACGACCTTCGCACCCGCACCAGCGGATCAAGCAACTTCGTCCAGTTCCATGTCTGGGTTCCGGGCGACTGGACCATAAGCGACGCCCACGGCCGGATGGATGCGGTCGAAGAAGCGCTCCAGGCGCGCTTCCCGGCGACCGAGATCCTCATCCACCTCGATCCCGAAGGCCATACCGACCGCGAGACGATGCTCCCCTCCGACCTGACCGAGAAAGCCTGATGCTGACCCTCCCCTTCTTCCAGGTCGATGCTTTCGCCGAGCGCCCACTCGCGGGCAATCCGGCGGCGGTGATCCGGCTGACCCGCTGGCTCGAGGAACCGCTGATGCAGGCGATCGCGGCCGAAAATAACGTCTCCGAGACCGCCTTTACCGTTCCGTCCGACCGCTCCGATGCCGACTTCGACCTGCGCTGGTTCACCCCGACGGTCGAGGTCGACCTTTGTGGACATGCAACGCTTGCTGCCGCGCATGTTTTGCTCACGGGAAAGTCTGTCCGCTTCTCCACCCGCTCGGGAATTCTGACCGTCTCCCGCGACGGCGAGATGCTCAGTCTCGATCTGCCGGCCGCGAAGGTCGAACCGGCGACCGATCTCGCGGTGCTCGCCGCGCTCGGGGTCGATGGGGAAGTGTTCAACGGCAGCGGCGGCAATGGCGCCGCGCTGGTCCTCCTTGCCGACGAGGCCGCGGTGCGCGCGGTCGCTCCCGATTTCGCATTGCTCCGATCGATCGACAGCCTCGTCATGGTCACCGCGCCGGGCGACGATCATGCGGTCGCCAGCCGGGTGTTCGCCGCCTATCACGGGGTCGACGAAGACCCGGTGACCGGCTCGGCCCATGCCGCGCTGGTCCCCTTCTGGGCTAAACGCCTCGGCCGCGACCATTTCCATGCGATCCAGGCAAGCAAGCGCGGCGGGCTGCTCGACTGCCGCTTCCGGCCCGCCCCCGGGGGCGACCGGGTGCTGCTCGGCGGGCGCTGCTTCACCGTGATCGAGGGCTGCTTCCAGCTTTGACCGCCGCCCCGGCCCTCGAAAGGCGGATCGGGCTCGGCGGTGCGGTCCTGCTGTCGTTCAACGGGGTGCTCGGCGGCGCGATCTTCGCTCTGCCCGCGGTACTCGCCGCGCAATATGGCACTTTCTCGCCCTGGCTGTTCCCGCTCGTCGCCTGTGCCTCGCTGCTGATCATCATCCCCTTCGCAACCAGCGCCGCCGCCTTTCCCGACAGCGGCGGCCCGGCACTCTATGGCGCGGTGTTCGGGCACTTCGCCGGGTTCCAGCTCGGCTGGATCTATTACGTCGCGCGCTCCGCCGCCTTCGCCGCCAACATTAATGTCCTCGCCGCCTACGTCGCGCGCTGGTCGCCCGGCGCGGATCAGGGCCTCGCCCGAGCGGCGATCATCCTCGCCGTCTGCGCCGCGCTCGCCGCGGTCAACATCGCGGGCATCCGCCGCGCGCTCCAGCTGCTCGGCGGGCTGACCCTCTTGAAAGCCATCCCTTTGCTCGTCGCCGCCCTCGCCGCGCTCCTGCTTTCCTATCCCCCGCCCGCCCCCGGCCCGCTCCCCCAACTATCTTTGTTCGAAACCGGCGCACTGTCCGTCTTCTATGCTTTCGTCGGGTTCGAAAATGTCGTCGTCCCGGCCGGCGAGACCCGCCGCCCCGGGCGCGTTCTGCCGCGCGCCATCCTGATCACCATCGCTTCGACGACGTTGCTCTATTTCCTCGTCCAGCTCGCCTTCGTCGCCGCGCTCCCCGGCGGCGCGAGCGACCCCAAGGCGCCGCTGATCGATCTCGGCGAATGGCTCGCCGGAGCTCCCGGCGCGATAATCCTGACCCTCGCCGCAATCGCCTCGCTCGGCGGCAACCTCCATGGAATCATGACATCGACCTCGCGAGTGACCTATGCGCTTGCCGAGCGCGGCGACCTCCCGCGCTGGTTCGCCGCGGTCCATCCGCGCTTTGTCAGCCCGGCGAATTCGATTGCCTTCCTCGCCGTTCTTTCGGCCGGCCTCGCCTTGGCCGGAAGCTATGTCTGGCTCGCGGTGATCAGTACGCTGGCGCGATTGATCGTCTATGCGGCGACCATCGCAGCGCTGCCCTGGGCACCCGGCAAGCGCTATGTGCCATTGTCCTTCTACGCGCTCGGCATTGCCGGGATCCTCTTATGCATATGGGCCGCGCTCCAGGCCGACGCCGCGGCGTGGCGGACTCTCGGCGCGCTCGCGCTCGGCGGCGCTCTGCTCTACGCGCTCAGCGCGAGGCGGGGCGCTTCGTCAGCCAGCGCCGCCGAGGTCTCCGCGATCCACCCCCCGCCGAGCAACCGCGAGCCTTCGTAGAACACCGCCGCCTGCCCCGGCGCGACTCCATATTCGGGCCGATCGAACAGTACCCACTCGCCCTCGATGCGGGCTTCGACCGGGGGCGCCATCGACCGCACCTTGACCTTGACCGCGCTTTGCTTCTCGCCGAGCCAGCTCAACTGTTCAATTCGCATCGCGCCGACCGCAAGCGCGCGCCGCGGCCCGACCACCAGCCTGCGCGATTCAGGCTCGATCCGGACGACGTATAGCGGCTCGACCTGTCCGCCGATCTCGATCCCGCGGCGTTGGCCGACGGTGAAGTGGACTACACCGCCATGCTCGCCGAGCACTTGACCGCCGAGATTGACGATTTCACCCGGCGCGGCCGTCTCGGGACGAAGTTTCTTGACCAATCCGGCGTAATTCCCGTCGGGAACGAAGCAGATATCCTGGCTATCGGCCTTCCCCGAAACCTCGAGTCCCGCGTCGGCGGCAATTGCGCGCACCGCCGCCTTGGGCATGTCGCCCACCGGAAAGCGCAGAAAGTCGAGCTGCTCGGGAGTGGTGCCGAACAGGAAATAGCTCTGGTCGCGCGCCGGATCGGCACCCTTGTGCAATTCGGCGCGCTCCCCCGCGATCACCCGCCGGACGTAATGACCGGTCGCGAGGCAGTCCGCGCCAAGCTCGCGCGCAAAGGCGAGCAGATCGGTGAACTTGACCCCCTGGTTGCATAGGCTGCACGGCACCGGGGTCCGCCCGAGGGCATATTCGTCGGCGAACCGCTCGATGACTCCGGTGCGAAAACGGTTCTCGTAATCAAGCACATAATGCGCGATCCCGAGCCGGTCGGCGACCATTTTGGCATCGTGAATATCCTGCCCCGCGCAGCATGATCCACTTCGCCTGACCGCTTCGCCATGGTCGTAGAGCTGGAGCGTCACTCCGATCACCTCGGCGCCGCTGCGCGCTGCAAGCGCGGCAGCGACCGATGAGTCGACCCCGCCCGACATTGCCACAAGAATCCGCGCCGCTAGCGGCGGCCGTGAAAGCCCGAAATCTATCTGCATCGCGCCATCTTTACCCGAAGTTCACCCCTAATCGCTAGTGAAGGTTCAACCAAGGACATCGCAAAGGGTTCGAGTTTGTCGCGTTACGAGGGGGATTTCACGCCATCGGGGGAAGCAGAGCTTGATATCGCGCTGCTTCTTACCGAGCTCGCGCGCTCCTCGCGGCAACCCAGCGAAAGCGACCGCCGTTGCGCGATCATTTGTTATCTCTCGGCGAGCGACGGCTGGCGCGAGGCGCTTCGCAAACTCGGCGGGACCTTTTCGGGGGCGGCGGCCGAAACAGAGTTAAGAGCGAATAAGGAGGAATGATCGGCGCGTTTACCACCGAGTTTCAGCTTTCGTTTAAAGCGGCACGTTAATCATCGCCATCACCAGGCCATCATAAGAGTTTGAGGACGAGATGCTCGAGAATCAGAAAATTCGACCGGCACAGGTGATCGGGCCACTCGGCGAACCGCTGACGCTTGATTTGCTTCCCGCGCCCTCGACCACGCGCTGGGTCGTCCGGCGCAAGGCGGAGGTTGTCGCCGCGGTCACCGGCGGGCTGTTGAGCGTCGACGAAGCGTGCCAGCGCTACACCCTCAGCCTCGAGGAATTCGCAAGCTGGCAGCGCGCGGTCGACCGCAGCGGAATGCCCGGGCTTCGAGTGACCCGGATCCAGCATTATCGCGACGTCTACGAGCGTCAGCAACGTTACTAGGCCGTATCGGCTGTCATAGAATCGACATTCTCCCTCTGCGATGGCGAATGTTTCCTCCTCGCCACTAGACAGCGCACATCAAATCCGGAACAAGAAGTGCGCATCACGCGTAGATGCCGCAAGGCCGCCGCGTAGTCCACGGGCGGTCACGAACAGGAGGGACGCGCATGGGTTTCATTATTTGGCTGATCGTCGGTGGTATTGTGGGCTGGCTTGCCAGCCTGGTCATGCGCACTGACGGCCAACAGGGGATTATCCTCAACGTCGTCGTCGGAATCGTCGGCGCGGTCATTGCCGGTCTCGTTCTGGGCGGTGGCAACATCAACAACAGCAATCCGCTCGACCTGACCAATATACTGTGGTCGCTGGTCGGTGCGATCATTCTGCTTGCGGTGGTCAACCTCGTCCGCCGCGGTTCGGTCCGCTAAACCAGCAGACCCGAACTTGCAACGATAGGGCCGCGCAGCACCCGCTGCGCGGCCCTTTTATTTGCCCCTCGCACAACGACGCATCTGCGGAGTACGCTGGCGCAAGAAGTCCGCGAGCTATTAAAAACCCTATTGAAGCTCGAAGCTCATCGCCACATTGACCTGGAGCTGCTGTTCCCCCGGATTGATCTCGGTCTTGGCGGCGCTGTCAGCCATCTGCGCGCGCATCATAACCGGCGGCGGAACCGAATAACCGCTCGATTCATTGATCGACAGCACCCGCGCCACCCGCTTGCCCA
>JBKKAQ010000088.1:0-10392 GCA_046714555.1 Sphingomicrobium sp. | reverse complement strand
GTTCGATGTCGCGCGCTGCACAGTCGCACGGCTCGCGGAGGCAGGTATCGAGCCGTCGGTCGGAAGCGTCGGCGACAGCTATGACAACGCCTTGGCCGAGACCATCAACGGTCTCTACAAAGCCGAGGTCATCTGGCGGCAACGGTCATGGCCGAGCGCTTCGGCGGTGGAGATAGCGACCCTGCGCTGGATCGACTGGTTCAACAATCACCGCCTCTTCGGTCCCATCGGACACATCCCGCCCGCCGAGGCCGAAGCCAATTACTATGCAGCCCTCGAGAACCTCGATATGGCCGTATGACTCAAATGTAACTGCCTCCGGAAAACCCGGGACGCTTCAGAGCTTGCGCATGTCCATGCACAAAGCATTGGCGATCTCCCATGGACCGGTTTATCAACTTTAGTATGTAACGCGCGAGCTAGGCTAATGACGAGCTCAAGCTGCGGGTGAGCACGATCCCCCCGCCGCTTCACCGGGCGAATCCGCGCAAGCGAGCGCTTGAGTTTGCCCAGCGAAGCGTTGAACTCTTGGTCCCTGCTTAGCAGGGAGACAGCAACCTTGAAGCTGCTGCGAACGTATATGAGCCGTCGCTTGAACTCCTCGGTCAGCTCCAGTTCGCGCACCCAGTCAGTCACCACTCGCGAGTGATCAGATACGCCCAATGGATCGTTTCGACGCTGCGGCGGCACGGCACTTCTCCTTCGCCCGTCCAGCCTAGCGCCAGCCAGCTTCCTCGAAAAGCGGACCTGTTTTGACGAAGATTTTTCCCAGATCGGATTCTAGGGAATTGGCAGTCCTATCCCGCGGATTTGCGCCGGCTCTTGGCAAGCTATGACGGCCGCAGAGGCTAAAATCCCTGTAGACTCCCTGATATGCAGGGGGGCGGTGCGCGAGACTGGTTAGATCTGGACTGCGCCATTCACCATTTCTTCCGTGGAAAAAATGACCGCCTCGCCCCCGGCCGCCGGGCCGAATGCCGTAAGCACTGATATTCGGGGACCTTCCGCCATGCACTCTATCTCCGTCCGCCAGGGCAGGCAGATGCGAAGACGGCGCGCGCTGGCCCCGCTTTGGGTTCGCGCCTAGCGGCGGCTGCCCCGCTCATAGGTCTGGGTGCAGCGGTCGGTGATGGTCTTTGAACAGGGCGGGAACTCGCCGGTCGCGGCGGTCGGCGTAAACACCGTTGCCTGATTGGGGTTGACCGTCACCGTCGCGCCGGCGGGAACCGCGACCGCCTGATTTGCGCCGGCGGGGGCCATTGCCGGAGTCGAGATTACCGGAATGCCGCGCGCGTCGAGCTCGGGGGCGGCATTCGACTGGGCAAGCGCCGCGCCCGAGGCGGCGAATGCGATCGCGGCGAGGAAGAACTTGTTCATGATCTCTCTCCTGATTGGTCGACAAACCGGCCACCTCGAGGACGGCGCGAGACGATAACGCTACCGAAAGGATTTTTCTCCCGACTCGCCCCCACCGGGTCATAAGAACTGCCCGATCGAGCTCCCCTTTCAACCATATGGTAAGACCCGCTGGCTAAGCACCAGTCTTGGACAATCGGACTGCGACGTGATTCGCCGAGTGATGGAGTGACCAGGGGTGGAAGAACAGCCGGTTGAATCCACTTTATATTCGCTGTCGGAGGCGCCGCCCCCGCCCGCCGAGCGCCGCGACAGCGATCGTCACCTGACGATCTATCGCGTCGGCTCGATCCTTCTCGGCGACCGCCGCGAATTATGCCTGATCAAGAATATCTCGGCCGGCGGAATGATGGTCCGGGTTTATTGCGCGGTGTTCGTCGGCACCCGCGTCGCGGTCGAATTGAAGAGCGGGGTTCCGATCGAGGGGGAGATCAGCTGGGTCCGCGGATCGAGCGCCGGGGTCAAGTTCCACTCGCCAATCGACGTGATCGACGTTCTTTCGGCATCGATGAGCGGACCGCGCCCGCGGATGCCACGGATCGCGCTGCATTGTCCGGCAACCGTCCGCGACGGAGCCAACGTCATCCGGCTGCGCGTTCACAACATCTCTCAAGGCGGGGTCAAGGTCGAAACCGAAGCCGCTTTGCCGATCGGGATCGACGTCATCCTCACTCTTCCCGGGCTCGATCCCCAGCCGGCCGTGGTCCGCTGGGCCGACGAAGGCCATGCCGGGATCACCTTCAATCGCCTGATCCCCTTCCCGACCCTGGTCGAATGGCTCGAACAGCAGCGCTCGGGAATCCGCGCGACCGGTTAGAGTTTGTTGTTAGGCCGCCGCTGCGCTGCGTCTGACCAACATATTTTTTGAGAAGAAAGCAGGCGGGGACTCGCTCCCCGTCCCCAAGCTTCAGTCGCCGATCGGCTTGGTCTTCTGCCACACCCACGCTTCGCCGAACTTGCGTTCCTCGGGTGACAATTCGCGCGCCGCGAGCCCCGGGCGGCGATACTCATTGACCACACGCGGCTTGGGCGCGGGGATATGATGAAGCAGGGCTTCCGGCGCGAGCTGTTCGGTAAAAGTAACCCCTGCGCGGGTCCCCTGGACCCAGGCGATTCGCCCGGGGACCGCGAGTTCGTTGCGGCGGAACAGGACCCCCGTCCCCTCGAGCGGAAGCGACTCGCCTTCGACCAGCGCGCCCTCTGCGGATAGGTTGCGCAGCTTGACCGCGAGCGACGTTCCCGACAGCTCGAGCGTCGCCGCCATCAATACATTCGACCGTCTCGAACGGCGGTTCTGGGCCTTGTTGCTCTCGTCCATTTGTCTAGCCCTAGTCACAACCGGTAAAACTTCGTTTAACACAGTATGAAATTTTCCTCTCCTTCCGCAATGCTGATCGTCGCCGGCTTGGTCCTGTTGGTCGCGCTGGCGCTCGCCGGCGGTCCGGGAAATGCGTTCGATGCGGCGACCATCGATTGCGCGACCGCTCAGCGCCTCGCTTATCCCGCGCTGACCATGATTGGAGTTACGATCACCCACGCGGGCGGCGCTCCGGCATTGGTTGGCCTGACCCTGCTCGCCGCGGCGATCCTCGTGCGCAATTCAAAACCGCGCGCGTTGGCCCTGCTCGCAATCGTGCTTGGCGGGCGCCTGGCGGTTGAACTGCTCAAGGCGACGGTCGCTCGTCCCCGCCCCGCCTTCGACCCCCATCCGGTGACCGTCCATTCGTTGAGCTTCCCAAGCGGCCACGCAGCCAATTCGATGATCAGCCTGGTCGCGATCGCCTTGCTCTGCGCTCCACCGCGCCGCCGCCCCGCGGCGCTCACCGTCGCAATCGCGGCGAGCCTGGCGATCGGCGCGACCCGCCCGTTGCTCGGGGTCCACTGGCCGAGCGACGTTCTCGCCGGATGGATCTTCGGATTGCTGTGGGCCTTGACCGCGTGGAGCCTGCTTCGAACGCGGCTCGAACCGCTCAGGCCCGGCTGAACAAAAGCATCCGATTATTCGCGGGCATCGCTTGCTGGTCGGCCAGAACCAAGCCGCGCTCCGCCGCCGCGCAAGCAAAGTCCTCGACCCGGCGAAGCCCCCAGCGCGAATCGCGCGCCTTGAGGTCGGCATCGAAGGCGAGATTGCTCGGCGCGGTGTCGACACCTTCGACCAGCCACGGCCCATAGAGGATCAGCGCCCCCTCCTTGCCAAGCACGCGCGCTGCCCCGTCGATCAGCCCGAGCGAGGCGTCCCAAGGGCTGATATGCACCAGATTGATCGCAACCACCGCATCGACGCTCTCGACCGGCCAGTGCGGCCGGCACGCGTCGATCGCCAGTGGCTTGAGCAGATTCGGCGGCCCCTCGGCGTCGCGCCACGCGGCGATTGAAGCGAGTGCGCGAGGGTCGGGATCGCTCGACTGCCACTCGATTGCCGCGAAGCGCCGGGCGAAGGCGAGCGCATGCTCACCGCTGCCGCTCGCGATTTCGAGCACGCGCCCGCTTGAGCCAAGCCATAGGGCAAGCACGTCGCCGATCGGCCCGACGTTGCGCGTCGCCGCCGCGGCCGATCGCCGAAGGTCAGCCACCGCCGGCAATGCTTGCCCCCGAATCGGCGCCGTCGGGTGCGGGCTGGCGCCATGCCAGCACCGGCCTGCGCGCCGCCAATGTCTCGTCGAGGCGGCTGCGCGGGGCATGGAGCGGGGCCGCCTTGAGCGCCTCGTCTCCCGCGCGCGCGCGTTCCGCAATGCTGCGCAGCGCTTCGATGAACTGGTCGAGCGTAGCGCTCGATTCGGTCTCGGTCGGCTCGACCAGCATCGCGCCATGGACCACCAAGGGAAAATACATCGTCATCGGATGAAACCCCTCGTCGATCAGCGCCTTGGCGACATCGATCGTCGAAAAACCCTCGGCGAACCCGCGGTCGGAAAAGATCGCCTCGTGCATGCACGGCCCGCTCGAAGCGAACGGCGCATCGAGCACATCCTCGAGCGCTCGGAGCACATAATTGGCGTTGAGCACGCAATCCTCGGCGACTTGGCGAAGCGCGTCGGCGCCATGGCTCAGCATATAGGCCGCCGCCCTTGTGAACATCCCCATCTGGCCGTGGAAGGCGACCATCCGCCCGAAGCTTCGCTTATGGTGCTCGCCCGCGCTTTCCTCGTCGACCAGGACGAAGCGCCCGCCTTGCTTCTCGACCATCGGCAAAGGCGCGAACGGAGCCAGCGCGGCCGACAGCACCACTGGCCCCGATCCCGGCCCGCCGCCGCCGTGCGGGGGCGAAAACGTCTTGTGAAGATTGATGTGCATTGCATCCACGCCGAGGTCGCCGGGGCGCACTCGGCCGACGATCGCGTTGAAATTGGCACCGTCGCAATAGACCAGCCCGCCCGCGCCGTGGACCGCCTCGCTGATTGCGCTCATCTCGGGCTCGAACAATCCGCAGGTGTTGGGGTTGGTGATCATCACCGCCGCGACATCGCGCCCGAGCCTCGCCTTCAGCGCCTCGAGATCGACCCGCCCGGCGGCGTTGGCCGGGATATTCACGACCGCATAGCCACAAAAGCCCGCGGTCGCCGGGTTGGTGCCGTGCGCGCTTTCGGGAACCAGCACGACCTGGCGAGCATCGCCGCGCGCCTCGAGCGCCGAGCGGATCGCGAGCAGTCCGCATAATTCGCCATGCGCCCCCGCCTTGGGGCTCATCGCCACCGCCGCCATCCCGGTCAAAGTCACCAGCCAGTGCCCGACGAGATCGATCAGCTCCAGCGCGCCCTGGACCGTATCGATCGGCTGGAGCGGGTGGATGTCGGCGAATCCCGGCATCCGAGCGACCTTCTCGTTCAAGCGCGGATTATGCTTCATCGTGCAGCTGCCGAGCGGGAACAGCCCGAGGTCGATCGCATAATTCTGCCGACTGAGTCGGGTGTAGTGCCGCACCGCCTCGGGCTCGCTCAGCCCCGGAAGCCCGATCGCCGCGCTCCGCTCCAGCCCGGCCAGCCGCGACTTGCCCGCGCTCGGCGTTTCGAAATCGACCCCGGTGGTCTCGCTGTCGCCGATCTCGAAGATCAGCTTTTCCTCGAGCATCAGCGCACGATTGCCGGTGACTGTCTCGACCCTTGCCTCGCCGCCCGCGACCGGGGCTGCCGGACGCCATCCCGATGGGTTGATCGTCATTCCAGCACCTCCCTCAGCGCGGCCTCGAGCGCGTCGACGTCCGCGTCGGTGACGGTTTCGGTCACCGCGACCACCAGTCCCTTGCCCAGCGCCGCAACCCCCGGATAAAGACGTCCGAGCGAAACTCCGCCAAGTATCCGCCGCTCGGCCATCGCTCGAACCGCCGGACGCGCCTCGACCGCCAGCTTGAGCGTGAACTCGTTGAAGAAAGTGTCGTTAACCAATTCGACCCCCGGCAGGGCGCCAAGCCGCTCGGCGACGCTCACCGCCCGCGCATGGTTGAGCGCGGCCAATTGCCTCAGTCCCTTTTCGCCGAGCAGGGTCAGATGGATCGAGAATGCGAGCGCGCACAGCCCCGAATTGGTACAGATGTTCGAAGTCGCCTTCTCGCGCCGGATATGCTGCTCGCGGGTCGACAGGGTCAGGACGAAACCACGCTTGCCCGCCGCATCGACGGTCTCGCCGGCCAGCCGACCTGGCATCTGGCGGACATGCTTTTCGCGGCATGCGAACAGCCCGACGTAGGGGCCACCGAACTGCAGCCCGACCCCCAGCGACTGACCCTCGCCGACGACGATGTCGGCTGCCATCTCGCCCGGGCTGCGGATTGCACCGAGCGCGACCGGCTCGGTCACCACCGCGATCAGCAGAGCGCCATGGGCGTGCGCCGCCTCGGCGATCGGCGAGAGATCGGCGATCCGCCCGAGGATATCGGGATATTGGACCACCACCGCGCTGGTTTCGTCGTCTATTCCCGCGATCAGCCGCTCGATATCGGTCGCGGCATTGAGTTCGGGAAGCGCGATATCGAGCGTGTCGCCGGTGAATTTGGCCATCGTCAGCGCTACCGCGACATAATGCGGGTGGAGCCCAGACGAAAGGGTCGCCTTGCTCCGCCGGGTGATTCGTCGAGCCATGCCGATCGCTTCCCAGCAGGCGGTCGACCCGTCGTACATCGACGCATTGGCGATCTCGCAGCCGAACAATCGCGCGACCTGGCTCTGGAATTCGAACAAGACCTGCAGTGTCCCTTGCGCGATCTCGGGCTGGTAGGGGGTGTAGGCGGTGAGGAATTCGCCGCGCTGGATCAGATGGTCGACACTCGCCGGAACATGGTGGCGGTAAGCCCCGCAGCCGAGGAAGAACGGCACCTCTCCCGCGACCATATTCTTCGCCGCGAGGGCCCCCAATTGCCGCTCGACCGCCATTTCCGACGCGTGGCCGGGCAGTCCCACGACCGGGCCATCGAGCCGGGCCGCCTCGGGCACGTCGCGAAACAATTGGTCGATCGACGAAGCCCCGATCGTCGCAAGCATACCGGCGCGGTCCTCGTCGCTGAGCGGGAGATACCGCATCAGAGCGTCTTCACCCAGTCGCGATACTCGGTCGCATCCATCAGTCCGTCGAGCTGCCCCGGATCGGCCAGCCTGAGCTTGAAGAACCAGCCTTGACCCTCGGGGTCGCGGTTGATCAGCGCCGGATCGCCTGCAAGGTCCGCATTGCCCTCGGTGACCTCGCCACCGACCGGAGCGTAGACATCCGACGCCGCCTTGACCGATTCGACCACCGCCGCCTCGTCCCCCTTGGCGAGCGATTTTCCGACCGGCGGAGTTTCGGCAAAGACGATATCGCCGAGCGCGGCCTGGGCATGGTCCGAAATGCCGACCGTCGCGAAATCGCCCTCGACGCGGACCCATTCATGGTCGCGGGTGAAATAAAGGCTCATAGGGCTTCCTTGCGGTGATAGCGGTGGGGGACGAAGGGCATTGGTGCGACCGTCGCCGCAAATAATTTGCCGCGCTGCTCGAGCGTCAGCGCGCTTCCCGGCTCGGCCAGCGCGGCGGTCACATAACCCATCGCGATCGGCCGGCCGAGCGAAGGCGAAAAGCCCCCGCTGGTGATTCGCCCGACCTCATTGCCTTCGCCGTCGAGCACCCGGGCGCCCTCGCGCACCGGCTGGCGGCCCTCGACGAGCAGCCCGACCCGAACGCTCGGCGGGCCATTGTCGATCTCGCCGAGGATCCGGATCGCTCCGGCGAACCCGCCCTCGGCGCGGCGTCGCTTGCCGACCGCGAAATCGAGCCCGGCAATCACCGGAGTGGTGGTCCGGTCGATGTCGTGGCCATACAGCGGCAGCCCCGCCTCGAGCCTCAGCGAATCGCGCGCTCCCAATCCTGCGGGCTTGACCGCGGGGTCGGCGACCAGCGCATCGGCCAGCGCCTGCGCGGCGCGCGCATTGATGCTGATCTCGAACCCGTCCTCGCCGGTATAGCCCGAACGGCTGATCCACGCCGGTGTGTCGGCGATTCGGAACGCCCCGCCCTCCATGAAGCCGAGTTCGCTTACCCCCGGAGCGAGCCTCTCAAGCACTTCGGCGGCGCGCGGGCCCTGCAGAGCGAGCAGCGCCTGCTCCTTCATATGGTCGACCAATATTTCGCGCGGCAACCGCCGCTCGAGCTCCTCGATGTCGCTGTGCGCGGTCGCTCCATTGACGACGAGGTAGAAATGATCGCCGCGGCGGGTCGCGATCAGATCGTCGATGATCCCGCCTTCCTGGTCGAGCAGCAGCGAATAGCGCATCCGCCCGTCCTTGAGCATCCTCAGATCGCCCGGAAGCAACGCCTCGAGAGCGGCATCGGCGCTCGCGCCATGGACGATCAGCTGCCCCATGTGGCTGACATCGAACAGTCCCGCCGACGAGCGAGTCCATAAATGCTCGGCGATGATTCCTTCATACTGGACTGGCATCGCATGGCCCGCGAACGGCACCATCCGGGCGCCGTGCGCGCAATGCCACGCATCGAGCGGCAGCTTGCGGACTTCGCTTTCGCTGGCTTCGCTCATGTCGCCGCTCCTCCGAATGACGGTCCTTGGCACCGCCCGGCCTTCCGGCCTGGCTGTTCCTCGAACCCCCTTCTGTCGCTGCGACCTGAGAGCTTTCCCCCGGACCTCGATCCGCGGTTACCCCTTCGGTGGGCCGACCCGAAGACCGGCCGCTTTCCAGACTGTCAGGCGCGCGCGGTCCGTTGTGCCTGAGAGATTCCGGGGGCGGTTGCTCCTTCGGCGCCCTGAACCCGCTTCCCGTCAAAGCCAGACTTCGACGGGACCCGGACCCGAGGACTCTCCCGCGCGTCCTTCCCGATGCCCCTGAGAGCATCGGTGACGATCGGAGTTGTGACGCGCCCCCCGCACGCTGTCAACGAGAGTCCTCCGTTAGATGTAAGCGTCTGCGAGCAACCAACAACTCTCACCGGGTCGCGTTATACTGGAGCTGGGCGGCGGTCAGCTGGAAGCCGAGCAATTGCTCGAAGGTCGCTCTGATGACCGCTGCACGAACCGCCGGATCGGTCATCGGGTCGATCGCCGCGTCCGTATCGCCGGCCTTGCGCTCGCGAGTCAGCTGGTCCTGGATTTCGGTCGGAAGGGTCGCCGCGGCGCGCGACACCCGGATCACCCCCTGCCCCGAGGTCTGCGCGCGAAGGCTTCCGGCGGGGAAGTTCACCGCGACCTGGCCGACCCGCTTGGCCACCACCACATTGCCGCCCTGCATCGCGACGTTGAAATAAGGCAGGATGACCTGCCGCGCCGCCGCCGAGTCGCGTCGGCTGGCGAGGACGTCGAAGGTCACGGTCGAAACCACAAAGCTGACATCCTCGCTGCAGGTCGCACGGACGTTGGTGATCGTCGCGGTAACGTCGATCGCGGTCGAATCGGTGCGCCCGGGGGGATCGAACAAGGTCATGTCGCCGGTCGCGGCGGCGATCGCCACCTGCGGGCAGGCGCTGCGAACGACATAGACCCCGCCGTCGGCGATATCACCGCTGCGCGAGCAGGCCGACAGGAGGGCGATCATTGCAAGGGTCGCAAGGCGGGGCTTCACTGGACATTGTTCCTTCGCGCAGCGGCGTGTGGGGCCACTCCATAGGAAGCGGCTTTCAACGCTGCAAGCAATCGCTTAAACCTCGCCGCCAATGAACCAGCTTCGCCCGCCCCTCACGGTCCTGATCGCGGCCCCGCGTGGATTCTGCGCCGGGGTCGACCGCGCGATCACCATCGTCGAGCGCGCCATCGCGCTTCACGGGGCACCGGTCTATGTCCGCCACGAGATCGTCCACAACCGCTTCGTTGTCGAACGCCTGCGCGCGATGGGGGCGGTGTTCGTCGACGAACTGGATCAGGTCCCCGACGGCCGCCCGGTAGTGTTCTCGGCGCATGGGGTCCCGAAATCGGTTCCCGCCGACGCCAGCCGCCGCGGGCTCGATTTCGTTGACGCGACCTGTCCTCTGGTGTCAAAGGTCCACCGCCAGGCCGAGCGGCTGATCGAGGCCGGCCAGCATATCTTGTTCATCGGCCACGCCGGGCATCCCGAAGTCGTCGGAACCTTCGGCCAGGTTCCCGACGGTTCGATGACCCTGATCGAAACCCTCGCCGACGTCGCCCGCCTCGAATTGGCCGATCCCGTCAACCTCGCCTTCCTGACCCAGACCACCTTGTCGGTCGACGACACCGCCGCGATGGTCTCGATCCTCGAGCGGCGCTTCCCCGGCATCAAGGGGCCTCGCGGAGAGGACATTTGCTATGCGACCTCCAACCGGCAGACCGCCGTCAAGGAGATCGCGCGGCACTGCGACGCGGTGCTGGTGATCGGCGCCGCGAACAGCTCCAATTCGGTGCGGTTGAGGGAGGTCGCCGAGCGCGAGGGCGTACCGGCATGGCTGGTCGCGCGCGCCGCGGATATCGACATCGCCTGGCTCGTCGGAGTCCGCCGACTCGGCATCACGGCGGGAGCGTCGGCGCCCGAAGTCCTTGTCCGTGAAG
>JBKKAQ010000087.1:0-3633 GCA_046714555.1 Sphingomicrobium sp. | reverse complement strand
GCTCCGCGCCAACCACGGAGCGTAGAAATCACGCAGCATGCCAATCACCCTCGCCGGGTCGTCCTGCTGGTTGACGTTATTGCGAAACTCGGCCGACCCCGGAAGGCCCTTGGTATACCAGCCGAGGTGTTTCCGCGCTAAATTGACTCCCGTCACCTTGCCGTAAAGCGAGAGCATCGCGTCATATTGTTCGACGATCGTCGCCAACTGCGCATCGAGCGAAGGGACCGGCTTTCCGGCGCGCCCACTTAAATCCGCCATGACCTGGCCGAGAAGCCATGGCCGGCCATAGGCTCCGCGACCGATCATCACTCCGTCCCCGCCCGACTGCAGAAGGGCGGTCCGAGCGTCCTCACTCGAGCAGATGTCGCCGTTGACGATCACCGGCAGCGTCACAGCTTGCTTGACCGAGCGAACGAAGCTCCAGTCGGCCGAGCCTTTGTACATCTGGCATCGCGTACGGCCGTGAACGGTGATCATCTGTACGCCGAGATCCTCGGCGATCCGCGCCAGCTCGGGTGCATTGAGGCTGGCGTGATCCCACCCCATTCGCATCTTCAATGTAACGGGAACCCCGACTGCTTCGACCGTCGCAGCAATGATCGAAGCCGCCAAGGGCAAGTCACGCATCAAAGCCGAGCCTGCATCTCCGTTGACGATTTTTTTAACCGGACAACCCATGTTGATGTCGATAATCGCCGCTCCGCGTTGCTCGTTGAGCTTCGCAGCCTCGGCCATCTCCAGGGGCGTACATCCGGCGAGCTGAAGCGACACCGGCTCCTCCGCCGGATCCCACGCCGCCTTTTGTAGCGATTGGCGCGTTTCTCGGATCATCGCCTGGCTTGCGATCATCTCGCTCACCGTCAGCCCGGCGCCGTAACGCTTGACCGTCCGCCGGAACGGCAGGTCCGTAACCCCGGTCATCGGCGCGAGAATTACGGGCGCTTCGATTCGCACCGGGCCAACCTGGATTGGAGCAAATTTGATCATCGCTGTGCCGCATACCGGCCGAGCCCTTGGCGGGCAAGGCAAGCGCGCCTAGGGAACGCTAGTCATGACCGTCACCGCACTGATTGTCGCCGCCGGCAGCGGCTCACGGCTCGGCGACGGGATGCCCAAGCAATTCAGATCGCTCGCGGGCCGCTCTGTCCTGAGACGCGCAGTCGAGGCGTTCTCGGTTCATCCGCGAATCGATACCGTGCGCGTGGTGATCGGCAAGAGCCAGCTGGGCTTGGCATCAGAGGCGCTGGCGGGCCTCTCGGTTGGCCCTTTCATCATAGGTGGCGTCCATCGCGCCGATTCGGTCCGCGCTGGACTCGCTGCGATCGGCGGCGAAATCGTTCTCGTGCATGACGCCGCCCGCCCTTTTTGCCCGTCAATCGTCGTCGACCGGCTGCTTGACGCGCTGCTCGTCAACGAAGCCGCGGTCCCGGTCATCGAAATTGCCGATACTCTCGCCCGAGCATGCGCCACCCTTGGCGATCCAATCCCTCGCGATCATGCGGTGCGAGTACAGACCCCGCAAGCTTTCCGCCTCGACCGGTTGCGCGCCGCCTATGACAATTGGTCCGGAGAATTCCCGACCGATGAATCGGCCATTGCTCGAGCACACGGAATAACCGTTGCCTGTGTTGAGGGCGATGCATGTCTAGACAAACTTACCACGCCCGCCGACTGGATCCGCGCCGAAGCGATGCTCGTTGCGCGAAGGGTCTCGCGCACCGGGCTCGGATTTGATGTCCACGCCTTCGCTGGAACAGGCCCAATCATGCTTGGCGGGATTCAAATTGCTCACGAACGCGGTCTGGCCGGAAATAGCGATGCCGACGTCGTTCTGCACGCCGTTACCGACGCATTGCTTGGCGCTGCGGCGCTCGGCGACATCGGTGATCATTTTCCACCCTCCGACCCGCGGTGGTCGGGGGCAGATTCCGCCGAGTTTCTTGAGTATGCGGCGCAACTCGCGCGTGGGCAGGGCGCAATAATCGATCATGTCGATGTGACAATCATCTGCGAAGCGCCAAAGGTCGGACCGTACCGCAGCGCCATGGTCGCTCGTATTGCTGCAATCCTCGGCCTGTGGCCCGGCTCGGTGAGTATAAAGGCGACGACCACGGAACGGCTCGGATTTACCGGGCGGGGCGAGGGCATTGCCGCGCAGGCGGTCGCCAATATTCGAATGGAGATTGCGCAATGAGCGAAATGTTGCTTCCAGCCCTGTTGGTCGACAAGGCGCGTCGAGTGATCGAGGCCAATCTCGCCGCCGGTCGCCGGATCGCGGTTGCCGAGAGCTGCACCGGCGGACTGGTTTGCGCCGCGCTGACTGAAATAGCGGGATCCTCCGAAGTATTCGAAGCGGGCTATGTCACCTATTCGAACGGGGCCAAGATCGCCGCGTTGAACGTCCGGGAAGACATTGTCGAAATGTTCGGCGCGGTGAGCATCGCGACCGCCTGGGCGATGGCGCAGGGGGCGCTGAGCGCGTCGGGAGCCGATGTCGCGGTCGCGGTCACCGGGGTCGCCGGTCCGGACGGCGGATCGTCGTCCAAGCCCGTCGGGACGGTTGTTTTCGCGCTTGCCGAACGTGGCGCCGATGCGGCGAAGGTGGTCGCGGACCAGAAGTTTTTCGAGGCCCAAAGTCGCAGCGGAGTGAGGCTTCAGGCGGCGCTTTGCGCGCTCGATTTGCTGATGCCGTAGAGCGCCGCGGCGCGCTGTTCGAAGGCCCCGGTCATTCGCCGCAGCGCTCGATCGAACATCTGCCCGGCTAAACTTTCGAACAGCCGCGATCGAAACGCGAAGTCGACCGAGAAATGGACGATGGTCCCGCCCCCCGGAGCGGGTTCGAAGCGCCACTCGTTCTTGAGATATTTGAGCGGGCCTTCGATATAATCGACGCAGATCCGTTCGGGCCGCTGCTTGGTCACCCGGCTGGTGAACCGTTCCTTGAAAGCATGGAAACCGGCGACCACGTCGGCGATCGATTCACCTTCGGTCGACGAGCGCATCCGGACCGCGACGACCCACGGCAGGAACTCGTCGTAGCGCTCGATGTCGGCGACGAGTTCGAACATCTGGTCGGGCCGGTAAGGGAGCTGCCTGGTCTCGCTATGACGGGGCATTCACGGTCAAGCTCGGGCAAGCTGAGCCGCTCGCGCGGTCTGCATCGCCCTGAAGTCGTCGCCGGCATGATAGCTCGACCGCGTCAGTGGCGAGGCCGCGACCAGCAGGAAGCCCTTGGCCCGGGCAATCGCCGCATAAGCGTTGAACGCCGCCGGTGTGACGAACTCCTCGACATCGGCATGGCGCGGGGTCGGCTGGAGATATTGACCCATCGTCAGGAAATCGATCCCCGCCGAGCGCATGTCGTCCATCACCTGATGAACTTCGAGCCGCTGCTCGCCAAGCCCGACCATCACCCCCGACTTGGTGAAGATGTGCGCCGCCTGGCGCTTGACGCTTTCGAGCAAACGCAGCGACGCGTAATAGCGGGCCCCCGGCCGGATCGTCGGGTAAAGCCGCGGAACGGTCTCGAGATTGTGGTTGTAGACGTCGGGCCCGGCTTCGATGATCGCCGAAACCGCGGTTTCGCTCTTGTTGCGAAAGTCGGGTGTCAGGATTTCGATGGTCGTTGCG
>JBKKAQ010000086.1:0-5847 GCA_046714555.1 Sphingomicrobium sp. | reverse complement strand
GTGTTGACGTTGCGCCGCGCATCGACCGGTTCGCCCGGCTTGCCCAGCCCAGCCCAGCGGCCCGCGAACCAGTCGGCCTGGTTGGGCAAATAGGTTGCGCCGGCGGTGAATTCGTCTTCGAGCAAGGCGGTGAATTTGGTGGTGCGCGCCTCGACCCAGGCGGCGTCGATCACGCCTTCTTCGATCAATCGCGCGGCGTAGAGGGTGCTGATCGGCGGATGCCGCGCGATCTCGGCATACATCAACGGCTGGGTGAAGCTCGGCTCGTCGCCCTCATTGTGCCCGAAACGGCGGTAGCACCACATGTCGATGACGATGTCGCGGTTAAAGCACTGGCGATATTCAATCGCCAGCTTGCAACAGAAGGTCACCGCTTCCGGATCGTCGCCATTGACGTGGAGAATTGGCGCCTGGACCGATTTGGCTATGTCCGACGGGTAAGGCGACGAGCGGCCGAACTGTGGGCTGGTGGTGAAGCCGTCCTGGTTGTTGATGACGAAATGGATCGTCCCGCCGGTGCCGTAGCCGGGGAGGCCCGAAAAACCGAAGCATTCGGCGACGATCCCCTGGCCGGCGAAGGCGGCGTCGCCGTGAAGCAGGATCGGAAGCACGGTCTTGCCATGCCTGTCCCCGCGCACGGTCATCACCGCGCGCGCTTTGCCCAGCACGACCGGGTCGACCGCTTCGAGATGGCTGGGGTTGGCGACCAGCGAGAGATGGACCTTGTTGCCGTCGAATTCGCGGTCGGAGGACGTCCCGAGATGATATTTGACGTCGCCCGAGCCGCCGACATCGGCCGGGTTGGACGCTCCGCCGGCGAATTCGTTGAAGATCGCTCGATAGGGCTTGCCCATGACATTGGCGAGGACGTTGAGCCGGCCGCGGTGCGACATTCCGACCGCGACCTCGGTCACGCCATACTGGCCGCCATATTTGATCACGCTTTCGAGCGCCGGGATCGCGCTTTCGCCGCCGTCGAGCCCGAAGCGCTTGGTCCCGACATATTTGCGGGCGAGGAATTTCTCCCATTGCTCGCCCTCGATGACCTTGGCGAGGATCGACTGCTTGCCTTCGGGGGTGAAGCTGATCGAAGCGTCCTTGCCCTCCATCCGGTCCTGGAGGAAACGGCGTTCCTCATTATCGTTGATATGCATGAATTCGAGCCCGATCGGCCCGCAATAATTGCCTTGGAGGCATTCGACCAGCTCGCGGATGCTGGTTTGGTCGAAGCCCATTATCCCGCCGAGCCAGATCGGATGGTCGAGCTCCGAATTGTCGAAACCGTGATAGGCCGGGGTCAGTTCGACCGGCAAGTCGTGGTGCGAGAGGCCGAGCGGATCGAGCTTTGCGGCGAGATGGCCGCGCACCCGATAGGTGCGGATCAGCATCATCGCGCGGATCGAATCATGGGCCGCGCGGCGCACCGCGTCGGGGCTCGCCCCGGCGGCTGCGGAGCGCTCGGCGGCGGCCGAGGCGAGGGTGGCGAGGCTCGCTTGCGTCGGGTCGAGCGCCGAATTGACCTCGTCGAGCTCAGCCAGCGGCCAGCCGGAACGTTGCCAGCTTGGCCCTTCGCTTGTCACCGTGACCCCGTCCATTCGATCAACCCTTCAGCAGCTCCGAAAGCGTGCGGCCAAGTTCGGATGGGCTTGGGCTGACCCGAATGCCAGCCGCTTCCATCGCCGCGATCTTGTCTTCTGCGCCGCCCTTGCCACCGGCGACGATCGCGCCTGCATGGCCCATCCGGCGTCCCGGCGGAGCGGTCAGCCCGGCGATGAACCCGACCATCGGCTTCTTGCGTCCGCGTTTCGCCTCGTCGGCGATGAATAGCGCGGCGTCTTCCTCGGCCGATCCGCCGATTTCGCCGATCATGATGATCGAGCGGGTGTCATTGTCGGCCATGAACAGTTCGAGCACGTCGATGAAATTCGTACCGTTGACCGGGTCGCCGCCGATCCCGACCGCGGTGGTCTGGCCGAGCCCTTCGGTGGTGGTCTGGAACACCGCTTCGTAAGTCAGGGTGCCCGAGCGCGAGACGACGCCGACGCTGCCCTTCTTGAAGATCGAGCCGGGCATGATCCCGATCTTGCATTCGTCGGGGGTGAGGACTCCGGGGCAATTGGGGCCGATCAGCCGCGACCTGGAGCCCGACAGAGCGCGCTTGACCTTGACCATGTCGAGCACCGGAATGCCTTCGGTGATGGTGACGATCAGCCCAACCTCGGCGTCGATCGCCTCGAGGATCGAATCGGCGGCGAACGGCGGCGGGACGTAGATCACGCTCGCGGTCGCGCCGGTTTCGGCGACCGCCTGGGCGACGGTGTCGAATACGGGCAGGCCGATGTGCGTGGTCCCGCCCTTGCCCGGAGTGACCCCGCCGACCATCCGGGTGCCGTAGTCGAGCGCCTGGCTCGTGTGGAAGGTAGCGGTTTCGCCGGTCATGCCTTGCGTGATCACCTTGGTATTGCGGTCGATCAGGATGCTCATCCGAGACTCCCGTCGATCGCGATGCAGGCGACCAGCAATTCCCTGACCGCGTCGACGCTCAAGGTGAAATTCCTTTGCGCTTCGTCGTCGAGCGCGATCTCGACGATCCGCTCGACCCCGCCCGCGCCGATCACCACCGGCACCCCGACGTAGAGGTTGTCGACGCCATATTGGCCGGTGAGGTTGGCGGCGGCGGGGAGGACCCGCTTCTTGTCCTTGAGGAAGCTCTCGGCCATCATGATCGCGCTCGTCGCGGGGGCGTAGAAGGCGCTTCCGGTCTTCAATAGCCCGACGATCTCGCCGCCGCCGCTGCGGGTGCGCTGGACGATGGCGTCGATCCGTTCCTTGGTCGACCAGCCCATCTTGATGAGGTCGGGGATGGGGATGCCCGCGACGGTCGAATAAGCGACCACCGGGACCATCGTGTCGCCATGCCCGCCGAGCACGAAGGCAGTGACGTCCTCGACCGAGACCTTGAACTCGTCGGCGAGAAAATGGCGGAAGCGCGCCGAATCGAGCACCCCGGCCATTCCGACCACCCTTTCGTGGGGAAGCCCGGAAAATTCGCGCAACGCCCAGACCATCGCGTCGAGGGGATTGGTGATGCAGATGACGAAGCTGTCGGGAGCGTTGGCCTTGATCCCCACGCCGACCGACTTCATCACCTTCAGATTGATACCGAGCAGGTCGTCGCGGCTCATCCCGGGCTTGCGAGCGATCCCGGCGGTGACGATGCACACGTCGGCCCCGGCGATGTCGGAATAGTCCGAGCTGCCCTTGAGCGCGACATCAAACCCGTCGACCGGAGCGGCCTGCGCGATATCGAGCGCTTTGCCCTGCGGAATGCCCTCGGCGATGTCGAACAGGACAATGTCGCCGAGCTCGCGCATCGCCGCCAAATGGGCCAGCGTCCCGCCGATCATCCCTGCGCCGATCAGCGCGATCTTGCTTCGAGCCATGGGGCATCAAACCTTTCGTTGACGGTAATTCGTTCGAGCCGGTCGGAGCAAGCGCTCGTCGGCGGGGCAATCAGCGGCGCCCGCTTAGCCGCAGCTTCGGCTAGGGGCAACCGTCACGCTGCAATCGGCCCTGTTCATCAAGGAGCAAGAAAGGAACCGTGCTTCGTATCCGTTCGTTTTATCGGTTCTGGACGGAGATGAAAATTGTCGTCCGAGTGACCGAGTAAGGAATAATTATGATCAAGCTGTTTCTGTTAGCGGGCGCCGCTGCGCTCGTGGCTGCCGCACCGGTGGCAGCCAAACCCAAGCATGGCGAAGGAATGCGGACCCACGATAGCAACCGCAATGGTGTTCCCGACTATCGCGAGCGTGCGCGTGCCGATCTCAACGGCAATGGAATCCTCGATTATCGCGAGCGCAGGCTGGTCGATGTCAACCGCAACGGGGTCGCCGACTGGCGCGAACGCTGGATCGACCGCAACCGCAACGGGGTCGACGATCGGCGCGAAGGCTATCGCTACAGCACCAACCGCTACGGCAGCCCAAATTATGGGGTGAACGACTGCCCGCCGGGGCTCGCCAAAAAGAATAATGGCTGCCTTCCGCCGGGACAGGCCAAGCGCCAGTTCGCCCAAGGGCAGCGGATCCCCTACGGGTATCGCTATTACACGCCGTACGGGGACCTCCCGTCGCAATATTACGACGACTATGATCTCGACGATGATTATCGCTACATCCATCGCGATAATTATCTCTATGAGGTCGATCCGGCGACCAGCTTGGTCCGCCGGGTGATATCGTTGATCCTGTAGGGTTCCACTTGAGTTGGAATCGAGGCCGCGCAGGGAAACCCGCGCGGCCTTCTTTTGGGTGAGGGTATCGATGCAAGCAAGCTAGCCGGCGCGGGGCCCGAACAAAATGATCGCGGCCCCCCCAAGGCAGATTGCCGCGCCGATCAAATCCCACCTGTCGGGCTTCGCGCCTTCGATGATCCACAGCCATCCGATCGCCGCGCTGATATAGACACCGCCATACGCCGCATAGGTTCGCCCGGCGTGTTCAGCCTCCACGAGCGTCAAAAGATAGGCGAACAGCGCCAGCGCGGTCATGCCCGGCACCAGCCACATCGGGGATTTTTCGAGGCGAAGCCACGCCCAGAACGCAAAGCAGCCGGCGATCTCGGCTAGCGCGGCAGCGATGTACGCAAGGGCAGTCAGAGTATGCGCCAGTCGCTGGGCTTCATCCAAAAGGCCTCCACGTTCCGCGCTCGTCTCCGCTCATTGTTCGGAAAAGCCTTGCGGGGCAGCGAGCGTGGCCATCGCTAGGCGGCGCCGTGGCCTTCGGCAAGATAGTCGGCGCTGTGCATTTCCTCGAGGCGGCTGACGGTGCGTTCGAATTCGAAGCGGCCGTCGCCCGCGGGGTAGAGCCCGGCGGGCTCGGCGTCTGCGGCGGCGAGCAGTTTGACCTTATGTTCGTAAAGCGCGTCGACCAGAGTGACGAAGCGCGCCGCCTCGTTGCGATTTTCGCGGCTCATCACCGGAATTCCGACGATGATCACGGTATGGAAGCGCTGGGCGATGGCGAGATAGTCGGCTGCGCCGCGAGCCTCGCCGCACAATCGCTTGAACGAGAAGACCGCGACTCCCTTGAGGCTCTTGGGTACGTCCAAGCTGCGCCCGCCGCCGACGTCGAGTTCCTCGCTCGGGACATTGGCGCGGTCCTCGACCGGATAATCGGTCAGCCGGAAAAAAGCCTCGCTGAGCGCGGCGGTGGCGGCCGGGCCGTTGGGGACATGCCAGGTTTCGACCCCCGACAGGCGGTCGAGGCGATAGTCGGTCGGGCCGTTGAGAGCGACCACTTCGAGCCGCGCCTCGATCAGCGCAATGAAGGGAAGGAACAACTCGCGGTTGAGCCCGTCCTTGTAGAGATCGCGCGGCGGACGGTTGGAGGTGGTGACCACCGCAACCCCCTGTTCGAGCAAGGCGGTGAACAGGCGCGAGAGGATCATCGCGTCGGCGCTGTTGGTGATCATCATCTCGTCGAAGGCGAGGAAGCGGACCTCGGCGGCGATGTCCTTGGCGACCGCGATCACCGGGTCGCCCTGCTCGGTCGCCCGGGCGGCGCGGAGCCGCTGGTGGACGTCGAGCATGAACGGGGCGAAGTGGGTCCGCCGCTTCGGGTCGAGCTGAATGGTGGCGAAGGCGAGGTCCATCAGCATCGACTTGCCGCGCCCGACCCCGCCCCACAGATAGACCCCGGCGGCCCTTGCCGCGGGCTTGCCGAACAGCCGGTTGAACAGACCGCCGCGGGAGGCAATTGAGATTGCGAAACGGTCGAGCGCTGCAACGGCGGCGGCCTGGTCGGGATCGGGCTTCAATTCGCCCGCGGCGAGCAGCGCCGAAAA
>JBKKAQ010000085.1:0-6728 GCA_046714555.1 Sphingomicrobium sp. | reverse complement strand
AGCGCGGCGAGCCGCTCTCCCGAGCGCGCGATCCCGTCCGTGACAAGTTCGCCGCGAAGCCGCGGCGCGATTGCATTATAATCGGCGCGGGCATGACCAGCGCGCGCGCCGAGCGCTCGCGGCAGTCGGTCGCTGCTGTCGTCGAGCCTTTGGCGGAGCGGGGCGAGCAGTCCCGCCGGTTCGGGCCAGCGCTGCGCGTTGAGGACCAGCCGCTCGGCGGCGCGCTCGACTCCGCGGTTGAGGCAGCGCGCGCTCCTCGCGCTCAGCGCGGCAAGCGCTTCGAGCAGGTCGAGCCGGACCGGGACCGCGAGCTCGGCGGCGGCGGTCGGTGTCGGCGCGCGAAGATCGGCGGCATGGTCGATCAAGGTAGTGTCGGTTTCGTGCCCGACCGCCGAAATCAGCGGAATCGGCGATTGGGCGGCGGCGCGGACCACTTCTTCCTCGTTGAACGCCCACAGATCCTCGATCGATCCTCCGCCGCGAGCGACGATGATCAGGTCGGGGCGAGGCACCGGACCGCCGGGCACAAGCGCTCCGAAGCCGCGGATCGCCCCGGCGACTTTGGCCGCGGCGCCCTCGCCCTGGACCGGAACCGGCCAGACGATGACATGGGTCGGGCAGCGGTCCTCGAGCCGGTGGAGGATGTCGCGGATCACCGCTCCGGTCGGCGATGTGACCACCCCGATCACTCGCGGCAGGAACGGCAGCTTGCGCTTGCGCGCCCGATCGAACAGCCCTTCGGCGGCGAGCGCGCGGCGGCGCTTGTCGAGCAGCGCCATCAGCGCCCCCTCCCCGGCAAGCTCCATCCGCTCGATCACCAGCTGATATTTCGAGCGGCCGGGGTAGGTCGTGAGCTTGCCGGTGGCGATTACTTCGGCGCCGTCTTCGGGGCGGAAGGCGAGCGCCGTGGCTCCGCCGCGCCAGATCACCGCGTCGATGCACGCGCGATCGTCCTTGAGCGTGAAATAAAGATGCCCCGAGGCGTGGCGCTTGAAGCCCGAAATTTCGCCGCGTACCCGGACATGGCCAAAGCTGGTTTCGACCGTGCGCTTCAACGCGCCCGACAATTCGCTGACCGTCAGCGGGGGTGCATTGTCGCCCTCGGGGGTGTCGGCTAACAGTCCGGGACGGCCCGAAGGCTGGCTGGGGTCGGGGAGAGGCATGGATATCCTGCTGTTGGGATCGGGCGGGCGCGAGGATGCGCTGGCATGGCGCTTAAGGCAATCGCCAAGCGTCGGACAACTGCTCTGCGCTCCGGGCAATCCGGGGATCGCGCGCTGGGGGGAGTGCGTCGCGGCAGATCCGTGCGATCCCGCGGCGGTTGTCGAACTGGCGCTCGAACGGGCGATCGATCTGGTGGTGATCGGACCCGAGGCGCCGCTCGTCGCGGGGGTCGGGGATGCCTTGCGCGCGGCCGGGATCGTGGTGTTCGGGCCCAACGCCAACGCCGCCCGGCTCGAAGGATCGAAAGGATTCACCAAGGATCTGTGCGCTGCTCACAATATCCCGACCGCGGCCTATGTCCGGGTCGGAACCGCCGCAGCGGGAATCGAAGCGCTCGATCGCTTCGCGATCCCGGTGGTGATCAAGGCTGACGGGCTGGCCGCGGGCAAGGGCGTGACGGTGGCGATGAGCCGCGCCGAGGCCGAAGCGGCGATCGCCCGCGCGGGCAACGGGGCGATGGTCATCGAGGAATTTCTCGACGGCGAGGAAGCGAGCCTGTTCGCTCTGGTCGACGGGACGCATACCGTCGCGCTTGCTTCGGCGCAGGACCACAAGCGCGTCGGCGAAGGCGACACCGGCCCCAACACCGGCGGGATGGGGGCGTATAGCCCGGCGAGCGTGCTCACCCCGGCGCTCGAGCGCGAGGCGATGGAGCGGATTGTCGCTCCGACCGCACGGGCGATGGCCGCCGCCGGGACGCCTTTTTCGGGAGTGCTGTTCGCGGGCTTGATGCTGACCGCCGAGGGGCCCAAGCTGATCGAATATAATGCCCGCTTCGGCGATCCCGAATGCGAGGCGATCATGCCGCGAATCCAGGGGGATTTCGCCCAATTACTGATGGCGGTGGCGAGCGGCAAGCTGAGCGAGATCGAGACGCCCGCGCTTTCGCCCAGCACCGCGATGACGGTAGTGGTCGCGGCGCGCGGTTATCCGGCAAGCCCGGCGAGCGGGGGAGTGATAAAAGGGATCGCCGAGGCCGAGGCGCAAGGCGCGCTGGTGTTCCATTCGGGAACCGCCGAGGATGACGGTCGATTGATTGCCAGGGGAGGACGAGTGCTTGCAGTAACCGCGACCGGCGATAATTTTCACGAAGCCCGCGAGCGCGCCTATCGGGGTGTTGCGACGATCGACTTCGCCGACGGTTTTCACCGCCGCGACATCGGCTGGCGCGAGCTGGAGCGGATGGCATGATCGGGCGGGTAGGCATTCTGGCGCTCGGAATCGCGTCGACGCTTGGAGCGACCGCAATCTATCACGGCCCCGCGGGTGCCGGCGACCGGCTTGCCACTGCCATCGAAAAGATCGCTCGCGCCGAGCTCGACCGGCAGGAAATGGTGCAGGTGAACGCCAAGCTCCAGCGCAATCCGCTCCGCCGGACGCTGGTGTTGTCGGGGCCGGCCGATGATTTCCAGCGGAGCGAGCTGGTGCGGATCATGGGCGCGCTTCCCGGGGTCGATGCGGTCGGCTGGGACGCGGCCTGGCTTCCGGCGGAGGATGCGCGATGAGATTGCCCTTGTGGATCGAGGCCGAACTGCTCGCGCTGGCGGCTTTTGTCATCGGGCTGGTGCTCGCTTATCTGGTTGCGCTGCACCGGCGGCGCGATCGATTCTAAGGAGGAGGGGCAATGGTGGAGGTTTTCGGAGCCTATTGGCCGGTCCTGATCGTCGCTTTGATGATCGGGCTCGTCACCGGTTATCTGCTGTTTCGACCGCGCCAGCGGGTTCGCCTGAGCGATCAGACTCCGCTTCGCCCGCACATGCCCGCGGTACCGAGGCGCGGCGAAGGCGGAGGGCTCGGATCGGCCTCGGCGGCGGCGGCGAGCGATGTCGCCGGGCAGATCCTCGGATTGCACGTCCACGATCAATTGCCCGGGGCGTCGGGACCGCCCGACAATCTCGAGCGGTTGAAGGGAGTCGGGCCCAAGCTCGCGGCGATGCTCAATCAGGCGGGGATCATCCGTTTCGAACAGCTCGCGCGATTGTCCGAGGCCGAGGTCGAACGGATCGAAGCGGGTCTCGGCGCCTTCCGCGGACGCATCACCCGCGACCGGGTCGTCGCCCAGGCCGACTATCTTGCGCGCGGCGACGAAGACGGGTTCGAACAGAGGTTCGGCAAGCTTTAGAGCCGCCGAAGTCTTTGTTGGTAAGCCCGCACCGGCCCGCTGGCTCGAGCGTCAGCGAGCAACAAGAACGCAACCGCTACGCGCTTGCCTCCCTCTCCGCATCCTCGGCCTTGCGCCGTGACGAGCGCGTGGCGATGAGCTTGTCGATCTTGCGTCCGTCCATGTCGACCACCTCGAAGGTCCAGCCGTCGTGCCGGAATTTCTCGCCGGTTTCGGGGATATGGCGGATAACCGACAAGGCGAATCCCGCTACGGTGGCATAGTCGCGTTCGCCGGGCAGATTGATCCCCAGCCGGTCGGGCAGCAGATCGGCGCTCGCCGCTCCCGAGACCAGCCAGCTGCCGTCGTCGCGCTCGATCAGAGGCGGGTCGTCGTCGTCGTGCATGTCGTGGGCGAACGCCCCGGCGAGCGCGGCGATGATGCTTCCCGGAGTGACGATCCCGTCGAGATGGCCATATTCGTCATGGACCAAGGCGAGCGGAACATCGGCCCCGCGCAGCACCGCGAGCGCGTCCATCGCGTCCATCAGGTCGGGGATTACCGGAGCCTTGCGGGCGAGCGCTCGAAGGTCGAGCTCTTGACCCTCGAGCAGGGCGATGAGCAGATCGCGCGCCTGGACCACCCCGACAATATTGTCGACCGAGCCTTCGGCGATCGGCAGGCGGCTGTGCGGGGTCTTGGCGAGCGCTTGGCGGATGTCCTCGCGGCCGCAGTCGATATCGAGCCAGTCGACCTCGGTCCGCGGAGTCATCACCTCGCGCACCGGGCGGTCGGCGAGCCGCACGATCCCCGAGATGATCGCGCGCTCGCTTTCCTCGAGCACTCCGGCGGTCTGCGCCTCGGCGACGACCAGGTGAAGTTCCTCGGCGGTGACCGTCGCCTTCGATTCGCGATTGAGCCCGAGCACGCGGAAGATCAACTTGCTGGTCTGGTCGAGCAGCCAGACCAGGGGGGCGGTAGCCTTTGACAGCCAGCCCATCGGCCGGGCGACGAACGCAGCGATCGGTTCGGGCGAGCGCAGCGCGAACTGCTTGGGGACCAGCTCTCCGATCACCAGCGAGGCGAAGGTGGTGACGAAGATCACCAGCCCGAAGCCGAGAGTGTGCGCCGTTTCGGAGTCGATTCCCAGCCGAGCGATCCGTTGCGACACGGGTTCGCCAAGGCTTGCCCCCGAATAGGCGCCGGCGAGAATTCCGATCAGAGTGATCCCGATCTGCACCGTCGACAGGAACCGACCCGGATCGGCCGACAGCGCCAGCGCCGCCCGCGCGCCGCGGCTGCCGCTCTTGGCGAGCGCTTTGAGCCGCGCCTCGCGCGACGAGACCAAAGCAAGCTCGCTCATCGACAACAGCCCGTTGACGAAGATCAGCGCCAGGATCAGGACGAGGTCGGGCCAGGGAAAGGGAAGGAGGGTTTCGCTCATGGCGTCGAGGGTCCTTGCCGCGAAATTCCCCCAACGACAAGCGCGCCGAATCGATTCACCCACGGAACCATCGGCGCTTCCCGCAGGTTTCGACCGATAACAATTCATCAATGGAGAATTTCGTATGCGTGCTTTCCGCAATCTGACCGTGCTCGCCATCGCCGGCGCGCTGGTCACCACCACCGCCTGCACGACCAACCCCGAAACCGGCAACCAGCGGGTTTCGCGCACCGCGATCGGAGCGCTCGGCGGTCTCGTCGGGGGCTATCTGCTGGGCGACCTTGTCGGCGGACGAAGCGACCGCACCGAAAAGATCCTCGGCGCGGGCATCGGCGCGATCGCCGGCGGAGCGGTCGGGGCCTATATGGACAAGCAGGAACGCGATCTTCGCCGCCAGACCGCCGGAACCGGGGTCGACGTCATCCGCCAGGGCAACGACATCGTCCTTCGGATGCCCTCGGGGATCACCTTCCCGGTCGACAGTTCGGTCATCCAGCCGCAGTTCCAGGCCACGCTCAACGAAGTCGCGCAAACCTTGAGCACCTACAACCAGACCTATATCGACGTTCTCGGTCATACCGATTGGACCGGGTCGGACGCCTATAACCAGGCCCTGTCGGAGCGCCGGGCGCAGTCGGTCGCCTCCTATCTTTCCTCGCGCGGGGTCGCACCGGCGCGGATCGCGACCCGCGGATATGGCGAAAGCGCTCCGATCGCCGACAACAACACCGAAATGGGCCGCGCCGCCAACCGCCGGGTCGAGATCAAGGTCGTTCCGATAACCAACAACCAGCCTGGTTACTGATAGCGCCGGCGATCGGATCACGAAGGGGCGTCGTTCGCGCCCCTTTTTGTTGCGTGAGGGTCTTTGTTGTCGCCTGGCGCTAGAGAAACAAAAAGACTCCCGGTGCGGTCTTTACCAAGCGAAAGACCCCTCATCTTCGTTGCGCGAAAAAATCTCTCAGCTGCGCGGCGGCTTCGGCCTCGCCGATCCCGCCCATCACGTCGGGATGGTGATGGCAGGTCGGCTGGGCGAAAATCCGCGCGCCGTGGATCACCGCCCCTCCCTTCGGATCCTCGGCGGCGAAGCGCAGCGCCTCGATCCGCGCGAGAACGATCGCCCCCGCGCACATCGCGCACGGCTCGAGGGTCACCCACAAGGTGCAATCGTCGAGCCGGGCGGTGCCGAGATGGGTCGCGGCGTGGCGCAGAGCGACGATCTCGGCATGCGCGGTGGGGTCGATCGTCCCGCGCATCGCGTTGCGCGCCTCGGCGATGATTTCGTCGCCGCGAGTGACCACTGCCCCGACAGGAACCTCGCCGGCGGCCGAGGCCTCGGCGGCGAGGTCGAGCGCCCGGCGCATCGGCAGCGGGAGTGGGAAACTCATCGCCGCGCTGCGCCACGCCAGCGGCGCGCTGCCGTCATCGGGCGCTGCCTTAATTGGTCGCGTCGGTGGTCGCGGTGGCGGGTCCGGCGGCGGGCTGCCCCGCGCCATCCGGCGGGCGGACCTCGATCACCGGGACATTGACTCTTCGCGAGCCCGGTTCGACCCGGACCACCGGAACCGCGACATCGGTGCTTCGGCTGCCGATCCCGACCGATCCGGTTTCGACATCGAACACCGGGGCCTGTCCGCCGGTCGCGGTGACCCCGTTGCGGTCGGCCGAAACGCTCGGGATCTGTGCGTCGCGGGTCTGCGAAAAGTCGATCAGGCCGGTCGCGACCGCCGCGATCAGTGCAACCACGGCGAGGATCAGGATGATGAAAATCGCGCGCATCGGACGTCTCCGGGATTATGGCCTGCTCGCTCAACGCCCTTCCGCGACAGGGGTTGCGTTGGCCATTGCGGTTGACGGACAAGCGCCCAGCCGGTATCGGGCCCGCTTTCCGGGCGATTGCGCCTGTCCAGCCAAGGTATGTCAAATGTCGCGCGTTTGCGAGCTGACCGGCAAGGGCCG